>JBJXEJ010000123.1:0-33283 GCA_046154125.1 Rhizobacter sp. | reverse complement strand
GCCACGTTCTTGTTGGTCCAGTCCATTTCCGAGACGTGCACCAGGCCTTCGATGCCCGGCTCGATCTCGACGAACGCGCCGTAGTCGGCGATGTTGGTGATCTTGCCGAACAGGCGGGTGCTGTTCGGGTAGCGGCGCGAAACGCCGTGCCAGGGATCGTCGCCCAGCTGCTTGATGCCCAGCGAGACGCGGTTCTTCTCGGCGTCGAACTTCAGGATCTTGGCCTGCAGCTCCTGGCCGACCTGCACCACCTCGCTCGGGTGACGCACGCGACGCCATGCCATGTCGGTGATGTGCAGCAGACCGTCGATGCCACCGAGGTCGACGAACGCACCGTATTCGGTGATGTTCTTGACCACGCCGGTCACGATGGCGCCTTCGGCCAGCGTGCCCAGCAGCTTGGCGCGTTCTTCGCCCATCGAGGCTTCGACCACAGCGCGGCGCGACAACACGACGTTGTTGCGCTTGCGGTCGAGCTTGATGACCTTGAACTCCATCGTCTTGCCCTCGTACGGGCTCATGTCCTTGACCGGACGCGTGTCGAGCAGCGATCCCGGCAGGAAGGCGCGGATGCCGTTGACCAGCACCGTCAGGCCGCCCTTGACCTTGCCGTTCACCGTACCGGTGACGAACTCGCCCGATTCCAGTGAGGTTTCCAGGGAAAGCCAGGACGCGAGGCGCTTGGCCTTGTCGCGCGACAGGATGGTGTCGCCATAGCCGTTCTCGACCGCGTCGATCGCGACCGATACGAAATCGCCGACCTGGACTTCGAGCTCGCCATGGTCGTTCTTGAATTCTTCGATGGGCACGTAGGCTTCTGACTTGAGGCCTGCGTTCACCACCACGAAGCTGTGCTCGACTCTCACCACTTCAGCGGTGATGACTTCGCCCATGCGCATTTCGGAGCGCGTCAGCGATTCGTTGAACATGTCGGCGAACGATTCGCCGCCTTCGGTGGTGGCAGTTTGGGGTTGTGACATGGGGTGTTTCCGGTGCAGCCGGGGCTGCGGGGTTGGGTTGTCGAAAACCAGCGCCTCGGTGCACCTGGGACGGTACGGAGGGAAGGCGCCGGGCCAGAGCCGTTGCGATCAGGCGAACGGCCTGCGCTGCTCCCAGAGGTCTTTCACCGCGTCCACCGTCGATTCGATGGTCTGCGCCGAGTTGTCCAGAAGCACCGCATCTGCCGCTGGTTTCAGGGGGGCGACGGCTCGGTTTTGATCCCGCGCGTCACGTTCCCGCAAACCTGCGAGCAAGCCCGCGAGTGTAGTCGAAACGCCAGCGGCCTCCAACTGCTGGTACCGTCTCCGGGCCCGCGCTTCGGCGCTGGCCGTCAGATAGATCTTGAGATCGGCGTCAGGGAAAACGACGGTGCCCATGTCGCGCCCGTCGGCCACCAGTCCGGGCAGGCGCCGGAACGAATACTGCAGCCGCATGAGGGCTTGCCGCACCGTGGGCAGGGCCGAAATTCGCGAAGCGAGCGCCCCGACGTTCTCGTCGCGCAGCAAGGCGGTGACATCGGTGCCACCCAGGCGGATCGCGCCGGCTTCGAAGCCCAGATCCAGCTTCTCGGCCAGCGCAGCCAGCCCGCAATCATCGTCGGCCTGGACGCTGCTGCGGATCGCCGCCAGCGCGGTGGCCCGGTACAGCACGCCCGAGTCGAGGACGTGGTACCCCAGTCGCTCGGACAGGGCACTCGCGACCGTGCCCTTGCCCGAGGCGGTTGGTCCGTCGACGGTGATCACGGGGATCCACTCCGGCTCGGTGCCTGCCACCGAGAAAAGTGCTTCAAAGTAGTCGGGAAAGGTCTTTCCGACGCATTTCGGATCGAGGATCCTCACGGCGACGGGATTCGCCGGCTTGGGCTCGGCCAGCGCGTTGTAGGCCGCCAGCGAGAAGCACATCGCCACTCGATGGTCGTCGTAGGTGTGGATCGACGCTGGTGTCCATTGCAGGGGCGGGGTGATTTCGATGAAATCCGGCCCTTCAACCACGGCCGCGCCGAGCTTGCGCAGTTCGATCGCCATGGCCGCGATGCGGTCGGTCTCCTTGACGCGCCAACTGGCGATATTGGTCAGGCGGCTCGGGCCGTCGGCGTAAAGCGCCATCACCGCCAGCGTCATCGCCGCGTCCGGAATGTGGTTGCAGTCCAGGTCGATCGCGGCCAGTGGCCAGCGGCCGCGCCGCACCTCGATCCAGCCGGCGCCGCCGGTGACATGCGCGCCCATGGCCTGCGCAGCATCGAGGAAGCGGATGTCGCCCTGGATCGAGTCGGTGCCGACGCCCTCGATGCGCAGCGGCGCGTCGGTCGAGGCGATGGCGCCGAGCGCGATGAAGTAGGACGCCGACGACGCATCTCCCTCGACATGGATGCTGCCAGGTGACCGGTAGCGGCTGCCGGCCGGGATGACGAAACGCTGCCAGCCGTCGCGCTGCACCGAAATGCCGAAGCGTGCCAGCAGGTTCAGCGTGATCTCGATGTACGGCTTCGAGATCAGTTCGCCGTCGATCTCGACGACGGCCTCCTGGTGTTCGGTCAGCAGCGGCAGCGCCAGCAGCATCGCCGTGAGGAACTGGCTGGACACATCGCCACGCACGCGGATGGGGGCAGACAGGTCGAGGTCGTGGGAGCCGGGCATCAACCGCAACGGCGGGTAACCGTCCCGACCCAGGTAGTCGATGCGGCAGCCCAGCGGGCGCAGCGCATCGATCAGATCGGCGATCGGCCTCTCGTGCATCCGCAGCACGCCGCTCAGCTCGAACGTGCCGCCTTGCGTGGCGGCGAGCATCGCCAGCGCAGCGGTCAGAGGTCGCATCGCAGTACCTGCATTGCCGAGGAACAGCGAGGCCTCGCGCACGCTCAGGCGTCCGCCGAGCCCGGTGATGCGCAGGCTGCCATCGACGGGTTCGACGCCGCAGCCCAGCGTGCGCAATGCTGCCAGCATCACCTGCGTGTCGTCGGAATCGAGCAGGTCATGGATCGTTGTCGTGCCCTCGCTGAGGCCGGCCAGCAGCAGCACGCGGTTGGAGATGCTCTTCGAGCCGGGCAGGCGCACGGTCCCGCTGGCCCGCAGCAGTGGTGGAATGTCGAGGAATGGAATGGCGTACATCGTGGAAAAGGAAGAATCTCTCGAAGTGTGCAGGACACAGACGCCGCGTCTGCATCCGCCAGGTCGCGCCGTCGTCAGCGCGGCGGGTTGACCTTGCCGGAGTTCATCGCCCAGCCGGCGCGCGCAGTCGATGCAGCGCGGATCAGTTCCTCGAGTGCTTCGGCGTTGCCGCTGGTCATCACGTATTCCATTGCGTCGAGCGCCTGCCGGAACTGCTTCGATTGCTTGAGAAGCTCCTCGCGGTTGGCCAGCAGGATGTCGCGCCAGACCGTCGGATCGCTCGCTGCGATGCGTGTGAAATCACGGAATCCGGGCCCGGCCAGCGAAAGGAAATCTCGACCGGCCGGCTGTCCGGCCACCCCGTTGAAGTAGGCGAAGGCCAGCAGGTGGGGCAGGTGACTGATCGCGGCGAAGGCGGCGTCGTGGTTCTCGGGCGTCATGCGCAGCACCTGCGAGCCGACTGCCGACCATGCGTCGGTGGCTTTCTGGATCAGATCGGGCAGCGTCTGCGGCAGCGGTGTCAGGATGACCTGGCGACCCTGGTACAGCGTGGCGTCGGCGTGTTCGATGCCGGCGACCTCCTTGCCCGCGATCGGGTGCGCGGGCACGAAGTTCGGCAGCCGGTCCTTGAGAACCCGTCGCGCTGCGTCGACGACGTCGCGCTTCGTCGAGCCCACATCCATCAGCAGCATGCCGGGTTCGATCAGGTTGCGGATCGCGCGGAACGTCGCTTCGCTGGCCGCCACCGGTACCGCCATCAGCACGATGTCCGACCCGGACACGGCCAGCAGCGCTGATTCGGCGGCCTGGTCGATCACGCCCATGCGCCTGGCCTTCTCGGTGGTCGATGGTGACTTGCTGTAGCCGACCACGCGCTTGACCAGCCCCGCGCGTCGCAGCGCGAGCGCGAACGATCCGCCCATCAGGCCGCAGCCGATCACACCGAGTTGATTGAACATCCTGCGGGTGTGATCAGTGGACGTCGATCGGATAGGTGCCGAGCAGCTTGAAGAATGCGCACACACCTCGCAATTCCTTCAGCGCCTGTGCCACCTCGGGCTGGCTCGGATGGCCCTGCACGTCGATGTAGAAGTAATACTCCCACTGGCCCGAACGGGCCGGACGCGACTCGAACCGGCTCATCGACACGCCGTGGGTCTTCAGCGGCATCAGCATGTCGTAGACGGCCCCGGGCCTGTTCGCCACGGACACCACCAGACTCGTGCAGTCGTGCCCGGATGCCTGCGGCTGCGGATGGCGCTGCGGGTTCGTCACCACCGCAAAACGGGTGCGGTTGTGGGCATCGTCCTGGATCGCCGGCGCCACGATGTGCAAGCCGAATTCGCTGCCTGCCCGGTCGCTCGCCACTGCAGCCAGCCGCGGGTCGAGGCTGGCCAGGCGCGCACCTTCGGCGTTGCTGGATACCGGCCTGCGCTCGGCATTCGGCAGGTGGTTGCCGAGCCAGTTGTGGCATTGCGCCAGCGCCTGCGGATGTGCGCACACCGCCTCGATGCCGGCGAGGGTGTTCTCGCGCCGCAGCAGGTTGTGTCGCACGACGATGCTGGTCTCGCCGATGATGAACAGCGGCGTCGTCAGGAACAGGTCGAGCGAACGCGCGACAACGCCTTCGGTCGAGTTCTCGACCGGCACGACGCCGAAGTCGGCTGCTCCGGCAGTCGTCGCACGAAATACCTCGTCGATGCTGGCGCAGGGCACCTTCACGATCGACGAACCGAAGAATCCGAGCGCGGCCGCTTCGCGGAAGGTGCCGGCCGGGCCGAGGTAGGCGACCCGCGTCGGTGTCTCCAGGGCACGGCAAGCCGACATGATCTCGCGCCAGATCGGCGCCACGCTGTCCGACGAAAGCGGACCGCTGTTCCGTGCCTTGAGCCCGTCGATCACCTGGGCTTCGCGCTCGGGGCGGAATGCGACCGAGCCTTCCTTCTTCTTGACCTCGCCGACCTCAAGAGCGAGCGAGGCACGCTGGTTCAGCAGCGCGAGCAGATCGCGATCGAGTGCATCGATCTGCGTGCGCAGGGCCAGCAGGTCGGGATTCGGTGCCGGGAGCTGGTCAGCCATGTGCGGCCTCGAACGCCTGCATGTGGTTCACGAGCGCCTGCACGCCTTCCGGTGGCATTGCGTTGTAGAGGCTTGCGCGCAACCCGCCGACCGTCTTGTGGCCCTTCAGTTGCAGCAAGCCGGCCTCGCGGGCCTGCGCGAGGAAAGTCTCGGTCAGCGACTCGTCAGCGAGAAAGAAGGGGATGTTCATCCGAGAGCGGCAGCTTGGATCGACGTCGTTGCGGAACAGCGTCGACCGGTCGATGCAGTCGTACAGCAGTTGTGCCTTGGCCTGGTTTCGCGCTTCGATCGCCGCAATGCCGGAGAGTCCGGATTCGGTCTGGCGCTTGAGCCACTGGAATACCAGGCCGGCGATGTAGATCGCGTAGGTCGGCGGCGTATTGAACATCGATCCCTGATCGGCCACGGTGCGGTAGTTGAACACCGAAGGGCAGATCGGCAGAGCGTGGTCCAGCAGGTCGTCGCGCACGAACACCAGCGTCAGCCCGGCCGGACCGATGTTCTTCTGGGCGCCTGCGTACGCCAGGCCGACGCGGCCCCAGTCGATGGGGCGCGAGGCGACGTGCGACGAGCAGTCGATCACCAGCGGCGCGTCGCAGCCCAGTGCTCGCAGGTCGGGCAACTCCTGGAACTCGATGCCATCGATGGTTTCGTTGCTGCACAGATGCAGATACGAAGGGCTTGTGCTAGTACGCCAGCTCGACGGCGGCGGCAGATGAGTGGAGCGCGCCGCGGCGCTACCGGCTGCAATGTGCACTTCGCCATAGCGTCGCGCCTCGGCGTGCGACTTGATCGACCACGTTCCGGTCAACACGAAGTCCGCTGTCCGGCTGCTCGATCGCCCGATCAGGTTCATCGGCACGATGGCGTTCTGCGCGAGGCCGCCACCCTGCATGAAAAGGATCCGGAAATTCTTCGGCACCGCCAGCAACGTGCGCAGATCGCTCTCGGCCTGCGCGCAGATCGACATGAACTCGCGTCCGCGATGGCTCATTTCCATCACGCTGACACCACTGCCATGCCAGTCCAGCATCTCGGCGGCCGCCTGTTCCAGAACTTCTCCAGGAAGGGTGGCCGGACCAGCCGAAAAATTGAACGGTCGATGCATGAACCGATTACTTGCTGGCGGCCTTTGCCGGCGGCTTGGCGGCGCGCGCAGGAGCGGGTGCCGAGGCCGCAGGTGCCGTTGCCGAGCCCGCATTGGCAGTCAAGGTTGCCCGGACCTTCTGCTGCAGTTCCTGCAGCTTTGGGTCGAGCAAAGGACCCGCTTCACCGATCAGCTTCTTGACAAAGCCTGTTTCAACGTCGGGCAGAGTCTGCTTGAACTTCTTGTTCACCGGCGATTCGGTCCAGGCGATCAGCTGCTTGAGCTCGTCCTCGGTGAATTTCTCCTCGAACACGGTGCCAAAGGTCGACGGAGCGAGTTTCAGGGCACGTTCGCGCAGCAAAGGCACCGAGTCCTCGACGAACTTCTTCACATCGGTTTCGATGGTCTTTCCGGTGGATTCCCGTTTTTCCACGGGGATCTGCGTCTGCAGGGCCTGACCGGCTGCCTGCATCAACTGCACGGCAGGGCGCTCGACGACGTTGCGGGCGATGTTCTCGAAGACCGGTTGTTGAAGGGCCAGCAGCTTTTGGACGAGCTCCTTTTTGGCTTGCGAGACCGGCGCGGCAGCAGGTGCAGCGGTCGTCTGGGCCTGTGCCTGAAGGGCAAGACACAGGGCGGTGAGTGCGAAGATTCGTTTCATCAATTTGTCTCGGTGGGAGGCGCGCTGTTGTCGTCGCCGGGCGGGGTGTCGGTGCTGGCTTCGGCGCTGACATCGTTCTCGACGATGCGTTGCAGGCCGCTCAAGGTGGAGCCGGTGTCGAGGGCGATCAACGTCACGCCCTGTGTGGCGCGGCCGAGTTCGCGGATCTCCGAGACCCGGGTGCGCACCAGCACGCCCTTGTCGGTGATCAGCATGATCTCGTCGTCGGGCCGAACCAGCGTGGCCGCGACAACCTTGCCGTTACGGTCGCTTTGCTGGATCGCGATCATGCCTTTCGTGCCGCGCCCGTGTCGGGTGTATTCGACAATGCTGGTGCGCTTGCCGAAGCCGTTGACCGTCGCGGTCAACACGCTTTGCGTCTCGTCTTCGGCGACCAGCATCGCGATCACGCTGTGCGCTTCCTCCAGCATCATGCCGCGCACGCCGCGGGTGTTGCGTCCCATGGGCCGCACATCGTTCTCGTCGAAGCGAACGGCCTTGCCGGCGTCGCTGAACAGCATCACGTCGTGCTGGCCGTCGGTGATGGCCGCGCCGATCAGGAAGTCGCCTTCGTCCAGGTCGACCGCGATGATGCCAGCCTTGCGCGGGTTGCTGAATTCGTTGAGGGAAGTTTTCTTGACCGTGCCCTTGGCGGTGGCCATGAAGACGAATCGCTCGGCTGGGAAGGTGCGTGCTTCACCGGTCAGTGGCAGAACGACATTCACCTTCTCGCCAGGCAGCAGCGGGAACATGTTGACGATGGGTTTGCCGCGCGAATTGCGCGATCCTTGCGGCACTTCCCACACCTTGAGCCAGTAGACACGGCCCTTGTTCGTGAAGCACAGGATGTAGTCGTGCGTGTTCGCGATGAACAGCTGCTCGATCCAGTCGTCTTCCTTGGTCTGAGTGGCCTGCTTGCCGCGACCACCGCGTCGCTGCGCGCTGTATTCGGCCAGCGGCTGGCTCTTGAAGTAGCCGGTGTGACTGAGCGTGACCACCATGTCGGTCGGCGTGATCAGGTCTTCGGTACCAAGGTCCAGCGCGTTGTGCTCGATCTGGCTGCGTCGCGCGCCTATCTTGGTCTGCCCGAACTCCTGCTTGATTGCCGCCAGTTCGTCGGAAATGATCGAGGTCACACGTTCGGGCGTTGCGAGGATGCTCAACAAGTCTGCGATGGTCGTCATCACCTCCTTGTATTCACCGATGATCTTGTCTTGCTCCAGGCCTGTCAGGCGCTGCAGGCGCATCTGAAGAATTTCACCGGCCTGATCGTCGCTCAGTCGATACAGCCCATCCGCCTGCATGCCGAAGTTCTTGGGCAGGCCTTCGGGGCGGAAGGACTCGCGACCACCGGGCGCTTCGCTTTCGGCGCGGGCAAGCATCTCGCGCACCATCGACGAATCCCAGCTCTTGCTCATCAGCGCCGCCCTGGCGACTGGCGGCGTCGGAGAGGCCTTGATGGTTTCGATGAACTCGTCGATGTTGGCCAGCGCCACCGCCAGACCTTCGAGCACGTGGCCGCGTTCGCGGGCCTTGCGCAACTCATAGACCGTGCGGCGTGTGACAACTTCGCGGCGATGCTCCAGGAATACGGCGATCAGGTCTTTCAGGTTGCACAGCTTCGGCTGGTTGTCGATCAGCGCGACCATGTTGATGCCGAATGTGTCCTGCAGCTGGGTCTGCTTGTACAGATTGTTCAGTACCACCTCGGGTACTTCACCGCGCTTGAGTTCGATGACGACACGCATGCCATCCTTGTCGGACTCGTCCTGGATGTGGCTGATGCCTTCCAGCTTCTTTTCGTGCACCAGCTCGGCCATGCGCTCGAGGAGGTTCTTCTTGTTCACCTGGTACGGGATTTCGTCGACGATGATCGACTGGCGCTGACCTTTGTCGATATCCTCGAAATGGCACTTGGCACGCATCACCACGCGGCCGCGGCCAGTGCGGTAGCCGTCGCGCACGCCGTTCAAGCCGTAGATGATGCCGGCGGTCGGGAAGTCGGGCGCCGGGATGATCTCCATCAGCTCGTCGATCGTGGCCGCCGGGTTTTTCAGCAGGTGCAGGCACGCGTCTACGACCTCGTTGAGGTTGTGCGGCGGGATGTTGGTCGCCATGCCCACCGCAATACCGCCCGACCCGTTGACCAGCAGGTTCGGCAGGCGGCTCGGGAGTACCAGCGGCTCCTTCTCGCTGCCGTCGTAATTGGGCCCGAAATCGACGGTCTCCTTGTCGAGATCGGCGAGCATCTCGTGCGCGATCTTCGCCAGCCGGATTTCCGTGTAACGCATCGCCGCGGCGTTGTCGCCGTCGACCGATCCGAAATTGCCCTGGCCATCGACCAGCATGTGACGCAGCGAGAAATCCTGCGCCATGCGCACGATGGTGTCGTAGACCGACTGGTCACCGTGGGGGTGGTACTTGCCGATCACGTCACCCACGATCCGTGCGGACTTCTTGTACGGTCGGTTCCAGTCGTTGTTCAGTTCGTGCATCGCGAAGAGCACCCGCCGATGGACCGGCTTCAGTCCATCACGTGCATCCGGCAGGGCGCGCCCGACGATCACGCTCATCGCGTAATCGAGGTACGAGCGCCGCATTTCCTCCTCGAGACTGATCGGGAGGGTTTCCTTGGCGAACTGACTCATGCTGGGAAATGGGCGCTGTGCGCAGAGTGGTGCGGGAAATGTCCGACGGCGCAACGGCCTTAAAGACCAATTGTAGGTGTCGGACGTTGTGGTGACACTACAACAACGGGTTCATCGTCGGCGCGCTTTCGGGGCGATGCGCACCATCGTGAATACCCTATGGCACAATTAAATTTGCTGGCATTTACAGGCGGGGCATTTGGTTGCCGCCCGAATCCGACGTCCGATCGGATCCTTTTTTGCACATTTGATTGCACTGTCCCTCGAGAGGAAAACCATGATTAAGTTGAACAAGGTGGCATCGTCTTTTGCCGCTGTTGCCATGACGTTGGCGGTGTCCGGCGCGTTCGCGCAACAAACTGCGGTGGACAACTGGGTCAACGTGACCGGTCTGCCGTGGAAAAACGGCACGAACGAACTTTGCTGGCGTGATGCCAACTGGACGCCTGCGACCGCACTGGCTGAATGTGACGGCGCTCTCAAGCCGGCCCCCAAGGCTGCCGCCGCTCCTGCTCCGGTCGCACCAGCTCCAGCTCCAGCGCCCGTTGCTGCGCCTGCCGCTGCTCCGGTCGTGGCCGCCGCCGCGGTGGCTCCCGCCAGCGAGAAGGTCACCTTCGCAGCTGACGCATTCTTCGATTTCGACAAGTCGGTGTTGAAGGACGAGGGCAAGGCCAAGCTCGATGACGTGGTCAGCAAGCTCGGCTCCATCAATCTCGAAGTGATCATTGCCGTTGGGCACACCGACTCGGTCGGCTCCGACGCCTACAACCAGGCTCTGTCAGTGCGCCGCTCCGAAGCCGTGAAGGCCTATCTGGTGGGCAAGGGCGTCGAAAAGAACCGCGTCTACACCGAAGGCAAGGGCGAGAAGCAGCCCGTTGCCGACAACAAGACATCAGACGGACGCGCCAAGAACCGCCGCGTCGAGATCGAGGTGGTCGGTACCAAGACCAAGTAAGCCCCAGAGGCTGCTGCCTTCCAGAAACCCCGCTTCGGCGGGGTTTTTCTTTGGGTACCATCCAACATGACCTTGAACGCCGACCCCCAGGAACTCGCCAAATTCAGTGAATTGGCCCATCGATGGTGGGATACAGAAAGCGAGTTCCGACCGCTGCACCAGATCAACCCATTGCGCCTGGACTGGATTGACCAACGCGCTCGCATTTCCGGCAGGCGGGCCCTGGATGTCGGATGCGGTGGCGGCATCCTGTCGGATGCGATGGCTCGCCGCGGCGCACAGGTGCTGGGCATCGATTTGTCGACCAAGGCGCTGCGCGTTGCCACGCTGCACGCGCTGGAGGCCGGCACGCCGTCGATCGACTACCGCGAGGTGTCTGCCGAAGCGCTCGCCGATGAGATGCCAGAGCAGTTTGATGTCGTGACCTGCATGGAGATGCTGGAGCACGTGCCCGATCCCGCGTCCGTGGTGCGGGCCTGCGCCACGATGTGCCGGCCCGGCGGTTGGTTGTTCTTCTCGACGCTGAATCGAAATCTCAAGTCCTTCCTGTTCGCGATCGTCGGTGCTGAGCATGTGTTGAAGCTGCTGCCCAAAGGCACGCACGAATACGCGAAGTTCATCAAGCCTAGCGAACTGGCGGGGCACTGCCGCGCAGCGGGGCTGGATGTGACGGAGTCCAGCGGGCTCGAATACAACCCGATCACGCGTCGCTACTGGTTGTCCGACAACACCAGCGTCAATTACATGCTCGCTTGCCGCAAGCCTGCATGAAATCGCAGGGCCATCGGCGTTTCGGCGTTGCAGCCCGTCAGCGCTGCGCACCAGTTCAAGCGTGAAGCGATGAGGCGAGGCTTCCTGGCCGTCCTGTTCGATCTGGACGGCACTGTCGTCGACAGTGCGCCCGACCTGGCGGGCGCGGCCAACGAGATGCGCCGTGCTCGCGGGCTGGTCGATGTCCCGTATGGCCGCTTGCGTGCGATGGTCGGTTCGGGCGCGCGCGGTCTGGTCGGCGAGGCCTTTGGCGTGGCGCCCGGCGACGAGACCTTCATCGAGCTTCGCGACGAATTCCTGGCTCGCTACGAGTCGCGGATGACCCGGCAGACGCGCGTGTTCAAGCAGGTCGAGCCTTTGCTCGAAGCGCTGGATGCGAGAGCGGTGCCGTGGGGGATCGTCACCAACAAGGCCATGCGATTTGCCGACCCTCTGGTACGGGCGCTCGGTCTCTTCGACCGGGCAGCGGTGCTTGTCGGCGGCGACACCACGCCTCATTCCAAGCCTCATCCGGCGCCGCTGCTCGAGGCGGCGCGACGCATGCAGGTCGACCCCGCGCGTTGCCTCTACGTGGGAGACGACCTTCGGGACGTGCAGGCCGGGCAGGCCGCCGGCATGCGCACCGTGGCGGTCACCTGGGGCTATCTGGGCGTGGGCGAGCCCGTCGAGTCATGGGGCGCCCATCACACCGTCAACGCCGCGATGGACCTCCTGGATCTGCTGTCGGCCTGAAGCGTTGGATACGAATCAAACGCTGTTCGCGAACGAGGTGATCGCGTTGCTGTCCCTGGGCTTGTTTCAGATCCTTTGCGTCGGGTCGAGTCGACAGATCAACGAACGCTCAATCCTGTCGGCCCGTCTGTCACCTCGCCGATCACTGCCGCCTGCGCGAAGCCTTGCAGCCTGAAGATTGCCAGTACCTCGTCCACCTTGTCTGCGCTGCACGACACCAGGAGGCCTCCGCTGGTCTGTGGATCGCTGAGCAGCGCGATGTCGATGTCGGTGAAGCCGTCGGGCAGTTTGACGTGTGGGCCGTGGCTGGCCCAGTTGCGCCCGGATGCGCCGGTCACCATGCCCTGGGCCGCAAGGTCGCGCACCCCCGCCAGCAATGGCACCGCGGCCCAGTCGATGATTGCCCGCACGCCAGCCCCGCGAGCCAGTTCGAGCGCATGGCCAGCGAGGCCGAAGCCGGTGACGTCAGTCAGCGCATGCACACCGTCCAACCGGGCCAGAGCGATGCCGGGAGTGTTCAGCTTCGTCGTGCTGGCGATCATCTGCATGTAGCCCTCCGGACCGAGCGCGTCCTTCTTCAATGCAGCCGACAGCACCCCGACGCCCAGTGGCTTGCCCAATATCAGCCTGTCACCGGGCTGCGCATCCGCGTTGCGCTTGACGCGGCTCGGGTGCACCAGCCCCAGCACGACCAGGCCGTAGATCGGCTCGACCGAATCGATCGTGTGGCCGCCGGCGATCGGGATTCCGGCTTCGGCGCAGATGCTTTGCCCTCCCTCCAGGATGGCGGCGATGGTCTCGATCGGCAGCACGTTGATCGGCATGCCGACAAGCGCCAGCGCGAAGATCGGGGTGCCGCCCATCGCGTAGACATCGCTGATGGCATTGGTCGCGGCGATGCGTCCGAAGTCGCGGGGATCGTCGACGATGGGCATGAAGAAATCGGTGGTCGCAATCAATGCCTGCTCATCGTTGAGCTGATAAACCGCGGCGTCGTCGGCTGTCTCTATGCCGACCAGCAACTCCTTCGGCACCGGAAAGCCCGAGCTGCTTTTCAGGATCTGGGAGAGCACGCCGGGTGCGATCTTGCAGCCGCAGCCTCCTCCATGGGCCAGCGTCGTCAGACGTGGGGTGGCGGTGCGATCGGAGGATGCGGTGGCAGTCATCGTCAGTGGTCCTTTGCAGCGTCGGCATGCGTTGCTGCGTCTTGCAGCGCCGCAGTGATCAGCCGATGCAGTCGTTGTCGTTCGGTAGCCGGGGCAAACAGTGCCGAGCGTTGTTCACCCTGGGCTCGCAGACGCGCCAGGAAGGGCGCGTCGTCGCGGGCTCGCACGATCAGCGCGGCCAGCCCTGCATCATCGCCCAGCTCGAAATAACCATCATGTTCCGCGCCCAGCATGCCGACATTGCCATCGATGCGTGATGCCACAACGGCGGTCCCGCTTTGCACGGCCTCCAGGACCACATGCGCGCCGCCCTCCATCCGGCTGCTGTTGACGAGCACATGCGCGCGCTGGATGCGTCGTCGTGTCTCTGCATGTGAACGGGCGCCGAGCCAGCGGCATTGCGGCATCGTTGCCTCCGCGTCGCGGGCTGCTTCAGCCAGCGCACTGTCGAGTTCACCCCCGATCAGGTCGATGCGGATGTCCGGTCTGTGAGCAAGTCGTGAGGCGGCGCGCAGCAGCGTCAGCGGCTCCTTTTCGGCTCGGAGGTGACCGACGAAGATCACGTGCAGCGCGCGCTTCGGCGGCGGGGCAGTAAGGCGTCGCGGTGCCGACTGAAAGATCACACCTGCCTTGTTCCTGTGCTCGGGTGGCAGGGCGGCGAGCCCCTGATCCTGCAGCACCACCAGTTGCGTGGCGCGCCGCAACGTGTCTTGTGCCGAGGCGTCGTCGCGGATGTCGCGGTACAGGTCGGTGCCGGTCAGGACGACGACGCAGGGCCGCCTCGGGTGCGCGGCGGAGTAGGTTGCGACTGCTTCGGCAGAGCGTCTGGCGTGCAGCGCGATCAGCACGTCACCGGGTTCGCCGTGCCAGCCGTCGATCACCCGGATGTGAAAATCAGGCTTCAGCATCCGGGCCCATCGGGATGCAGTCTGCCAATTGCCGTTGTTGGCTGCCGCCAGTGCGGGGCACGCGATCAGCACAGTCGGACGGGGGGGCATGGCTGTCACGTCGGGATGCCGGATGCTGGAGATGAGTTGAAAAAACACGTGCCGGGAAAATCGGTCAACGACGTCGGGTCCCCGAGATCGCCGTTGCTTCGTGCCGCGGGTAAGGATCTGCTTTCGCTGGCGCTGATGGACGCCAGAAATCATACGTTGCGCTGGCTGTCGGTCTACGAAGCCGGGCTCGATGCCAGGGACTGGTGCGTGCCGATGCGTCCCGAGCTGAACCCGCCGCTGTGGGAAGCCGGGCACATCGCCTGGTTCCAGGAGCACTGGATCGGTCGCCATGTCCAGCGCCAGCGCGGCACCGCCTGCGATCCGACCGGTGTGCGGCTGGCATCGATCGAACCGCGGGCCGACAGCTGGTACGACTCGTCCAGCGTGGCTCACGACAGCCGCTGGTTGCTCGATCTGCCCGGTCTGCAGCACACCAAGGACTACCTGGCGGACACGATGGAGATCACGCTCGACCTCCTGGATGCGATCGATGCCACGGTCGACGATCCGGATCAGGCGCTGTATTTCCACCGACTTGCGCTTTTCCACGAAGACATGCACGGCGAGGCCTTCGCAATGATGGCGCAGACCCTGGGCCTGAAAGTTCCCACTGGAGATGGCCTCGGACCGGATCTGCTTGCGCCCGCGGTGGGCCGGGTCAATTCGGCCCAGCGTCCACCGCTGACGTTCCTGCCGATGCGCTGGACCCTGGGGCTGTCTCGTGGCGACGGCTTCGTGTTCGACAACGAAACGGCGGCGCACGAGGTTCAGTTGCCTGAATTCGAGATCGACTCGCAGGCCGTGACGTGGGCGCAGTACGCCGAATTCGTCGAGGACGGCGGCTACGACGACGCGAGATGGTGGTCGACGGATGGCTGGCAGTGGGTGCAGCGCGAGGGCCGGCGCGTGCCGCGCCACGTCGATCAATTGCGGCAGGGCGTACTGCAATGGCACTTTGGCGCCCTGGTCAATCGACCGATGCATCAACCGGTGGTTCACGTCACCTGGTACGAAGCCGATGCCTGGTGCCGCTGGGCCGGCCGTCGGCTGCCGAACGAGGTCGAATGGGAGGCCGCAGCGCATGCTGGAGCCGCAAGGGGATTCCGATGGGGCGACGTCTGGGAGTGGACCGCCACCAGTTTCCGCGCCTACGCCGGGTTCAGTCCAGATCCTTATCGAGACTACTCGCAGCCTTGGTTCGGCACGCACAAGGTGCTGCGCGGCGCATCTTTCGCCACCAGTGCTCGCCTGCGTCACCCGAAATTCCGCAATTTCTACCGTCCCGAGCGTGACGATCAGTTCAGCGGCTTTCGCAGCTGCTCGGCCTGAGCAGCGGCTGCCCATGCCCCTTAGTGGGGGGGGCTTCGCGACGCTGCGGGGGTATCCTGTATGACCGTTTCAGCCCGTGATTCCGGGTGCCTTGGCGGGCGCTGTCGCGAGCTCACACGAACGGACTCACGAACGGCGCTCAACCCTCTCAAGTCCCCCATGAACGTCAGTTGCACTGCTCGTCGAAACCGGGTCTTCGCGATCGCGGTTCAGGGCTGCTTTCTCTTTCTGATTGCGGTGGCTCTGGGTAAGCCAGCGGTTGCGCGCGCCCAGCCCCCCGATTCCGCCACGTCCGCGGAGGTCTGGTCCTACCGCATCGTCGAGGGCGACACGCTGATTGGCATTTCTGGCGAGTATCTGGTTCGCCCCTCGGACTGGCCGCGCCTTCAACGACTGAACCGCATTGCCGATCCGTTGCGGCTGGTCCCTGGCAGCGAGGTGCGTATCCCTCACGATTGGCTGCGCAAGACCGCGACCCTGGCTGAGGCAGTGTTCGTTCGCGGTGACGTGACGGTGCTGCGCTCTTCGTCCGAGCCGGCGGTTGCCGTGCCGATGGGCAGCATGTTGCGCGCCGGGGACGTCGTGCGCACCGCGGCCGATTCGTCGGTGACGTTGCGCTTTGCCGATGGATCGCGGCTGCTGGTCGTGCCCGACAGCGAAGTCGCCATCGTGCAACTTCTGTCGGTCGGTCGTGCCGCTTTGCCCAGCTTGAAGTTGCGGCTCGAGCGAGGCAGCGCCGATGCGCAGGTGGTACCGCGTCCGGCTCGTGATACCCGTTTCGAGATCCGCACCCCGGCCGTCAACCTCGGGGTGCGTGGCACCGAGTTCCGCACCCGCGTCGATTCGAATCCGACAGTGACGCGCGCCGAAGTACTTGCAGGTCGTGTGGTGGCCACCGGGACCGAGGCAGTCAGCCTCGCCGGCAACAGGGCCCGGAGCGGGGTCGCCGTCGAAGCCGGCCTCGGCATCGTGGCCGAGGCCGGCCGTCCGATCGCTGCGCCGCAACGTCTGATCGGTGCGCCGGACCTGAGCATGGTGGAACCGCTGCTCGAGCACCTGCCTCTGCGGCTGTCCTGGCCGGCGATGCCTGGAGCGAAGGGCTACCGCGCTCAGATCTACGCGGAAGACTCGAGCGACCAGCTTCTGCTCGACGGTGTGTTCGCGGAATCCTCGGCGCGCTGGCCCGATCTTCCCGATGGGCGCTATCGGTTGCGGGCGAGGGCGCTCGATGCTCAGTCGCTCGAAGGTCTGGATGCAAGCGCGACGTTCGTTCTGAACGCCCGGCCCGAGCCCCCGTTCACGAGTGCACCTGCGAACGGCGGCAGCGCCTACGGTGCGACAGCCGAACTGCGTTGGGCGCGCCCGACCGCGGCAGCCCGTTTCCGCCTGCAGTTGGCCACCGCCCCCGATTTCAAGACCCCGCTCTTCGATCGCAGCGATCTGACCGAGACGTCGTTCAGCATGTCCTTGCCCCCGGGCCGCTACCACTGGCGCGTCGCCAGTATCGCGGCCGATGGCGATATCGGTCCATTCGGCGATGCCCAGTCGTATGTGCAGAAGCCCGAGCCAGTCAGACCGGCGCTGGAGCCGCCGGAACCGGGCGCTGATGGACTGCTGTTGCGCTGGCAATCGCCCGAGGGAGGCCGCAAGGTGCGCTTCCAGGTCGCCACCGACAGCGACTTCGCACGGGTCGTGCTTGACGAGACGACAGACGCTGCGCAGACGTTGCTGAAGAACCCGTCACCGGGCACCTACTATCTGCGAGCCCGCACCATCGAGGCCGATGGCTTCGAGGGGGAGTTCGGCACCGTGCAGCAGATCGACGTACCTCGCTCTCCCTGGTGGTGGCTGGTACCGGGTGGAATGATGCTGCTGCTGCTCTGAGGAATAGCACGGCCATGGCGTCTGCCCCAGCACGATTGAGCGCCGTCCCGTCCGGTACGACGATCGAATCCTGGTACCGCCTGGCCTGGGTGCCCGTGTTGGCGCTGTTTCTTGCGTGGCTGGCGGCGCAAAGCTCCCTGCACGAAAGGCTCACCGAAGCGATCAGCGACGCTGGCGTGCGCTGGGTCGCGTCTGAGCAGCAGTTCGACGAACTTGTCATCGTGGATATCGACGACGCATCGTTGCAGGCGATGGCATCGCAACTCGGCGACTGGCCCTTCCGTCGCGACGCCTACGCACTGCTGCTCGATTTTCTGCGCGACACCGGCGCCCGCGTCATCGTCTTCGACATCGTCTTTGGCGGACCGCGTGAGGGCGACGACGCACTGGCGCGTTCCATTGCCAAACGTGGCGATGTGGTGCTGGCTGCGTCCGGCATGAAGCAGGCGATCGAGGACAGCGCCACGGCGACTGTCGACGTCGATCGCCTGTCGATGCCTGCCTCCCCGAACACAGGTGCAACGCGCTGGCCGGGGCTGTCCCTGCCCTCGAAGCCGCTGCTGGCCGCTCTGGATCTTCCCGGAGCCCTGGGCGTCATCAGCACGCCGCTCGATGCAGATGGCCGGATGCGTCGGCTGCCGCTGGTGCAGCAAGTCGACACGCGGGCATTGCCATCGCTTCCGGTGGCCGGACTGCTCGTCGGGATCGACGAGGCAACACACACGTTCAGTCACACCAGGCAAGAGGTACGCGTTGGCGATCACCGCTGGCCGGTCGATGCGCAGGGCGCTGCGCGCGTCGTGTTGCCGATCAATGCCAGCTCCGTGCGCACGCTCAGCTTCGAACGTGTCATGGGCGCTGCGCTCGGTGCCGCGGCCGATCCGCAGCTGCGCGCGACGATCGACGGACGCACCGTGTATGTGGGCAGCAGCGCCTTCCTGGGCGACGACGTGATCACCCCGCTCGGGCCGCGTGCAGGCACCTCGCTGCTCGCCATGTCCCAGGGCGCGCTGGCACGCGGGCAGGTGCTGCAGCCGATCAGTGCACCCGTCCAATGCCTGCTGATTGCATTGGCGCTGGTGCCTTGTGCTGCACTTTGGCGCCGCGGGCGACCGGCGCTGGCCACCGACGGTGCATGGGCACTGCTGACGTTGGCGACGATCGTTTCGATCGGCCTGCTGTGGCTCGCGCGCGGCTGGCAGTGGATCGATTTCGTGACTCCTGCGAGCGTGGTGGTTTTCGTGTTCGTCATCACGGCGGCAGTTCAGCTTCGCTGGGCAATGCAGGCCAATCGCCGGTTGACGCACGAACGCGCCGTGGCCGAGGCGGCGAATCAGGCCAAGAGCGAGTTTCTCGCCAGTGTCAGTCACGAGATCCGCACCCCGCTGAATGCGGTACTCGGCATGGCCGAGGTGCTGGCTCGTACCGAGCTGTCGGCCGAGCAGCGTCGCTACGTCGATGTGTTTCGCAGTTCCGGTGCGACCCTGTGCAACCTGATCAACGACCTGCTCGACCTGTCGAAGATCGAGGCGGGCAAGCTCGAACTCGAGCGATCGGCATTTTCGCTGCACGAATTGCTGGCCGAACAGGTGGCTTTGCTGAGGCCGCTGGCCGAGGTCAAGCGACTTGCGTTGACATGGCGTATCAGTGACGGCGTCGGCCCGCGCATCGAAGGCGATCGTCAGCGACTGGCACAGGCGATCGTCAACCTCGTCGGCAACGCGATCAAGTTCACTCAGCAAGGGGGAGTCTCGATTGCGGCGAATCGCGAGACGTCCGGGCTAGTCCGCTTCGACATCACCGACACCGGGATCGGCATCGCGACCAGCAAGTTCGAACTGATTTTCCAGCCGTTCACGCAGGCTGATGGAGGCGTGACGCGTTCGTACGGCGGCACCGGCCTGGGATTGTCGATCACCAAGAGTCTGGTCGAGCTGATGGGTGGAACCATCCGGGTAGAAAGCCGACCCGGACTGGGCTCGACCTTCAGCTTCACGATCGACGCCCCATCGGCCGCCGATGGCACCGAGCCGACTTTCGACTGCGGCCCGCAGGCGGCGAGTGATGCGCCGTCTGTATCCAGACTGCTCTCGAGCGCGCAGCCCGGCCTGGCTGACGACGATGCGCCCCTGCCGCCCATCCTGCTGGTCGACGACAACGATGTGAACCTGATCGTGACCGAGGCGCTGCTGCGCGACACGGGGTTCGCTGTCGAGATGGCTCGCAGTGGCGAGGAAGCGATCGGCAAGTTCACCAGTGGTCGCTACAGCCTGGTGATGATGGACGTGCAGATGCCTGGCATGGACGGCCTCGCTGCGACGCGCGAGATCCGTCGCATCGAAGCCGAGGACGGCCGGCCGCGCACAGCCGTCGTGGCGCTCACTGCAAATGCCTTCGAGAGCGATGAGCGGCGCAGCCTCGACGCCGGCTGCGATGCCCACCTGACCAAGCCGCTGAGTCGTCAGCGTCTGATCGATGCGGTTCTTGCGCTGACGTCACGGCAGCGGCACCGTTCTCAGGTCAGGGCGGTGCCGCCGGCCGCCAGCCCCGCAGCCGATCGCAGCTTGCCACCTTCGGCTACAGCCTGCGCGGAAGTTGTGCCGGCGTTGCCTGCGTCAGATGCCATCGACGCATCAGCGGCCTTGTCGGCCCTGAACGACGACCACGTGCTTTACCAGCGCCTGTTGGCGCACGCTCGGGTGTTCATGGGCTCATGGAATCAGGACTTCGCCAGCGCGCAGAGCTCCATCGATCCGGCCGCTGGCCTTCGCCTCGCGCGCGATCTGCAGGCAATCGCCGCGCGCATCGGTGCGAATCAGCTCGCGGATGCAGCCGCATCGCTGGACGCTGCATTGCGCTTCGGCGATGTCGATGGCGTCCAGCGTGCCCGCGCTCTGGTGTCGCAGCGGGTGCAGGATGTCCTGCTGTCGCCATTTCTGTCCGGTGATGCGACCTAAGCTGCCGTGCCGCGTCGCTGAGATTTCGTCGAGTCACGCCTTCGGTTTGCGGTAGGTCCACCACGGCAGCACCGCGCGCAGCGACAGCACCTCGCCGCTGCCGGTCGCGCTGTAGCCCGGAATGTATTCGATGATCGATTGCCATGCCGGCTCGCGGAGCGCGCGCAGCAGCGCTGCGACATGCGGGTGTTCAAGCTGGGCGGCCAGGGTCACCAGGAAATAGTTCTCGCGGGCCAGCGGCACGAAGTCGAGGTCGTTGTCGAGTGCTGCGACTTCGATGCCGAAGGCTGCATCGGCATTGCCGCTGGCGACCACCACCGCCGCCGCCTGGTGCGAGGGCTCGGTGCGGTCGAAGCCGCTGATCTGCTCGGGCTTGAGGTGCTGCGCCGCCAGCAGTTCTTCCAGCACGACGCGCGTGCCGGTGCCGCGCGGTCGGTGCACGAAGCGCAGCCCGGGGCGAGTCAGGTCCTGCAGTGTGCGGATGTTCAGCGGGTTGCCCTTTGCCAGCATCAAGCCCTGGTTGCGCTGAGCGAATCCGATCAACTTGTGGCGGCCCGGCTTGAGCATCGGCCGATAGACGCGGGCCGTTGGTGACCGCAACGGTGCTGCCGTCAGTGCGTGGAAGCCGGCCAGCAGGCAGCGTCCTTCGTTGAGCGCGGCCAGCGCGTCGACGCTGCCTGTGAATTGAATGTCGAGGTGCAGGCGGTGCTGGCCTTGCACCCACTCTCGCAGGCGCGGCAATGCGTGGTCGTGACTGGCGTACATCGGGATCACGCCCGCGGTGTCGTCGAAGGCGATCGAGAATGCGCGCTGCAATTCGACCCGCATCGCCTCGATCTGCGGCGCCAGACGGGCCTGCGCGTGGCGCTCGGCCCACAGCAGTTTGGCTCCGAACGGTGACAACGTTGCCGGTTGCCCCTTGGCCCAGATGACCAGTGTGTGGCCGAGTTCGATTTCCCAGCGCTTGAGTTCGCCCCAGACGTGCCGGTAGGACAGGGTCAGCAGGCGAGCCGCGCCTGAAATCGACCCGCTGCGATGGATCGCGTCGAGCATCGTCATCAACGGATGGTGCAGGTCCGGAACGCCGACGTCCGCGTCTGCGGTACCGGATGCCGCAGGCGTCGTTCGATCGCCGACCAGCGCGTAATTGAGCGAAATCTTATGCATTCGATTTCATAGGGCCGTGCGATTCGATGAGTCCTAGGATAAGGGCCGGTACTAGCCCCGCTCCATATCTGGAATTCATGTCAGCTTTTCTCGACAGCCTGTTCGGCATCCTTCAGTTGGTGACCAGCGGCGACCCCAAGCTCTGGAAGATCGTCGGCCTGTCGCTGGGCGTCAGCGCAGCCGCATGCTTGATCGCCACCACCGCCGGCCTGCTGTTCGGCGCGGCAGTCGCGGTCGGTCAGTTTCGCGGCCGCCGCGCGGTGCTGGTGCTGATGAACACACTGCTTGCGCTGCCGTCGGTGGTGGTCGGGCTGATGGTCTACCTGCTGCTGTCGCGCGCCGGTCCTCTGGGATCGATGGGTATCCTCTTCACCCCGTCGGCGATGGTGGTGGCCCAGGCGATCCTCGTCACGCCCATCGTCGCGGCGCTGGCACGCCAGACCATCGAGGACGCCATGCGCGATCACGGCGAGCAGTTGCAGTCGCTGGGGGCAAGTCGATTCGCGTGCGCGCTGATCATTGCGTGGGATGAACGCATGGTGCTGCTGACGCTTGCATTGGTGGCGTTCGGGCGCGCGGTGTCGGAGGTCGGAGCGGTGATGATCGTCGGAGGCAACATCGACGGCGTGACGCGTGTGATGACCACCGCGATCGCGCTCGAAACCAGCAAGGGCGATCTGCCGCTGGCGCTGGCGCTTGGCTTCGTGCTGCTGACTGTGGTCTTGCTGATGAACGCGCTGGTCGCGGTGCTGCGCGACTGGCGCCTGCGATCCGACGTTCGGCTGGCAACTGCATGAGCGCGCTGCCGGTGACGCCACCTGATTTGCCGGTCCTCGAACTGATCGGCGCCTCCGTCGCGCTCGGGGGGCGAAGGGTGCTTGATCGGATCGATCTCCAGGTGCTGCCGGGCGAACGCATCGCGCTGGTCGGCGCCAACGGTGCCGGCAAGACGACGCTGCTTCGCGCACTCCATGGGCTGGTGCCACTGTCCGCCGGGCGGCGCACGGTGGCTGCCGATGGGCCGCGCATCGCGATGGTGTTCCAGCGGCCGTTCATGCTGCGGGACAGTCTGCTGGCCAACATCGAGCTCGGGCTGCGCCTGCAGGGCCGGTCGGCGAACGAGCGCCGGGAGATCGCGATGCACGCGCTGGATCGGGTCGGCCTGGTCGCTCAGGCTCTGCGCCCGGGTCGCGCGCTGTCGGGTGGCCAGCAACAGCGTGCCGCATTGGCCCGGGCCTGGGCCTTGAGGCCGCAGCTGTTGCTTCTCGACGAGCCCACGGCCAGCCTGGATCCCAGCGCCAAGCGCGAGATCGAGGACCTGATCGACGGCTTTGCCGCGCAGGGCATCACCGTCGTGATGAGCTCGCACAACCTCGGCCAGGTCAAGCGTCTGAGCCGTCGGGTGCTTTATGTCGAGGCCGGCCGCGTGCTGGCCGATGTGGATGCCGATCATTTCTTCCACGGCACCTTGCCGCCGGAAGCGGCCTTGTTTTTAAAAGGAGAACTGCCATGGGTTTGAAGAACATCCGACGTCGCGCGCTGCTGGGTGGATTCGTCAGCGCCGTCGTCGCCGTCAGCGCGATCACGGCCCGCGCGCAGGAACGCAGCATCGTGATGGCGTCGACCACCAGCACCGAGCAGTCGGGCCTGTTCGCGCACCTGCTGCCGGCCTTCAAGGCGGCACGCAACATCGACATCAAGGTCGTTGCGCTGGGCACCGGCCAGGCGCTCGATCTCGGCCGCCGCGGCGACGCCGATGTGCTGTTCGTGCACGACCAGGTCGCCGAAGAGAAATTCGTTGCCGAAGGGTTCGGTATCAAGCGCGTGCCGGTCATGTACAACGATTTCGTCGTCGTCGGACCGAAGGACGATCCCGCCGGCGTCAAGGGCAAGGACGTGGCCGAGGCGTTGCGCAAGCTGTCGACCGGCAATGCCTCGTTCATCTCGCGCGGCGACAAGAGCGGCACGCACGCGGCCGAACTGCGTTTCTGGAAAGCGGTCGGCATCGACCCACCTGCGGGCAAGGTGCCTGGCTACAAGGAATGCGGCTGCGGCATGGGGCCGACACTCAACATCGCGTCGTCTACGAACGCCTACGCGTTGACCGACCGGGGCACCTGGCTCAACTTCAGGAACCGCGGTGACCTGGTCGTCCTGGTGGAGGGCGACAACAGACTCTTCAACCAGTACGGCGTGATCGTCGTCAACCCGGCCAAGCACCCGCACACCAAGACCGAACTGGCGCAGGCCTTCGCCGACTGGGTCGTCTCTGCCGACGGGCAGGCGGCGATCGCCACGTACAAGATCGGCGGCGAGCAGCTGTTCTTTCCGAACGCCAACGCGAAGCCCTGACCTCGACCGTCCGGGGATTGGCGGCTGGTCCAAAAATGCGCAGGCAGCGGTGGATGCCATGCCCGCACTCGAGAAGTGGTGTGGCAGCACGGCACAGAAGTGCCGGTTTGCCTGCAAAAGATGGCACTCTCACTTCGCTATGCACGTCGGGTCATAAGGGAACGCCTGCGCTTCGCAGGCCGCTGACGGGGTCGAACAATGTCGTTTTTTCCATCCCTGGAGACACGACATGGACATGCTCGAACCCGGAAAATTCGGAACTGCTGTGGCTTTCAAGAAGCGCTATGGCAACTACATCGGCGGACAGTGGGTGGCACCGGCGAAGGGTCAGTACTTCGAGAACATCACGCCGATCACCGGCAAGGCGTTCTGCGAGATCCCTCGCTCGACCGCCGAGGACGTGGAACGTGCGCTCGACGCCGCCCACGCCGCCAAGGCCGCCTGGGGCAAGACCTCGCCGACCGAGCGCGCCAACATCCTGAACAAGATCGCCGACCGCATCGAGGCCAATCTGCCGATGCTGGCTGCGGCCGAGACCTGGGACAACGGCAAGCCGATCCGCGAGACCACGTTCGCCGACCTGCCGCTGGCCGTCGATCACTTCCGCTATTTCGCCGGCTGCATCCGCGCTCAGGAAGGCATGATCAGCACCATCGACGACAAGACCTACGCGTACCACTTCCATGAGCCGCTCGGCGTGGTCGGTCAGATCATTCCGTGGAACTTCCCGCTGTTGATGGCGGTGTGGAAGCTGGCTCCGGCGCTCGCCGCCGGCAACTGCGTCGTGCTGAAGCCGGCCGAGCAGACGCCAGTGTCGATCCTGGTGCTGATGGAAGTGATCGGCGACCTGCTGCCGCCGGGCACACTGAACGTCGTCAACGGCTTCGGCCTGGAGTGCGGCAAGCCGCTGGCATCGAGCCCGCGCATCGCCAAGATCGCGTTCACCGGCGAGACCACGACCGGTCGTTTGATCATGCAATACGCCGCGCAGAACCTGATCCCGGTCACGCTCGAACTCGGCGGCAAGTCGCCCAACGTGTTCTTCGCCGACGTGATGGACAAGGACGACGCCTTCTTCGACAAGGCGCTCGAGGGCTTCGCGCTGTTCGCGCTGAACCAGGGTGAGGTCTGCACCTGCCCATCCCGTGCGCTGATCCAGGAATCGATCTACGACCGTTTCATCGAGCGCGCCGTCAAGCGCGTGGCAGCGATCAAGCAGGGCAACCCGCTGGACATGGAAACGATGATCGGCGCCCAGGCTTCGAGCGAACAGCTCGAGAAGATCGTCAGCTACCTCGATCTGGGCAAGCAGGAGGGCGCGCAGTGCCTGACCGGCGGTGCCCGCGCGACGATGACCGGCGATCTCGCCGGCGGCTACTACGTGCAGCCCACCGTGTTCAAGGGCCACAACAAGATGCGCATCTTCCAGGAAGAGATCTTCGGCCCGGTGCTGTCGGTCACGACCTTCAAGGACGAGGAAGAAGCGCTCGCCATTGCCAATGACACGCTGTACGGTCTGGGCGCGGGCGTCTGGAGCCGCAATGGCAATGTGGCCTTCCGCATGGGCCGCGGCATCCAGGCCGGCCGCGTGTGGACCAACTGCTACCACCAGTACCCGGCCCACGCCGCGTTCGGTGGCTACAAGCAGTCGGGCATCGGTCGCGAGAACCACAAGATGATGCTGGACCACTATCAGCAGACCAAGAATCTGCTCGTCAGCTACGACGAGAACAAGATGGGCTTCTTTTGAGCGATTTGATTGACCAGGCCGCTCTGGCCGAAGCGCCGTTGCAGGTCACCGCGACTGCAGCGACGCTTGATCTGCTCGGGCGCATCGTGGCGCTGCACGGTCCGGTGATGTTTCACCAGTCGGGCGGCTGCTGCGATGGCAGCGCTCCGATGTGCTACCCGCAGGGCGAGTTCCTGATCGGCGATCAGGACAAGCTGCTCGGTTACCTCGGCGGCATGCCCTTCTACATCAGCGCGTCGCAGTTCGAGTATTGGAAGCACACGCAGCTGATCATTGATGTGGTGCCGGGGCGGGGTGGGATGTTCTCGCTCGAAGGTTCGCTGGGTCTGCGTTTTCTGACGCGGTCGCAGTTGTTCACCGATGACGAGTTCGATGCTCTGGTCTCGCAGGGCAGGGCCACTGCCTGATGCGGCAGATCAGCCGGCCTCCGAGGCCTCTGTCTTGGAGGCGCTAGCCAGCTTGCGGTAGACGGTGTTGCGTGCGACACCGAGCCGGCGGGCCGCCAGCGAGATGTTGCCGCTGGCTGCGTCGACGGCCTGACGCACGGCTTCGACTTCCTGCGCTTCCAGCGTGGTTGCGGCCGGTGATGTGCGTTCGGTGCTGGCGGCGTCGGCCGGCGGCTGTGGAGTCAGTACCGGCCACAAGGTCGGCCAGTTGAACAGTGCTCGCGCGTAGAGCGTTACGCCCGGGTCGTGGCGCAAGACCGACGGCAATGCCAGCGGCTCGTCGGTGCCGCGTCGGCAATGGTCGACGATCCCTGCCAGCGTGATGCCGAACACGGCTTCCAGCCCCTGCATGCGCAACGTGGCGGCGCTGATGCCCAGCAGTTCGAGCGCGCTGCGGTTGGCGCCCAGAATCTTCCCGTCGGGAGACAGCGCGACCATGGCTTCGCGCATCGTGCCCAGCATGTCGGGACGGCGATGAAAGTGAAGTCGCAGGCCATTCCTGAACTTGTCGGTGAACCACTGGTTCTCGATCATCCGAGCCGACATCGTCACCATCGCCAGCGTGTGGGCGTGGTACGAGCGGTGGTCGCCCGACACGTCGAGCACTCCGAGCATCTGGCCGGCGTGGTCGAAGATCGGCGCGGCCGAGCAGGTCAGGAAGTGGTTGGCGCGCACATAGTGCTCGCTGGCATGCACGATGGTCGGGGTCTCGGTGAACAGCGCCGTGCCGATGGCGTTGGTGCCCTTGGTCGATTCAGACCAGTTCACCCCTGGAGCCAGTGCAATCTGCTGCGCGCGCTCGAGGAACCCCGAGTCGCCCACCGAATGCAGGATCGTGCCCTGCGGATCGGTCAGCGCAACGATGCTGTGCGTGGAGACGATCTGCTCGAACAGCATTTCCATCACCGGCGCGGCCTGCTCGTAGAGGCGGCGGTGGCGCTCGCGCGTCTCCAGCAGGCGCGGCAACGGTGTGGGGCTCAGCTCGGGCACGGAGGTCTTGGTCAGGCCGAGTGCAACGCAGCGCTCGTGCGACTCGTCGATCGCGGCCTGCCGCACGCCGTCCGACGGCGCACCCATTGCCGCCGGGAAGCGGTTCGACGTTTCGGTGGATCGGGGGCGCAGGTTCATCGGCAGCCTTTCTGGCGGGGCCTTATTTTGGACGAATCGGTGTTCGGCAGGTTGTTCAGCGTTGGCACACCCCTTCCCCGGCTCAGGCGAGGAGCCCTGTGTTGCCTAGTGGTTACCCCTGGGTTCTCTCCGTCGGGTCCTAGGCAGATGATTTCATAAGATAGTCGGCAACCTCATCTGCCTCCGAAAGGCCGTCATGCAGAAAACCCTCCATATCAATCCGGACAAGTGCACTGGCTGCCTGCAGTGCGAAATGGCCTGCTCGTTCGAGAACTACGCGACCTTCACGCCCAGCAAGTCGCGCATCAAGGTGTTCGATTTCCATCACACCGGCCGCAAGGTGCCCTACACCTGCACCCAGTGCGACGAAGCCTGGTGCCTGCACGCCTGCCCGGTGGAGGCGATCACGATCGACCAGATGACCGGCGCCAAGGTGGTGAGCGAGTCCACTTGCGTCGGTTGCAAGGTCTGCACGATCGCCTGCCCGTTCGGCACGGTCAACTACGTGCAGGAAACCGGCAAGGTCCAGAAGTGCGACCTGTGCGGCGGCGACCCCGCCTGTGCGACCGCCTGTCCGACTGGCGCCATCACCTACGTCGATGCCAACTGGACCGGCCTGTCGAAGATGCAGGCCTGGGCGGACAAGCTCGGCAACCAGGCAACTTCGCAGCCCGGCGCCGCTGCCTGATCCACCCAACCAACACAGGAGTTCCAACATGTCTTGGACGGGAAAGATTCTTCGAGTGAACCTCACTGCGGGCACGGTCCAATCCGAGCCGCTGAACATGACCTGGGCGAAGCAGTATCTCGGCTCGCGCGGTCTCGCCACCAAGTACCTGGTGGAGGAGATCGACGCCAAGGTCGACCCGCTGTCTGCCGACAACAAGATCATCTGGGCCACCGGCCCGCTGACCGGCACGATGGCCTCGACCGGCGGTCGTTACACCGTGGTGACCAAGGGCCCGCTGACGGGCGCGATCGCCTGTTCCAATTCGGGTGGCTACTGGGGTGCAGAGCTGAAGTTCGCCGGCTGGGACATGGTGATCTTCGAAGGCAGGTCGCCGAAGCCGGTGTACCTGTGCATCCAGGACGGCGTTGCCGAATTGCGTGACGCCGGCCACCTGTGGGGCAAGACGGTGTGGGAGACCGAAGAGACGCTGAAGAAGCAGTTGCAGGATCCGCTGGTGCGCGTATCCAGCATCGGCGGTGCCGGTGAAAACGGCGTGCTGTACGCCGCCGTCATCAACGATCTGCACCGCGCGGCGGGCCGTTCGGGTGTCGGTGCGGTGATGGGATCGAAGAACCTGAAGGCGATCGCGGTGCGCGGCACGCTGGGTGTGGGCAACCTCGTGAACCCGAAGGAATTCATGCGGGTCTCCTACGAGAAGAAGAAGATCCTCGCCGACAACGCGGTCACCGGGCAGGGTCTGCCGACCTACGGCACCCAGGTGCTGATGAACGTGATCAACGAGATGGGCGCGCTGCCGACGCGCAACCACCGTGACATCCAGTTCGAAGGGGCCAAGGACATCTCGGCCGAGGCGATGCACACGCCGCGTTCGGCGCCGGGCAGCGATGGCAAGAAGCCGTTGGTGACCAATCAGGCCTGCTTCGGCTGCACCATCGCCTGTGGTCGCATCCAGAAGATCGATCCGTCGCACTTCACCGTCTCGAACAAGCCGCAGTACTGGGGCGCATCTGGCGGTCTGGAATACGAAGCGGCCTGGGCGCTGGGCGCGGCCAATGGCGTCAATGACATGGACACGCTGCAATACGCCAACGTGCTGTGCAACGAGCACGGCATGGACCCGATCACCTTCGGCGCCACCATCGGCGCGGTGATGGAGCTGTACGAGATGGGCGTGCTGACCAAGGAGCAGATCGGTGTCGAAGCCAGCTTCGGCTCGGCTGCGGCGCTGGCGCACTTTGCCGAGATCACGGCCAAGGGCGAAGGCTTCGGCAAGGACATCGGCATGGGCAGCAAGCGGCTGACCGCCAAGTACGGCCATCCCGAACTGAGCATGAGCGTCAAGGGCCAGGAGTTCCCGGCCTATGACGCGCGTGGCATCCAGGGCATGGGCCTGGCCTATGCCACCAGCAATCGTGGCGCATGTCACCTTCGTGGCTACACCGTCGCGTCCGAGGTCCTGGGCATTCCGGTCAAGACCGATCCGCTGGTGACTGAAGGCAAGCCGGGGCTGGTCAAGGCCTTCCAGGATGCAACGGCGGCCTTCGACGCTGCGGGCATCTGCATCTTCACCAGCTTTGCCTGGACGCTGGCCGACGTGCAGCCGCAGGTCGCGGCGGCCTGTGGCGAGGAGTTCACGCTCGACAACCTGAACGTGATCGGCGAGCGCATCTGGAACATGGAACGCGACTTCAACAACCGCGCCGGCTTCACGTCGAAGGACGACACGTTGCCGCCGCGCCTGCTGAACGAGCCTGCCAAGACCGGCGGCGCCAAGGGCCACGTCAACCGGCTCGGCGACATGCTGCCCGAGTACTACCAGCTGCGCGGCTGGGATGCCGATGGCCAGTTGAAGAGCGACACCCGGGAGCGCCTGGGGCTCTGAACCCGCGCGCTTGACGACGTGGAAAGGCGGTTGCGAAACCGCCTTTCGCGTTTGAGCGCAGCCATTCGACAATTCAATCCGGCACCGACTCACGTCTTCCTGTTCGAAGGGGCACCCTCATGAAACACCTGATCCTGGGCGCCGGACCCGCCGGCGTCATCGCCGCCGAGACGATCCGCAAGTACGCGCCTCACGACGAGATCACCATCGTCGGTGACGAGCCCGAGCCGCCGTATTCGCGCATGGCGATTCCGTATCTGCTGATCGGCAACGTCGGTGAAAGCGGCACGCACCTGCGCCACACCGACGGGCATTTCGAGGCGCAGTGCATCGCGCTGAAGCGCGGCCGTGCCCGCTCGATCGACGGCACCGCGCGCACCGTGACGCTCGACGACGGCAGCGTGCTGGGCTACGACCGCCTGCTTATAGCCACCGGCTCGAGCCCGATGCGCCCGCCCATTCCCGGCATCGACAGCCCCGGCGTACACCCGTGCTGGACGCTCGAAGATGCGCGCGCCATCCAGCAGCGTGCAGTGCAGGGCGCCCGCGTACTGCAGATGGGTGCCGGATTCATCGGCTGCATCATCATGGAAGCGCTCGCCGTGCGCGGCGTGGAGCTCACCGTCGTCGAAATGGGCGACCGCATGGTGCCGCGCATGATGGGCCCGACGGCCGGCGGCATGATCAAGGACTGGTGCCAGACCAAGGGCGTTCGCGTGCACACCGGCACCAAGGTCGAAGCCATCGAACCGGTTCCCGGCAGCAAGGCCCTGAAGGTGCGGCTGTCGAGCGGAGACACGCTCGAGGTCGACCTGGTCATCAGCGCCACCGGCGTCAAGCCCAACATCGGTTTTCTGAAGGGCTCGGGCATCGCGACGAAGCTCGGCGTGCTGACCGACGTGCACTTGCAGAGCAACCTGCCCGGCGTGTACGCGGCGGGTGACTGCGCCGAGGCCTACGACAAGGTGACCGGCACCACCATCGTCAGCGCCATCCAGCCCAATGCCGCCGATCAGGCCTATGCGGCCGCGATGAACATGCTCGGGCGCCCGACCGAGTTGAAGCAGGTGACGCAGATCAACGTGCTCGACACCCTGGGCCTGATCTCGACGAGCTTTGGCGACTGGGAAGGCGACCCCCAGGGCCAGCACGTCGAGCTGACCGACCGCGCGGCGGGCCGGCACCTGAGCCTGCAGTTCCGCGGCGATGTGATGATCGGCTGCAACAGCATCGGCTGGACCAATCACGTGGGCGTGATGCGCGGGCTGGTCGAAGGCCGCATCCCGCTCGGCCCCTGGAAGGACACGCTGCTGCACGACCCGACGCAGCTGATGTCGGCCTACCTGGCGCGGGCGCAGGCGCAGGATCAACGGTCGCTGGTGCAGGCATGAACATGAACCACGCCGCGTGACCTCGGCATGAGGATCACCTTCAAGCTCTACGCCAGCCTGACCGACTACCTCCCGCCGGAAGCGCGCACCGGCAACCGGGTGTCGCTCGACGTGGCCGACGGCACGACGATCGCCCAGGTCATCGAGCCCTTCGCAATGCCCCAGAAGCTGGTGCATCTGGTTCTGGTCAATGGCGTCTACGTCGAGCCCGCGGAGCGCCTCACGCGCGTGCTGAAAGAGGACGACGTGCTGGCCATCTGGCCACCGATTGCGGGCGGGTGACACGGTTCGGCTTGCCAGCCGAACCGTCCAGCCGCACGACATTCATCGGCTCACGCCCAACTCGGCGCGATCACCGGGTTCAAGGCGGTCTGGTAGTTCGCAGGCAACGTGGTCTGCCCGGCGGCCGGCGGCGCGAATGCGGCCATCGCATCGACCAGTTGCTGAACCTGCGAAGCCTGCAAGGCTTGACCATCGGAGAGCTTGAAACTCTCGACCCGGTTTGCCGCGCTGGAATACCAGCCATTGATCGTCAGGCTGTCGCCGGTGCCGATGACCGACAGCTCCAGGTTGTTGCCGACATGGCGCAGCCAGATCTGGCCTTCGGTCACCCCGGCCAGGATGTCCAGGCGATCGGTTCCACCGGCGTCGGTCAGCGTGTCGGCCCCTTCGCCACGGCCCCAGACGTAGATGTCATTCGACGTCGTGGAGGTGTCGGCGAGGGTGTCTGATCCCAGACCACCCACGTAGGTATCCAGACCTTCGCCACCGTTCAGGCTGTCGTTGCCCGCCCCACCATCGAGTCGGTTTGCTCCGGCATTGCCGATCAGCGTGTTGGCCAATCCGTTGCCGGTGCCGTTGATCGCCGCCGTGCCGGTGAGCGTTAACTTCTCGACTTCGGTGGCGAGCGTCCAGCTGATCGACGACTCGACCGAATCGGCGCCGCCAGCGGCCGCCTCGATCGTGGTGTCGCCCGTGTTGTCAACCACATACGTGTCGTCGCCGGCCCCGCCGGTCATCGCATCGGCACCTGTTGCGCCGTCGAGCCGGTTCGATCCGGCGTTGCCGATCAACGTGTTGACCAGCCCGTTGCCAGTGCCATTGTTCGCCGACGTGCCGGTGAGCGTGAGCTTCTCCATTTCGGCCGACAGCGTCCAGCCGATCGACGCCTCGACGGCGTCGATGCCGCCTGCGGCGATCTCGATGGTCTTGTCGCCGCCGTTGTCGACCACGTAGGTGTCGTTGCCTGCACCGCCGGTCATCACGTCCGCACCCGCTGCGCCGTCGAGTCGGTTGGCGCCCGTGTTGCCGACCAGGCTGTTTGCCAGTGCGTTGCCGGTGCCGTTGAGGCTGGCTGTGCCCGTCAGCGTCAGGTTCTCGACCTCGGCGGCCAGCGTCCAGTTGATCGACGCTTCGACGGCATCGGTGCCACCCGCAGCGACCTCGATCGTGGTGTCGCCGACGTTGTCGACCACGTAGGTGTCGTTGCTGGCTCCGCCGGTCAGCGCATCGGCACCGGCGGCTCCGTCGAGCCGGTTGTTGCCCGCGTTGCCGATCAGCGTGTTGGCCACGCTGTTGCCGGTTCCGTTGGTATTGGTCGTGCCAGTCAAGGTGAGCTTCTCGACTTCGGCGGCCAGTGTCCAGCTGATCGATGCTTCGACTGCATCGGTGCCGCCGGCGGCAATCTCGATCGTGGTGTCGCCGACGTTGTCGACGACATAGGTGTCATTGCCCGCACCGCCGGTCATCGCATCTGCACCCGCTGCACCATCGAGGCGGTTGATGGCGGCGTTGCCGATCAGTGTGTTGGCCGCAGCATTGCCGGTCCCATTGTTGGCCGCCGTGCCGGTGAGCGTGAGCTTCTCGATTTCTGCGGACAGTGTCCAGCCGATCGACGACTCGACGGCATCGGCGCCGCCCGATGCAGCCTCAGTGGTCTTGTCGCTTGCGTTGTCGACCACGTAGGTGTCGTCGCCGGCGCCGCCGGTCATCGCATCGGCTCCGGCGCCTCCATCGAGTCGGTTGGCGCCCGCATTGCCAATCAAGGTGTTGGCCACCGCGTTGCCGGTGCCGTTGAGGTTGGCCGTGCCGGTGAGCGTGAG
>JBJXEJ010000122.1:0-25119 GCA_046154125.1 Rhizobacter sp. | reverse complement strand
CTGTTGTGGCAGTGTGCCCACGACGACGCATTCAACACCCCCGCAACGCGCGCGCGTCGCGTCCAGGCGCGCCAGTCCACGGCTTTCGACAGTGCACCCATCGCGGACCGAATGCTCGCGCGTTTCTCGGTGCTGCAATGCCAGCAACCAGCGGCGAATGGGCCAGCAGACGCACGCGTGCTCGTTCGCCATGCGGGCGCGTTGCTTCGGCTGTCCTGCGCCGCTGCGCTTGGAGTTGCCGCTGCTGCGGAACCAGTGCACGCTCAGTTCGCGGCGCGCTGGCATCTCACGGGCCGAGCGGCGGACACGCTGCGTATCGCACTGGTGCTCAGCGCCGACCACGAACTCAACGCCTCGAGTTTCGTCGCTCGTTGCGTCGCGTCGACCGGCGCCGATCTCGGAAAGGCGGTCGTCGGCGGGCTCGCCTCCTTGTCAGGAGGGCTCCATGGCGGCATGACCGAACGTGTCGAAGCGCTGTGGGATGAATTCGAGCGGGCCTCGACGTTTCGGGTTGGCCTCGAACGGCGCTTGTCCCGAGGAGACGCGCTGGTTGGATTCGGCCACCCGCTGTATCCGGACGGCGATCCACGGGCCCGTGAGATCTTGACTCGGCTTCCCGCGGGAGCGGTCAAGAATGCGGCACTTCGCATGGTGGCTCACGTGGCCGAGCTGACCGGGAAGCGCCCTGCACTCGACTTTGCACTGGTCGCGCTGCGTCGCGCGATCGGTGCGCCAGAAGGCGGGGCCTACGCGGTATTCGCTGTGGGCCGGACCGTCGGTTGGCTCGCGCATGCACTTGAACAACGCACTGACGGAGCGTTGATCAGGCCGCGTGCCGCTTACACAGGGCGGCGTCCGAGTGCCGATGCGGCGTCGCTGGATCCAATCGTGATGGCGTCGCCGTTCGGGCGCTGACTCGCCGCGGTGGTCAGTGTCCGCCGCCGAGGTAAGCAGCCTTGACCGCCGGGTCGTCACGAAGCTTGACTGCCGGGCCGTGGACCGAGATGCGGCCGTTTTCCAGCACGTAGCCATAGTCGGCCACCGCCAACGCCGCAGCAGCGAATTGCTCGACCAAGAGCATCGTCACGCCCTCGCTCTTCAAGCGCTCGATGATCTTGAACACCTCGGCCACGAGAATGGGTGCCAATCCCATCGAGGGCTCGTCGAGCAAGACGACTTCGGGGTTGAGCATCACAGCGCGCGCCATCGCCAGCATCTGCTGTTCGCCGCCAGACAAGGTGCCGGCCAACTGCATGCGTCGCTCCTTCAGGCGGGGGAACAATTCCAGCGCGCGCTCCAGATCAGCGGCGACGTCGCCCTTGGGCCGGCTGCCGGTCAGGCGCGGGAAGGCGCCGAGAATCAGGTTGTCGGTGACGGTCATGGTCGCGAATACGCGCCGGCCCTCTGGCGAATGGGCCAGGCCGAGCTTGGCGATGTGATACGACTCCAGACCCTCGATCCGTTTGCCGTTGAGCGAGATGTCGCCGGAGGTGGGTGCGATCATTCCAGAGATCGCCCGCATCGTTGTTGTCTTGCCGGCGCCGTTGGAGCCGATCAGCGTCACGACCTTGCCCTTGGGCACCTCGATGGACACACCGTGCAGCACCTGCACCTTGCCGTAGCCGGCTTCGAGTTTTTCGATGGTCAGCATCGTGGCATCCTCAGGTGGCTTGGCCGCCGAGGTAAGCCTCGATGACCTTTTCGTCGGCCTGCACGTCGGCCGGCAAGCCCTCGGCGATCTTCTGGCCGAAGTCGAGCACCGAGACGGTGTCGCACATGCTCATCACCACGTCCATGTGGTGCTCGATCAGGATCACGGTGATGCCGTGCTCGCGGATCTTGCGGATGTAGCTGATGAGCTCCTTGATGTCGGGCGCCGTGAGACCGGCGGCCGGCTCGTCGAGCAGCAGCAGCTGCGGGTCGAGTGCCAGCGCGCGGGCGATCTCGAGCAGCCGCTGCTTGCCGTAGGGCAGGTTGCGGGCTTCCTCGAAAGCCAGATCGGCGAGGCCGACGAAGCGCAGCAGGCCCATCGCGCGCGCGGTGGCGGCGCTGTCCTCGCGGCGGTAGCGCGAAGTGTGCAAGGCCACGTCGATGAGGTGGCTGCCGAAGGTGTGGTGCAGGCCGACCTGCACATTCTGCAGCGCTGTCATCTCGCCGAAAAGTTGCACGTTCTGGAAGGTGCGCGCAATGCCCGACAGCGCGATGTCCGATGAGGTGCGTCCGACGAGTGACCGCTTCGTGAACTCGATCTGCCCGGCCGTCGGCACGTAGATGCCGGTCAACACGTTCATCATCGTGCTCTTGCCCGATCCGTTGGGCCCGATCAGGCCGTGGATGGTGCCGCGCCGGATCGTCAGGTCGACGTTGTTCAGCGCCTTCAGTCCGCCGAACTGCATCAGCACGCCCTGCGCCTGAAGCAGCACATCGCCGCGCTGGACGTCGCCGCCGGCCTGTCCCACGGCATCCGCATCGGTCATCTGCACCGTGCCGCTCGCTGCCGAGGATTTCAGGTTCAGCATGCTGCGCACGAAACCGACGATGCCGTCCTGCAGGTAGTACACGACGAACAGCGTGATCAGTCCGAAGATCGACAGCCGCCAATCGGTCATCGAGCTGAGCTGGAAGGACAGCAGCGCCAGCGCGGCGCTGCCGACGACCGGCACGGCAACGCGCTGGAGGGTGCTGCGGCCCTTCTGCACGAACACCACAGCGCCGAGCAGCACGCCCACCGCGATGATCACCGACACGTAGCGGAACATCTCGATGTCGTCGAGCAGCTTGGGCAGCAGCACGATGATCGCCGCGCCCAGCAGCGAGCCGATGCGCGACTTGCGCCCGCCCATGATGACGGCCAGCAGGAAGAACACCGTCAGCTCGAAGTTGTAGGTGTTGGGCGAGATGTACTGTTCCGAATAGGCATACAGTGCGCCGGCCAGGCCAGCCAGCGCGGCGCTGATCACGAAGGCGTAGACCTTGTACTTGTAGACCGACACGCCCATGCAGTCGGAAGCCACCGGGCTGCCACGCAGGGCCTCGAAGGCGCGGCCCAGGTGGCTCTTCAGGATGCGGTGCACCACGATCAGCGTGACCACCAGCACGCCGGCAACCACCCAGAAGAACTGGTGCTTCTCGAGCGTCATGCCGAAGGCCTGCGGCTTGCCCATCGTGATGCCGAGCGGGCCTTCGGTGAGGAAGGTCATCTCGTTGATCAGGATCTGGATGATGGTTCCGAACGCCAGCGTCACCATCGCCAGGTACGGCCCGGTGACCTTCAGCGCCGGCAGCGCGAGCAGGGCGCCAAACAGCGCCGTGACACCCAGCGCGGCCGGAAGCGCCACCCAGATCGGCGCACCCAGCTTGAGCACCAGCACCCCGGCGGTGTACGAACCCACGCCGAACAGCCCGGCATGGCCCAGCGAGACCTGGCCGGTGTAGCCGACCACGATGTCGAGCCCGAACAGCACGATCGCGTAGATCATGATGGTCTCGAGCAGGTGGATGTAGTACGTGTTGCCGACCGCCAGCGGGAAGGCGATCAGCGCGGCGATCACGGCCGCGTAGAAGGCAAGTTGACTGCGCTTCATGTTCAGACCTTCTTGATCGCCGACTTGCCGAACAGCCCGGCCGGCTTGACGGCCAGCACCAGCAGCAGCAGCACCAGGCCCGGCACATCCTTGTAGCCGGTCGACAGGTAGAAGCCGGTGGTGGTCTCCGCGATGCCGAGGATCAGGCCACCGACGACGATGCCCATGCCGCTGTTGAGTCCGCCGATGATCGCGACCGCGAAGGCCTTCAGCCCCAGCACCGCGCCCATCGTCGCGCCGGTCAGCGTCAGCGGTGCGATCAGCACGCCCGCGAAGGCTGCAGTCATCGACGACAGCGCATATGAGAACGTGATAACCAGGCCGGTGTTGATGCCCATCAGCTTGGCAGCGTCGCGGTCGTTGAAGGTCGCGACCACCGCCTTGCCGTAGATGGAGCGGCGGTTGAACACCTCGACCGCGAGCATCATCGCCAGCGCGCCACCGACCACCAGGATTTCCATCGGCAGCACGTTGGCGCCGAGGAACTTGAGCGGCGACTCGGGCAGCGGCGACGGGAACTTCAGGTCGTCGCGGCCCCAGACGTTCTCGGCCACGTTCTTGAAGATGATGCCGAGCGCGATGGTCGACATGATCCAGCCGAACTCGCTCTTGATCTTGATCGCCGGCCGCACCCCGATGCGCTCGACCACCGCACCCTGCGCGGCGCCGAACAGGCAGACCAGCGGGATCATCAGCCAGTAGTTGACCCCCATGCCGACCAGCGTCAGGCCGACCAGCGCTCCGAGCATCAGCGCATCGCCCTGGCCGAAGTTCAAGGTGTCCGACGTCGCGAATGTGAGCTGGTAGCCGAACGCGATCACCGCGTAGATCATGCCCAGCGCGATGCCGCTGAACACCAGTTGGGTGAGGATTTGCATGGCGAGCCCCGATGAGCGTGACTGAGGAACGTGTCCGAAAGATGCCGCTGCGGTGGACCGGTCCGGGTCACCGCAGGAGTGAGCACGCCGCCGCAAGCACCGGGGCCTGACGGCGGCGTGGCATCTGCAGTGCTTACTTCTTCAAGGCGCCCTTGGCGTTGGGGTCCTTGATTCGCACTTCGGAGGCCTTCTTGAAGTCCGCCTCGTAGGCGTAAACGACTCGCTGGCCCTTGACCTCGCCGAACACCGGGATGTTCGCGGTGATCGCCTCGTGGTCTTCCTTCGTGAACGGCTTGTTGTAGCTCGTGACCACGCCTTCGACCGGTGTCTTCAGGTCTTCGAGCGCGGCCTTGATCTTGGGGCCGTCGGTCGAGTTGGCTTGCTTGATCGCGGCGGCCAGCAGGTAGATCGAGTCGTAGCCCTGCGCGGCCGAGACCGGCGAGTCCATGCGGTTGGCCTTCGGCTTGAAGGTCCTCAGGTACGCGATGATGAAGGACTGCCGCTTCGGCGTCGTCGGTTCCTGGATGAAGGTCTGCGGCATGCGTGCGCCTTCACCGCCCGGGCCGGCGTTGTCGATGAAGTTGGCCATCGACAGCGTCCAGCTTCCAACCATCGGCACCTTCCAGCCCAGCTTGGTCATGCCGTTGGCGATCTGCGCCAGTTCAGGCCCGATCGCGTAGGTCAGGATCGCTTCGGCGCCGGCCTCCTTGGCCTTCAACAGCTGGGCCGTCATGTCGACGTCCTTGACGTTGAACTTCTCGACCGCCACCGCCTTGACGCCCTTGAGGTCGAGCGCCTTTTCCAGGTCGGCGCGGCCCAGCTGGCCGTAGTTGGTCGAGTCGGCCAGGATCGCGACCTTCTTGAAGCCGCGGCGCACCACGGCCTCCTCCACGATCATCGGCGCCTGGATGCTGTCGCTGGCGGCATTGCGGAAGATGTAGTTCTCGGGCTGATCCTTGAACTGCTGCGTCACCAGCGAGCCAGTGGCGACGTTGTTCATCACCGGAATCTTGGCTTCCTGATAGAAGCGTTGCGCGGCCAGTGCCACACCGGTGTTGATGAAGCCGACGGTGGCGACGACTTTCTCCTTGTTGATCAGTTCCTGGGCGATCTGCACGCCCCGTTCGTTCTTGGCTTCGTCGTCGCGCTCGATCAGTTCGATCTTGCGGCCGATCACGCCGCCGGCGGCGTTGATCTCCTCGACGGCGAGCTTCACCCCGTCACGCATGCTCACGCCCATCGACGACGATCCGCCGGTGAACGGGCCGGACAGGCCGATCTTGATCGGGTCGGCGGCGAAGGCGGTGCCCGACGTTGCGAGGGCGACCGACAGGGCCAGCCATTTCAGTTTGATGTTCATGTTGTCTCCTGAGAAATGCAGCGCGCGATTGAATTCGACGGAAATTGCGCGAAGCTGACGGCAAGGGTTTGTTCCGAGGGCAGCCGTGGGCGCCTGGGTCACCCGTGCAGTGCGATCGCGACGACGACTCTAGAGGGTTTTGGTTGCCGCACGGTTCGTGGGGCCGGCGGTACATACCCGCACTCCATCGCGCCTCGCGGCGTGCCTGGCCGACCTTCACTCCGATCTGCGACGGGAGCTGCCTGAAGACACGGCCCGGAGAAACGCTCCGTTTGCCCCGCTTCTCTCGCTCAAGTTTCCGGGCGGGGTCGGAACAATCGCTTGACGCGATCCCTGCGTGAACCTGCCCCACGTGCCCGCCCATGGCCGACCAAGACGCTCAAGACCGCAATCTGCCCGCCTCGGCCCGCAAGCTGAAGAAAGCGCGCGAGGAGGGCAATGTCCCCCGCTCGCGCGACTTCGGCCACTTCGCTGCGCTGGCTGCCGGTGGACTGGGTCTGGTCGTGATGATGCCGACGCTGGTCGGCTGGACACGCGCCGGCCTGACGCGCAGCCTGAGTTTTGGTGCCGCCAGCCGGGGTGCTTCGTCGGTCATGTTCGAACAGCTCGCCGACCTCACCGCGATGATGCTCTGGGTCGTCGTGCCGATGGGGCTCTGGATGACTGCCGTGGGCTTCGCCAGCGCGCTGGCCGTCGGTGGCTGGAACTGGACCCTGAAGCCATTGATGCCCAAGGCGACACCCTTCAATCTGCTGGCCGGTGTCGCGCGCATGTTCTCGAAGCAGCAGCTCGTCGACGCCGGTAAGGCGTCGGTCCTGGCGCTGTTGCTCGGCAGCGTCGGCTGCGTCTACCTGTACCGCCACGTCGACGAGTTCCGCGGCCTCGTGTCGATGTCGTTGAGCGCCGGACTGACCCAGGCAGGGTCGGCCATCCAGGGGGGGCTGTGGCTGCTGCTGGGCGTGCTTGCGCTGTTCGCGATCGTCGATGCGCCATTGCAGCGCTATCTCAACGCGTCGAAGCTGAAGATGAGCGCGCAGGAGCAGAAGCAGGAGCACAAGGAGTCCGAGGGCAGCCAGGAGGTCAAGGGCCGTCGCAAGCAGCTGATGCGCGAGATGTCGCGCCGCCGCATGCTGGCCGCGGTGCCGACCGCCGACCTGGTGGTGATGAACCCGACCCACTACGCGGTCGCATTGAAGTACGAGGAAGGCCGCATGGGCGCGCCGCGCGTCGTTGCCAAGGGTGCCGACCTCCTCGCCATGACGATCCGCGACACCGCGCGCCAGTCCCAGGTGCCGGTTCTGCAGGCGCCCGTGCTGGCGCGTGCGCTGTACGCCCATGCCGAGGTCGATCGAGAGATCCCGGCTGCACTGTTCGCCGCCGTCGCGCAGGTGCTGGCCTATGTGTACCAGTTGCGTGCCGCGATGAGCGGCCGCGGCGCGATGCCGGCCGACCTGCCCGAGTTGTCGGTGCCGCCGGAGCTCGACCCGCACAACGACCCCGCTCATGTTCCGGACACACCGTCCACCGAGGGAAGCGCTGAATGAATCCGCTGCAGCAACTCAAGGGCTGGCTGGGCCCGAATGCGACCGCCATCAAGGCGCTGATGGCCCCGCTGTTCATCGTGATGGTCCTGTCGATGATGGTGCTGCCGCTGCCGCCCTTCGCGCTCGACCTGCTGTTCACCTTCAACATCGCGATGGCGCTGATGGTGATGATGGTCGCCGCGTACATGGTCAAGCCGCTGGATTTCGCGGCCTTTCCGACGGTGATCCTGCTGACCACGCTGCTGCGCCTGTCGCTGAACGTGGCCTCGACGCGCGTGGTGCTGATGGAGGGCCACACCGGACCGGGCGCGGCGGGCGCGGTGATCGAATCGTTCGGCCACTTCCTGATCGGCGGCAACTTCGCGGTCGGCCTGATCGTGTTCGCGATCCTGGTCGTCATCAATTTCGTCGTCGTGACCAAGGGTGCCGAGCGAATTGCAGAAGTTGGCGCACGCTTCACCTTGGATGCCATGCCCGGCAAGCAGATGGCGATCGACGCCGACCTGAACGCCGGTCTGATCGACGAGAAGGAAGCCAAGCGCCGCCGCGCCGAGGTTGGCGACGAGGCGGAATTCTTCGGCTCCATGGACGGTGCCAGCAAGTTCGTGCGCGGTGACGCGATGGCGGGCCTGCTGATCCTGGTCATCAACATCATCGGCGGCTTTGTCATCGGTGTCGCCCAGCACGGCCTGTCGGCCGGCGACGCGGCCGACAGCTACATCGTGCTGGCCGTCGGCGACGCACTGGTCGCGCAGATCCCGGGTCTGCTGATCTCGGTCGCTGCGGCGATGGTCGTGTCACGGGTCGGCAAGGGCGACGACGTCGGCACCCAGATTGCTGCGCAGATGTTCAACTCGCCGCGCGCTCTGGCCATCACGGCCGCCGTGATCGGCACGCTGGGCCTGATCCCGGGCATGCCGCACGTGGTGTTCCTGCTGATCGCGGCCGGCCTGGGCTACGGGGCTTACTGGATGCGCGAGCGCGACCGGCTCGCCCGTCTGGGGCCGGCGCCGGTGCCTGCGGTTCCACCAGAGGCCAATGCCGAAGCGACCTGGGACGATCTGCTGCCCATCGACACCCTCGGCCTGGAGGTCGGCTACCGCCTGATCTCGCTGGTCGACAAGACGCGCGAGGGCGACCTGCTGGCGCGCATCAAGGGCGTTCGGCGCAAGTTCGCGCAGGACGTCGGCTTCCTGCCGCCGCCGGTGCACATCCGCGACAACCTCGAGCTCAAGCCCAGCATGTACCGCCTGACGCTGCGCGGTGCGGTGGTGGGTGAGGGCGAAGCCTTCCCGGGCATGTGGCTGGCCATCAACCCGGGCGGCGCGAGCACCAACCTGATCGGCACGCGCACCACCGATCCGGCCTTTGGCCTGCCGGCGGTCTGGATCGAGGAGCGCCAGCGCGAGTCAGCCCAAATGAATGGGTTTACGGTGGTTGATTGCTCGACCGTCGTGGCGACCCATCTTTCACACTTGATGCAACTCCACGCCGCCAAGTTGCTGGGTCGCGTGGAGGTCCAGAACCTGGTCGAACACGTGACCAAGCTGGCCCCCAAGATGATCGAGGACGTGGTGCCCAAGATGGTTGCGATTCCGGCTCTGCAAAAGGTTCTCCAGCTGCTGCTGGAAGAAGGCGTGCACATCCGCGACATGCGCTCCATCGTCGAGAGCCTCGCGGAAAACGCCTCCACCGTGACCGACCCGGCCGAGCTGGCGCGCCGCATCCGTATCCACCTGGCTCCTTCGATCGTCCAGCAGATTTATGGCCCGAGCAAGGAGCTCGACGTGATCGCGCTCGAACCCGACCTCGAACGGCTCGTCACGCAGGCACTCAATTCGCCACATGGCGCGGCACTCGACCCGGGGGTGGCCGACACGCTCGCCCGCCACGCTGCCGACTCCGCCAAGCGCCAGGAAGACCTGGGGCTGCCTGCCTGCCTGCTGGTGCCGGATCTGATCCGTGCGCCGATGGCCCGCCTGCTCAAGCGTGCGGCACCGCGCATGCGCGTGCTGGCTCACAGTGAAATTCCGGAAACGCATTCGATCCGCATCGGGTCGGTCATAGGAGGCACCGCATGAACGTCAAGCGATTCACCGCGCGCACATCGCGCGACGCACTGGCCCTGGTGCGCCAGGCACTCGGCGAAGACGCGGTCGTGCTGTCCACCCGGCCATCCGCCGAGGGCGTCGAGGTGGTGGCTATGGCGCCGGAAAGCATGGCCCAGATCGAGCGCATGGCCAGCGATGCGACGCCGGCGGAGGCGCCTGCCGTCACCGCTCCCTCTGCGCAGCGTCCGCCGGCAGGTCGTCCCGGCCCGGGGCGTCCGGGTGTTGCCAGAACCCAGCTCGCCGCGCGCGCCGATGCCCAGTCCGTGCCTCAAACCGCGACGGTCGAGGATGACGTCGAGCGGCTCTCGATGAGCACGCTGTCGTTCCAGGACTATGTCCGCGAGCGCATGCTCAAGCGGCGCCAGGTCGCGTTGCAGGCCGAGTCGGCTGCCGCGCGTGCTGCCGAGCCGGTGGTCGAACCCGCGCCGGGCCCGCTGGCCAGTCGCATGGCCGATGTGCCGGCACCGCGTGTCCCGCCATCGGCATCGCATGCGCCGGCGCGCAGCGCCCAGCCGATCCCGGGCCACGCACCGGTTCTGTCGTCGCTGCACAGCGAAGCAGCTGCCATGTATGTCGGCACGACGCCGGTGCTGCACGAACCACCGGTGCTGCGCGAGGAAGTTCGCACGGTCGCCGAGCAGCGCGATCGCCATCGCGCCGTGCAGTCCCCGGCTTCGGAGGCACATGTGGTGCTCGACGCCGGTACGGCGCGCCGTGATCAACAGGACATGATGAGCGAACTGCGCAGCATGAAGGGCATGATCGAAGAGCGCTTCGGCGCGCTGGCCTTCATGGAAAAACTGCAGCGCCAGCCCGCTCAGGCGCGCCTGACGCAGAAGCTGATCGACTGCGGTTTCTCGCCCGCGCTGATCCGCAAGCTGGCCGAAGGCATGGGCCCCGAAGTCACCGACGAAATGGCCTGGGCGGCCAGCGTGCTCGAACGCAACCTGCTGAGCGCCGACCGCGAGCCGGCGCTCGAGGACCAGGGCGGTGTCTACGCGCTGGTCGGTGCCACCGGCGTCGGCAAGACCACCACCACGGCCAAGCTGGCCGCAGCCTTCGCGACCCGCTACGGCGCGGCGCACCTGGGCCTGATCACCCTCGATGCCTACCGGGTCGGTGCCCACGAACAGCTGCGCGCCTACGGCCGCATCCTCGGCGTGCCGGTGCACACCGCGCACGACCGTGCCTCGCTCGAAGACCTGCTGGAACTGCTGGCTGGCAAGAAGATGGTGCTGATCGACACCGCCGGCATGGCGCAGCGCGACACCCGCACTCGCGAACTGCTGGACATGCTCAGCCACCGCTCGATCCACAAGCTGCTCGTGGTCAACTCGGCCGCGCAGGGCGAGACCATCGAGGACGTGCTGATCGCCTACCAGGCCAGCACCTGCCGCGGCGTCGTGCTGTCGAAGATGGACGAGGCCGTCAAGCTCGGCCCGGCGCTCGATGCGCTGATCCGCCACAAGCTCACCGTGCTCGGTGTCGCCAACGGCCAGCGCGTGCCGGAAGACTGGCATCGGTTGTCGTCGCATGCGCTGATCCACCGCGCGCTGCGTCCGACCATCGGCAGCGCCTACCGCATGGATTCGAGCGAGGTGAACCTGATCTTCGCCGCGCCGCAGAACCAGTCGCACCCGCTGCCGCAGGCCGCCGCGCATGACGCGATCGCGGCACACGCCTGACGACACACCGAATGCACACACGCCAGATCGACGCGTTCCAACTCACCCAGAGCCTTCCCGCGATGACGCCTTCCTTCCCACCTTCCTCCTCGATGCCGCTGGACCAGGCCGACGGTCTGCGGCGGCTGTTCGCCCACGCGCAGGTTCGCTTCATCCCGGTGGTGTCCAACCCGCACATGGCTTTCGGCGGCGTGATGCTCGAACGGCTGTGCAGCGGATTCGCCGAACAGGGCTGCCACACGCTGGTCGTCGATGCCGGGGAGAACGCGCCCGGGCCGAACGAGCTGGCCGAAGTCGATCTGGCCGAATGCATCGAGGTGCTGTCGCCTGAGGTTTCCTACCTTGCCGCACGCGGCCTGCCGCTGCGCCATGTCGATGCCCAGGGTTCGACGGCGAGCTTCCTCGAGGCGGTGTCCGTCGCAGCGCCCGGCGCCGACGTGGTCCTGGTGCACGCCAGCGCGACCGATCTGTGCCGCATGTTCATGCGACGCGATTCCAGCACCCGGCCGCGGCCGCTCCTGCTGGCCGACGACCGTCCGGTCAGCGTGACGCACGCCTACGCCGCGATGAAGCTGCTGACCCAGCGCGCCGGCCTGCTGGTGCACGACCTGCTGCTGAGCGCGGCGCCGAGCTCGCCGCGCGCCGAACGCATCGCGATGCAGATCGCGACCTGCGCCGATGATTTCCTGGGTGCCGTGCTGCGCGACTGGATGCAGGTCGATCCGGCCAGCGATCCGCGCAGCGCCTCGACGACTGCCTTGCGTCGCTGGGTTCGCGACACCCTGGCACCTGTCACCGGCGAACTGGCCGCCTTGCCTGTTCCAGCCAATGAGCAGCACCGTGCCTACACGCTCAACTGAATCCCCGGAGCCGACCATGTCCACGTACACCGCCAAAGGACAGCTCGACAACACGTCGATGCTCAAGCAGTACAGCCCGCTGGTGCGCCGACTGGCGCACCAGATGATCGCCAAGCTGCCGGCCAATGTCGAGCTCGACGACCTGATCCAGGTCGGCATGATCGGCCTGGCCGATGCGCTGACCCGCTTCGACGCCGCCCAGGGCGTGCAGTTCGAGACCTTCGCGACACAGCGCATCCGCGGCGCGATGCTCGACGAACTGCGCGGCAACGACTACCTGTCGCGCGGCACGCGAAAGCAGCAGCGCACCATCGAATCGGCGGTCCACAAGCTCGAACAGCGGATGGGCCGCGCACCAGCCGAAAGCGAGATCGCCCGCGAGATGGGCATCACGCTGGCCGAGTACCAGGAACTGCTGGGCAAGGTGCGAGGCACGCAGTTGGTCTATCTCGAGGACATGTCGGGCGACGACGGCGATCACGACTACCTCGACCGCCACGTCGTCGACGATTCGTTCAATCCGCTGGCGCAACTGCAGGACCACCGCATGCGCGAGGCGCTGGTCGCCGGCATCAAGGTGCTGCCCGAGCGCGAACAGTACGTGATGAGCATGTACTACGAGCACGACATGAACCTGAAGGAAATCGCCGCCGTGCTCAAGGTCACCGAGTCGCGCGTGTGCCAGCTGCACAGCCAGTCGATCGCCCGCCTGCGTGTCAAGTTGCGCGAATACTGATCGGTTGTCGCGGCGGCCATCGCCTGCTGCGATGCTGCCGTGGCCCTTGCCCGCCCTGCTGAACTGGGCGTTCGCCTGGGCCGTCTATTCCGTCCTTCACGCCGTTGATGCACCGTCGATCATGGCGCTGCTGTGCGGGGCCGGGGTCGGTGCCTTGCCTGCGGTGTTGTCGCCGTGGCCGTTGACCCGCTGGCGCCGCGCTTTCCTCGCGACCGGCTTCCCACTCTCACTGGCCTTGTCGGGTTCAGCGCACGACGTGCCTGCCTGGGCCTGGTTGCTGCCGCTGGGCTTACTGGCGCTGCTGTATCCCTTGAAGGCCTGGCGAGATGCGCCGTTCTTCCCGACGCCACACGGTGCGTTGCAAGGTTTGAAGCGCCTCGTGCCGTTGCCCGATGCAGCGCGGGTGCTCGAAGCCGGTTGCGGCCTCGGCGACGGCTTGCTGGAGCTGCATGCCGAATACCCGACAGCCCGCTTCGACGGCATCGAATGGAGCTGGCCACTTCGGTGGGCATGCCAGTGGCGTTGTGGTTTCGCCCGGGTGATCCGGGGTGACCTGTGGACGGCAGACTGGTCGGCGTTTCAACTGGTCTATCTGTTCCAGCGCCCCGAGAGCATGCCTCGGGCGATCGAGAAAGCCCGTCGGGAGCTGCCGTCGGGCGCCTGGATGGCGAGCCTGGAATTCGAGGCTGTCCAGCTCCAGCCGGACGCCGTTCATGCATGCCCTGACGGACGCACGGTATGGCTGTATCAGCTGCCGTTCAGGCCACGTTGACGCCGGACTGACCGCCGGTGCATCACTCCAGGTGCGGGCCCGGAGTGGTTTCACGCAGGACCGTCGGCCCGAGAACCGCAAGTCGAACCGACTTGCAGCGAGGTCGACAAGTCCCGTGTCAGGCCGGCTTCCAGGACACCGAGTACTTCGCGAAGATCTCCGCCAGCTTTCCGTTGGTGACCAGGTTGTTCAACGCCCCCTGCAAGGCTTGAGCGAGGCGGGTGGAGTCCTTCTTGACTGCCATCCCGACCGCCCATCCGTCGCGCGGGGCGCGGGGCAGGGGCAACGGCTCGATCGCGAACCGCTTGTCGCCACGCACGACCGATTCGAGCTCCGACACCATGCCGGCTGCCAGCGGAACGTCACCGCGCATCAGCGCCTGCGCTGCCTCGGCCCCATCGGCCCAGCGCGTCTGCATCTGTTCGCGATACGCCCCGTTTTCGGCGCCCAGCAGCAGCCAGCCTGAAAGCGACTGCCCCGGTACAGCGACTGGCAGTCCGGCGATGCGCGACATCTCGTCGAGCACGGGCACCTTCTCGAGGTTGCGCGCGATCGCCAGCCGCTCGCGGTAGTACGGTGCAAAGATCTCGACCCGGGGATTGCCGTTCATCAGGGTCGGGTTGACCGGCACATGCATCAGCACGTCGGCTGGCCCATAGCCCAGGTAGTGACCTTTCCAGACCATGTTGCGCAGGTCGTCGTCCATGTTCTCGCCGGCGGGGAAGGGCAGCATGCTGAGCTTGAGACCCAGCTCGTCGGCCAGCGCCTTCGCCAGATCGACATCGATGCCGGCGCCCGACACATGGAACGGAGGCATGTCCGTGTAAAGGCCGACCACCAGCGAGCCGCGCGTGCGAATCTTGTCGAGCGGATCCGGCTCGTTTTCCGCACGCGTCTGAAGCACGGTGGCAGCGCCGACGCCCGCCAGTCCCTGCAGGCAGCGACGGCGAGTCCAGTCTGACGTCAGGTCGCGCTGGGTCACAGCGGGCGCTCGCGAACGGTTTCGAGGTAGGCCTTGATCGACCACATCGCCTCCTGGTTCATCACGCCCTCGAACTTGGGCATGTAGACGGCGCCGTTGCGCACCTTGCCGTTGCGGATGCTGCCCAGGAAATAGGCGTCGACATCCTTCACGCATTCGGCCTTCTTCTTGGCGTCCTTCAGGGACACGCAATCGTTGTCGAGCTTGCGCAGATCAGGGGCAATGCCGCCCGAGATGGCCTGCAGGCCATGGCAGCGCGCGCAGTTCTGGTTGTAGGCCGAGCTGCCGACCTTCGCCGCCTCTGCGTTGTCGCGATACGGGTTCTCGGCGCGCCATTCGTCGCCCAAGGTTGGCAGCGACTTGGTGTCCACCGCCTGCGGAGTCACGTCGCCGTGGGCCCAGGTCAGGCTGCTGCCCAGCAGGCAGACCGTCGCGATCGCCAGGCCGGCACGGCGGGCGATTCGTGTGGCCGCAAGTGTGGCGGTATGGCGCACCGGAACAGTTTTGATCCGTTTCGCAACAATTGCCGTATCGGGGTTTCTAGGGTCCAGCATCGTCAAGTCTCCAGAGGGGAACAAAAGCCCGGATGGCGCGCAAACGATGTGCCATGCCCGGGACGCAGCGACTGCGGTCTGCTTTGGATGCCCGGCATGCGCCGTTGGTTGCATCGTCGAATCCGGGATTTTGCCGGTGTTTGCGAGCAGAACGAAGGCCTTGTTGCGCGTCATGGCACCTCGGGCATGCGCCGATGGACAGCTTGCGCGCGGCCGGCGACCATGAGGGTCTTCCAGGAGGCCCCCATGGCAGCTTCGCATCGAGGCATCAAGCCTGCGTCCGTCACTGTGGCTTCTGCCGCTGCCGCCGGCATCCAATCGGCCGCATTGCACTCCCACGTGGCACAGATCGAGGAATCGCATCAGCGCTGTGCCGCGCTGGGTCTGTCGCGCATCGAGCGGCCCGACTACGAGCCGCTGATGCGTGGTGACCTCAACGTGGCCCGCGAGCGCAACCAGCGGCTGTCGACCCATGCTGCGCCGGTCATGGAAATGCTGTTCGAGCAGATCATCGACAGCCACAGCATGATCGTGCTGACCGATGCGCAGGGCACGATCCTGCATTCGGTGGGCGACAACGATTTCCTCGAGCGTGCCGACAAGATCGCGCTGGCACCGGGTGCCAACTGGGCCGAGCACTCGAAGGGCACCAACGCCATCGGCACGGCGCTGTTCGCCGAGGCACCGACGGTCGTGCATGCGGGTGAGCATTTCATGCACGCCCACAACTTCCTGACCTGTTCCGCCACGCCGATCTTCGATCCGCGCGGCAACATGCTCGGCGTGCTCGATGTCAGCGGCGACCAGCGCACCTACCACCGCCACACCATGGGTCTGGTGCGCATGTCGGCCCGGATGATCGAGAACCAGTGGCTGCACGACGACTACAGCAATCGCCTGCGCCTGCATTTCCATCGGAGCGTGTCGTACCTCGGCACACTGGTCGAGGGGGTGGTCGTGGTGGGAGCCGATGGCAAGATCATCGGCGCCAACCGCTGTGCGCTCGAATTGCTCGGCCTGAGCGGCGCGTCACTGCGCATGCACAGCCTGACCAGCCTGTTCGGCGCCACCGCGGCGTCCGTTTTCGATCATTTCCGCTCGCCGCTGGCGGTGCCGATGCAGCTCAACGGCCCATGCGGCACCCCGTTCTTCGCCAGCGCGCGTTTCGTGTGGCCGCCCCGCGCCGCGGTCAGCGGCGCGGTCACCTGGATCGATGCGAGCGGTGCGGACGAGGCCGGCGATGTCATCGAGCAGGCGAGGCTTGCGGTGCCGGACGGCATGGACGAGGCGCAACCGTCGACACGTGTCGCCAAGCCAGGGGGGGCTCCGCGCAAGCCGGCTGGCGTCGGGCTGACGCGGCTCGAAACCGGTGATGCCCGCATCGCGGCGACGGTCGAGAAAGTCCGGCGTGTGCTGAACCGGGACATTCCTCTGCTGATCCTCGGCCAGACCGGCACCGGCAAGGAGGTGCTGGCGCGTGCAGCACACCATGATTCGCTGCGTTCGCGCCAGCCGTTCGTGGCGGTCAACTGCGCCTCGATTCCCGAGTCGCTGATCGAGTCCGAACTGTTCGGCCATGAGGAGGGCGCTTTCACGGGAGCGCGCCGCAAGGGGTCGACCGGTCTGATTGCGCAGGCCGATGGCGGCACGTTGTTTCTTGACGAGATCGGCGACATGCCCATGGCCCTGCAGGCTCGCCTGCTGCGGGTACTGCAGGAGCGCTGCGTCACGCCTCTCGGGGGCCAGAAGGCGATCTCGGTCGACATTGCCATCATCGCTGCCACGCACCGCGACCTGCGCGGCATGATCCAGGATCATCAGTTCCGCGAGGACCTCTATTACCGTCTCAATGGACTGGTCGTCCGACTGCCGGCGCTGTGCGAGCGGACCGACCTGGCGGCCCTGGTGAAGCGCATCCTCGCTGCCGAGGTGCCCGAACATCCGCCGCAAGTCAGCCCGGCTGTGATGGCGCTCTTCCGGCGCTACGCGTGGCCAGGCAATGTGCGGCAACTGGTCAACGTGCTGCGCACCGCCGCCGTGATGGCAGGCGGCGAGGCGCAGATCAACGAAACCCACCTTTCCGAGGATTTCCTGGAAGATGTGCAGCGTGTCTCGCCACCTCGTGCCGGCGCTGCCCCGGCGACGGGCGCGCCGGCATCGACAGCGGCGACCGGGATGGCAACGCCGGAACCGTTTGCTTACCTGACCGATGCGGCCGAGCCTCCGGGCGTTTCTGCCCTCGACACTGCCGTCGACCTCGAGGGCCGGCCCTCGGTCGCACCGATGGCTCGATCCCCGAAGACGCTCGAGGAGGGCGAGGTCGAGATGATCCGCAGCGCGCTCGACGCGGCTCGCGGCAACATCTCCGAGGCAGCCAAGCGCCTGGGCATCAGCCGCAACACCATCTACCGCAAGCTGCGCTGGAACCAGTCGTGAACGGTCACTTGAACCAGGCCTGTTCGAGTTCCCTCCACACCCTTTGCCGGTTCAGCGCGTGGTATTCCGCGTAGCCGGGCGTGCCGACAAACTCGAGCACCTCGATCGCGGTCGCGCCTTCGACTTCCCCGCGCTCCAGCGCGGCTTGGGTCATTCGCTTCAGTTGTGTCAGGTAGGTCAGGTGTCGATCGATGTCGGCGATGCCGCCCGGCCCACCTTGTTCTCCGAGGATGCCTGCGGAGTCCGGGCGGGCAAGTGCCCTCAGCCGCCGCAGGCTGTCCATCAGTGGGTCGAGACGGGTCTCGCGCAGGTTCGGCACGCCGTCCGCCCAGACCAGCCCCTGCGCGACGATCCAGCCGCTGTCCCGATGCACCAGGGTCAGGGTGCGTTCACCCGGGGCTCTCTCGAAGGCCCACCAGCGAAACGGCCCGAGCTGGCCTGCCACGTCATCCCGGCTGCCGCCTGCCTTCACGCCCAGCAGATGATCGGGCACGCGGATCTTCGCGCCGCGCAGGCTGTCGTCGCGCGCGGTGCTGAATTCGGCCGGGGCAATGCGTTGCTGCAATCGCAACAGGCATTGCGGGCATCGCTCGCGCATGGCATGGGCCACATCGGCGAGCGCCCAGATTCGCGGGCCGGAAAATGCCACGTTCGCCAGCGCCAGCTCGGGGTGAGAGCGGGTATTGACGATGTCGGTCACTCGGAGATGCAAGGTGCGTTCGATCGCGCATCGAAGCCTCGCTCCCTGTGCGGGTGTGGGTCCGCTGGCGATCAGCCACAGTCGATGGCCATCGCGCACCAGGACCGGCTGCGTGACCCATCCACCATTGGTCGGATTCGACTCTTCGCCGGCCACCGGCACGCGCCAGACGTCCGACGCCACCGCTTCGAGCGCGACGGCGCGGCCGACGCTTCTGGCCGGCATCGGTTCGCAGGTCGCATGGGCGGATGGAGTGCCGAGCATGCAGATCCAGAGGGCGAGCGGCCTGGCATGTGTCAAGTGGAATACCCGGTGATGTCGCATGGAGTTCGTGCGCCATGAGTTTGCATAATCGCGCCCGTGTTTCCCCGTTCGAGCCGCTCAATCGATTCTCGAGCGTCTCAACCTCATTAACGCGTCGCTGACGCGTCTATCCGGACCTCGCATCGTGATCACCTCTTCGACGTGCAAGCTGACGCTGTCCCGGCATCGAAACGCCCGGGCCGACGGGTCCTTCGGCGTGTTCAGGGCACCTGAAGGATCTGCATGAGTTCCATGATGAACCGGCTGCTGCTCTCGGGCCGCCGGACGACGGCGAATGGTTCCGCCTCGGCGGCACGTGAAACGCTGACCGAGCCCTTGTGGCTTGAATGGTTGGCGCTGGCTGGCATGCTGATTTTCGCGAGCTGGCTGCTGGGTGTGCGCGGCGTGTTCGCGATGCTGCTGCACGCCGACCCGACTGGCATCACGCTGGTCATCATGGTCGTGTTCGCCGGCTCCACGCTCTGGTGCGGTGCGCGCAGCCGGACGCTGCAACAGCAGCGTCACGCGATGCAGGCGGCGCAAATCGCCGGACCCGGTCGCGCGCCTGACGGGGCGGGATGGGCTGCAGCCTACTGGGCTGACTTCGCCGGCCCGGCTCGTGACAGTGGCGCGCCTCTGGACGTGCTGCTCGACAAGACACACGGGCCGCACAGCACTGCGTGGTGGGTCAACGGCATCCAGCTGAAGCTCGGATTGCTGGGCAAGGTGATCGGGTTTTCCATCCTCGCACTGCAGATCGGTCACACCACCAGCTTCGATCCCAATCAATCGCAGGAACTGCTGCGCAGCCTGACCACCGGGCTTGGCGTCGCGCTGCTGACCACGATGGTCGGACTGGTCGGCAACATCGTGCTCGGTCTGCAACTGACGCGGCTCGACCGCTACGCGGACGCGCTGGTGGCCGACTGCCAGCGCATTGGCCTGAGCGTCCAGTCCGAGGTGCCTCCGCGCTCGGGCGAGACGGTCGTGTCCTTCACGGTCTGAACGATGCGCAAGCCCCCTTCGTCAAGGCTGTCGCGTGAAGCGGAGGTCGATCCGTTCTACGACATGTTGTTCAACATGCTGATCGCCTTCGTCTTCTGTTTCATCATCGCGTTGCTGGCGATGAACCCGAAGGCGCTGAAGGCCGGGGACATTCCGTCGAAGGCCGAATACATCATCAACGTCAGCTGGCCCGACGGCAACCCGAACGACATCGACACCTGGGTGCAGGATCCCGGCGGCAATCTGGTCTGGTTCCGCGCCCGCGAGGCCGGCCTGATGCACCTGGATCGCGACGACCGGGGGCTGTCCGGCGACGTGATCGTGATCAACGGCAAGGAGATCGTGAATCCGTTGAATCAGGAGGTGGTGACCATTCGCGGCATCGAGCCGGGCGAATTCGCAGTCAACCTGCAGTACTACGAAACCAAGAACGGTGAACCGGTCGAGGCCACTGTCAGCGTGATCAAGGTGAACCCGCGTGCCGATGTCGTGTACTACGGCCAGGTGCAGCTGGCACGCAAGGGCGACGAGGTCACTGCCGTGCGCTTCACGGTCCTGCCCGACGGGCAGGTCACGAATGTCAACACCCTGCCGAAGAAACTGGTGAGCAATCCATGACCCTTGCGTTGATTCTGAGTTTTTCTGCCCTTGCGTTGCTGTGTGTGCTCGCGCTGTTGTGGTCACGCTGGCCGGCCTGGCTCAAGGGCATCCTCGTGGTCGGCGTCTCCGTGTTCTATTTCTACGCGGACAGTGTGGTGCACCAGTTGTCGGGCTGGCCCAGCCCCGATGCGCTGCCCGAGCGGTTCGTGCTGCTCGCTGCGGTGATCGAGGAGCCGAGCGCCAAGACCGACGGCGCGCTGTATGTATGGGCCAATGCGATCGAGAACGGCAAGCCGGTGGCCCAGCCCCGAGCCTACCGCCTGCCCTACTCCAAGGACGTACACGCGATGCTCAACGAAGGCATCAAGAAGGTTCGCCAAGGCGTCAGCCAGATGGGCACCAGCGAACCCAAGGTCGGCAAGGGTGGTACTTCCTGGCTGCGCCCGGGCAGTGACGAGCAGGTGGTGAAGATCCGTGACCTGCCCGTGCCGCAGCTGCCGGAAAAATGAATCCGATGTCCTCCACCATCAAATCAGGCGTGACCCGGCTGACGTGGGCCGGCTTGCTGCTGTTGGCCGGTTGCGGCGGACCGGGTGGAGACACTTCGCTGTTTCCTCTCGACAAGGGCCACCACTGGACCTACCGGGTGGCCACCGAGCTCGAGAACAACACCGTCCAGCACGAGGAGATGACGCTGAGCACGCTCGGTCGCACCGACCTCGACGGCCAGCCGGCCTGGCTGCGTCGCAGCGACAGTGGCGCCAATTACTGGCTGCGCAGCGACGATACCGGCGTCTACCGCGTCGCCAGCAGGAGCGACATCGAAGACGAACCCAAGTCGGACCCGGCGCGTCGATACGTGCTGAAGCGCCCGTATGCGGTCGGCACGACATGGCAGAGCCCGACCACTGCTTACCTGCTGGAGCACAAGCAGGAGTTCCCGCGCGAGGTTCGCTACAAGCACCCGATCATCCCGATGAACTACGTCATCGATGCGGTGGACCAGAAAGTGGATGCCACGGCGGGCAGTTTCAGCGGCTGCCTGCGTGTCAAGGGCCAGGCACAGATCAGGCTGTTCGCCGACCCGGTCGTGGGATGGCGCGATGTCCCGCTGACGACGCTGGAGTGGTACTGCCCGGGTGTCGGCCTGGTCCGCCTGGAGCGCGACGAGCCGGGGCAGTCCACCTTCATCAGCGGTGGCCGCATCCGGATGGATCTGGCGGAGTTCCGCTGAACCGACGCAGCGGTCTCGGCGTATTGGGGTATCCCGTCACGAGCAGGGCAAGGCACCTCAGGTCAAAATATGGGGTCCACACGGGCGCGTCGGCTGACTTCTCAGTCCGGCGCTATGCCTGCGGCACCTGCCTCGATCCGAGGCTCGCGCCGGCCGCCGTGTGATCCCCGGACCTCCTTGTCGAGGCGCATTCATTTCACCGGAGCTCACCATGCCTGGCTTGTTACCCAACGTCGATCCCGACGGCCTGCTCGAATACTCGGTGGTCTACACCGACCGCGCGATCAACCACATGTCGAAGCGCTTTCAGCAGGTGATGAAGGACATCTCCGCGACGCTGAAAGAGGTCTACCACGCGAAATCGGCGGTGGTTGTGCCGGGCAGCGGCACCTTCGGCATGGAGGCGGTGGCCCGCCAGTTCGCGACCGGTCGCAAGGCGCTGGTGATCCGCAACGGCTGGTTCAGCTTCCGCTGGACACAGATCTTCGAGATGGGGAACATCCCGGCGCAATCGACGGTGCTGAAGGCCCGTCGTACCGGCCCGGGCAAGCAGGCGCCGTTCGCGCCAGCGCCGATCGACGAGGTCGTCGCGACAATCAAGGAGCTTCGTCCAGACGTGGTCTTCGCGCCGCACGTCGAGACCTCGGCCGGCATGATCCTGCCTGACGATTACCTTCGTGCGGTGGCCGATGCAGTGCACTCGGTCGGCGGATTGTTCGTGCTCGACTGCATCGCGTCCGGCACGATCTGGGTCGACATGGCCGCGACCGGCGTCGACGTGCTGGTCAGTGCGCCACAGAAGGGCTGGAGCGGTTCGCCCTGCTGCGCGCTGGTGATGCTGAGCGAGTTGGCCCGCACCCGCATCGACAGCACGACGAGCACCAGCTATGCCTGCGATCTGCGCAAGTGGCTGCAGATCATGGAAGCATACGAAGGTGGCGCGCACGCGTACCACGCGACGATGCCGACCGATGCCCTGGCTTGCGTGCGCGACGTGATGCTGGAGACGCGCGATTACGGCTTCGACAGGGTGCGCGACGAGCAGCAGCTGCTGGGCGATGCGGTGCGCGAAATGCTGTCCAAGCGCGGCTTCAAGAGTGTCGCTGCTCCGGGTTTCCAGGCCCCGGGGGTGGTGGTCAGCTACACCGAGGATGCCGACATGCAGTCGGGCAAGAAGTGGCTGGGTCTCGGCCTGCAGATTGCCGCCGGTGTGCCCCTGCAGTGCGACGAAGGCCCGGACTTCCAGTCCTTCCGCATCGGCCTGTTCGGCCTGGACAAACTCCACAACCGCGCGCGCACGGTCAAGAATCTCGAAGATGCACTTGATGTTCTGCAGCCATAGTTTGCGTTGACATGAGGTTGGGGTGTCGAACCCGCTGCATGCGGTGCGGCGATCATGCACATCCTCCGAACGCATCGATTCGAGTGTGAACATGAAGAAGTGGATCGTGGGCTTGCTGTTGATCTGCGCTGGTGGATCGGCGATGGCCAACTGGGTGCGCGTCCGGGGCGATGGCGTGGTGACGGTGCTCGCGGATCCCGCCAGCATCATCCGCAGCGGCGACATGGTGAAGATGTGGAGCGTGATCAACTACGCCAAGCCCCGCACCGCGCCGGACGGCAAGGTGTATTTGTCTTCGAGGCAGCAACTCGAATACGACTGCGTGGAAAATCAGAGCCGCTCGTTGTTCTTCAGCCGACATTCGGACTTCACAGGCTGGGGAGACGTGGTCTACCGGAACGAGTCACCGGGATCCTGGATCCCGGTTCCGGCGGGGTCCGTCGGTGCGGCCCTGAGGAAGTTCGCCTGCCACCTGCCTTGACGAATCGATGGAACAAGCTGTCATCTGGACGATCCCCTTCCTGGCTTTGGCCGTCATGCTCGAAATGGCGGTCGGCATGGTGCGCAAGCGCAAGTCGTATCGCACCAACGACACGCTGGCCAGCCTGAGCCAGGGGTTGATCAGCCAACTGGTCGGCGTGTGCACGCCGCTGCTGCAGATCGGCATCTATGCGATGGTCTTCTCGGCCCTCGGACATCAGGCCGACTCGCCGTTCTGGCACTCCTGGTACGGCATCGCCCTCGCGGTCGTGATGTTCGACTTCTGCGAATACTGGCTGCACCGGGTCGGGCACGAGGTCGCCATCTTCTGGGCCGCGCACGTGGTGCATCACCAGAGCGAGGAGTTGAACATTTGCACCGCGCTACGGCAGGAAAGCCAGAACGCGGTGCTCGGCTGGCCGTTCTACCTGCCGTTGGCGATTGCAGGGGTTCCGCCGGTGATGTTCGGATTCGTGTTGCTCGGCGTCCAGTATTACCAGATCTGGGCGCACACCGAGCAGATCGGCAAGCTGGGCTGGCTGGACCGCGTGCTGACCACGCCGTCCAACCACCGTGTCCATCACGCGGTGAACGACTGCTACATAGACCGCAACTACGGCGGGCTTTTCATTCTGTGGGACCGCATGTTCGGAACCTACGCAGTCGAGACCGAGCCCTGCGTGTTCGGCACGCGCTCTCCGGTGCGCAGCTTCAATCCGCTGCGTGCAATCACCCAGGTTTATGGCGCGCTGGCGCGAGATGCCTGGTACACGCAACGCTGGCAGGACAAGTTGCGGGTGCTGTTCATGCCACCCGGCTGGCGCCCCGAGGATGTCGCACAGCGGTTCCCGCAGCCGCCCTTCGACCTGCATCGGGAGCAATACGATCCGCCCGCAACCGGTTTGGCGCGTGCGGCAGCGGTGGCGCTGTTCCTGGCGACGGCTGTCGGCTGCGGGCTGTTCCTGTGGGACGCCGAGAGCATGGACATGACGTCGCGCATCCTGTGGACCGCGCTTCTGATGACCGGCCTGTGCGGAGTGGGCTGGCTGCTCGAGAGCGGTGCAGGCACCGCTGCCGAGCGCAATGGCCTGCGAAGGGTGCCGGGTGGCCTGACGGCCCACGAATGACGCGCGGGTCTGCCGCTTGCAGGATCAGTTGGAAAAACGAAGAGCTTTGGAGTTGCCGCAGCGCCAAAAAGCGAAAGGGCTGGCCCCGTGAGGGAGTCAGCCCTTTGAATTGATCCCTGCCGCCAGCAGGTCTTAAATTACGAAGCGCCTAGGTGCAACAAGGCTGTTGCCGCCTCGGCGTCTCAAGTTTCAGATGGCTTTGCGGCGCGTGAAAGCCAAGGTTGCAAGCGCAGCGGCAATCAAGGACAAGGTAGCCGGTTCAGGGACATCGTTGGGGTTCGGGTCGAAGCTGGTGATCCAGCGACCGGTGAAGCTGGTCGGGGTGTCGCCCGCAAAGAAGATGTTCACGAAGTAGTCTTGGCCTGTGGTCAGCGCAAAACTCGGGTCCTGTGCGCGGAAGGCGATCGTGAAGTCGTCGATCTCAGTGGCAATCCAGATGTTGTTCGTGGAACCGATGGTGCAAAAGGTGGTTCCGCCGAAGGTGGAGCCGGCGCATCCAGCGCCGTTGCCGGTGGCAACCGATCCGGCGAGAAAGCCACTGCCGCCTGTGAAGGTGATGTCGAAGCCCAATGCTGCATCGGTATGGCTGTACGGGGTGATTCCCGCGCCTACGCCGGGCGAGCCCCAGTTGTTGCCAGGACGGCCGCCCCCGGCGCCACCGTCGGCATTGAACAGCCAAGGCTCGGCACCTAGGGTGAGGTTTCCGGACGCACCCGAGCCCGAGAAAAGATAATCCGCTTGCGCGGGGCCTGCGGCGAAGATGCAGGCAGCCGTTGCAGCGGCGGCGGCGAGTTTCTTGTTGAAGTTCATCGTGTCTCCGGAAATT
>JBJXEJ010000121.1:0-9539 GCA_046154125.1 Rhizobacter sp. | reverse complement strand
GATAGCTTTTCAGCCATTCCTCGAGGATCTGTAGGTGGCCGGCTTTGCTTGCTACGTCCGATAGCGGTACCTGATGCGAGCGCCAGGAACCTTCGGTGGGCTGGCCGTCTACGCTCTTCGGCCCGGTCCAGCCCTTGGGCGTGCGCAGGATGATCATAGGCCAACGGGGACGCAACGTTTCGCCGCGGGTTCGTGCTGCCTGCTGAATGTCACGGATGCGACCGAGGGCAGAGTCGATGGTAATGGCCATTTGCGCATGCATCGTCATTGGGTCGTCGCCCTCGACGAAAAGTGGCTCGTAGCCGTAGCCGACGAACAACGATTCGAGTTCCTCATGCGGCAGACGCGCCAGCACGGTAGGATTGGCAATTTTGTAGCCGTTCAAATGAAGGATCGGCAGCACCGCCCCGTCGTTCGCGGGATTCAGGAACTTATTCGAGTGCCACGCAGTCGCAAGCGGTCCCGTCTCCGCCTCGCCGTCGCCTACTACGCAGGCGACAACCAAGTCCGGATTGTCAAACACGGCACCGTAGGCGTGAGACACCGCGTAGCCGAGCTCGCCCCCTTCATGGATCGATCCCGGCGTTTCGGGCGCCGCGTGGCTTGGGATGCCACCCGGAAACGAGAACTGCTTGAACAGCTTCTTCATGCCGGCCAGATCTTGCGTGACGTCGGGATACACCTCGCTCCAGGTGCCTTCCAGATAGACATTGCCGACCAGCGCAGCGCCGCCGTGCCCGGGGCCGGAGACGTAGAACACGTTCAGCTCGTATTTCTGTATCGCGCGGTTCAGGTGAACGTAGATGAAGTTCTGTCCGGGCACCGTGCCCCAGTGGCCGACCACCAGGGGCTTGATGTGAGCCATCGTCAGCGGCTCGCGCAGCAGCGGGTTGTCGTAGAGGTAAAGCTGCCCCACCGAGAGGTAGTTCGCGGCCCGCCAGTAGGCGTCCATCCGGTGGAGCAGTTCAGGCGACAGCGGATCGGTTTTCATCGTTCAGGGATTCCGGCGTTCGATGGCTCGCGTCGAAGAACGCGAACAGGCCGGATCGAACTTAGGTCCTTGTGTCCGGATGGTCTGTGCGCTGGGGAACACGGCGGCTCCGATGCGAGACCGCTTGCCGATCCCGGATCAGCGTCGGGTACCGGCGTGCGCCAGCGAACAGACGACAACCTCGGGCCGAGAGGACATTGGGCGAGATCACCTGCTCGCGCCATTCATCACCCGCAGGGTGACCTCAGTTCACTGGTGAAGTCCATCGCCCACGCGGACCGCGAACGCATCTGTCCGATGCCGAGCGGTCTGCACATTCAAAGGAAGACCCCCGATGTTGCGCAGCATGAAAGACCTCGAGAACTACGCGATCAGCGCCACCGATGGCGAGATCGGGACAGTCAAGGACTTCTATTTCGACGACGACGCCTGGGCCATTCGCTACTTCGTGGTGGAAGCGGGCTCGTGGCTGTCGAGCCGGAAGGTGCTGATCTCGCCGATCGCCGTGAATCATCCACACTGGCTGGAGCAGATGCTGCCGGTATCGCTGACCCGGGAACAGGTCAGGAACAGTCCGGACATCGACACCGACAAGCCGGTTTCGAGGCAGAACGAAGAGGCGGTCCTGGGCTATTACGGGCTTCCGTACTACTGGGGCGGCGGCGGCCTGTGGGCCGACGGCCTGTATCCCTACGAGATGGCTCCGGGCCATACCGGGCAGCGCATCGATCGGTTGGAGCGTGAGCGTGAACTGGAAGCCTACCTGCGTGACGAACGGGCACGCCACCGCAACGACGACCCGCACCTGCGCAGCTGCAACGCCCTGGTCGGATATCACATCCACGCCAACGATGGCGACATCGGCCACGTCGCGGGCTTTCTCTTCGACGACGAGACCTGGGCCATTCGCTACCTGGTCGTCGACACCAGCAACTGGTGGGTCGGACACAAGGTGCTGATCGCTCCGCCGTGGATCCAGGGCGTCCACTGGTCAGAGCGGAGTGTCTCGGTCGATCTCAGCCGCGAGTCGATCAAGAACTCGCCCGCCTACGACGCGACTGCGGACTGGAGCCGTGATCAGGACCTGAGCCTGTACCGGCATTACGGCCGGCGCGGGTACTGGGCGGGCAGCACCACGGTCGGGTACGAATCCTGAAAAGTCCGCTGGCCGGCCGGCCAGCGCCGCTGTCTGTGCTGGTCGATGTGCCCAGGCTGATCGCAGCGTACTTCGAGGACCGGCCCGATCCGACGCTTGGCGCCCAGCGCGTCGCGTTCGGGACGTCGGGGCATCGCGGTTCGGCCCTCGACATCGCGTTCAACGAATGGCACGTTCTGGCGATCACGCAGGCCCTGTGCGACCGTCGTCGCGCGCAGGGCATCACCGGGCCGCTGTTCCTGGGAGCCGACACGCATGCGTTGTCGGCACCGGCCCGCACCAGCGCCACCGGAGTGCTCGCGGCCAATGGCGTCGAGCTGATGCTGTCCCTGGACGATGAATACACACCGACGCCTGCCGTGTCGCACGCGATCCTGAGACACAACGGAGGGCGCAACCTGGCCCACGGTGCAGGACTGGCCGACGGCATCGTCATCACGCCTTCGCACAATCCACCTCGGGATGGCGGATTCAAGTACAACCCGCCGCACGGTGGCCCGGCTGGACCGGATGTGACGGGCTGGGTCGAGGCTGCTGCCAATCGCTACCTGGAAACCGGGCTCGCAGGGGTGAAGCGCATGACGCCTGCGGCGGCGCTGCGAGCCTCCACCACGCACCGACATGACTACCGCAGCACCTACGTGGCCGACCTGGGGCAGGTGATCGACCTCGACGCGATCCGGAACGCCAGGGTTCGCATGGGCGTCGATCCGCTGGGCGGCGCCGGCGTGCACTACTGGCCCGCGATCGCCGAGCGCCACCGCCTGGATCTGACCGTGGTCAGCGATGTCGTCGATCCCACCTTCAGCTTCATGACGCTGGACTGGGACGGGCAGATCCGCATGGACCCGTCATCATCTGACGCGATGCAGCGCTTGATCGCGCTGAAGGATCGCTTCGACATCGCTTTCGCCTGCGACACCGACCATGACCGCCACGGCATCGTCACCCCGCTGCACGGTCTGCTGCCACCGAACCACTTCCTGTGCGTCGCCATCGACCATCTGTTCCGGCACCGACCCCGATGGGGAGTGCGGACCGCCGTCGGCAAGACGGTGGTCAGCACGCAGCTGATCGAGCGCGTGGCAGCGCGTCTGGGACGCCGGGTCTTCGAGGTGCCCGCAGGATTCAAATGGTTCTCGGCCGGCCTGCGCGACGGCATTCTGGGCTTCGCGGGTGAGGAGAGCGCCGGCGCGAGCTTCCTGCGGTGCGACGGCTCCGTCTGGACCACCGACAAGGACGGCATCGTCGCAGCGCTGCTGGCGGCCGAGATCACGGCAGTGACGGGGCGCGATCCGGGCGATCTGTATGTCGAACTGGCAGAGCAACTCGGAAATCCGGTGTCCTGCCTGGTCGAGGCGCCCGCCACCGCACGGCAGAAACAGTGCCTGTCCGCGCTGTCGGCGCAGCAGGTCGGGTCCACCGAGCTGGCGGGAGAAACGATCGAATCCATCGTCACTCGCGCGCCGGGCAACGGGGCGGCCCTGGCCGGCATCAAGGTCAGCGCGGCCAGCGGCTGGTTCGCGGTGCGGCCTTCGGGCACCGAGGACATCTACAAGATCTACGCCGAGAGCTTTCAGGGGACCGACCACTTGCAGCGCCTCCAGCTGGAAGCACAGGGCATGGTCGATGCGGTGATTGGCGCGGCTTGAATTCCGGTCAATACGCTGCTGCCGGATCATGCGTGGAGGCCGCACAGCGCCCAGGTGTGCCGGGCAATCTGCTCGTCCTCCTGGGATGGCAGGACGTGAACCTTGCAGCGCGATGATTCGCGGCTGATCGAGCCATCGCCCCGGCGGTTTCGTTCAGCGTCCAGTTCGACGCCCAGGCACGACAGGCGAGCACAGATGTCAGCCCGGACCGCGGCGTCGTGTTCACCGATGCCTCCGGTGAACACGATCATGTCCACACCTCCCAGCACGGTGCTCATGGCTCCCAGTTCCTTGGCTGCCACGTAGGCAAACATCTCGATCGCGAGCCGGGCATCGCCGTTCGATGGCGCGGCCTGGTGCAGGACACGCATGTCGCCGCTGAGACCCGACAGTCCGAGCAGTCCGCTTCGGTGATCGACCAGTTCCTCGAGCGCTGCGGCATCGAGCTTCATCTCCCGCATCACATGAACGAGCACACCCGGGTCGAGATCGCCGCTGCGCGTGCCCATGATCAGTCCACCCGTGGGTGTCATGCCCATGCTCGTATCGATCGATGAACCCTGCTTCACGGCCGTGATGCTGGCCCCGTTGCCCAGGTGGGCAATGATCAGCCGTGCAGGCAGCGCACCGCTCAGTTGACGGACGATCGATTCGCAGGAAAGGCCATGAAAGCCATAACGCTGTATCCCCGCCGAACGCAGTTCGCCCGGCAGCGGCAGGGTGCTTGCCACCGACGGCATGCGGGCGTGAAAGCAGGTGTCCAGACAGGCCACCTGCGGCAATCCCGGGAAATTTTCTGCGGCGAAACGGATCAAGGCGAGCGCTGCCGGCGTGTGCAGCGGAGCAAAGGCGGCTGAGGCCTCGAGCCGCTGCAGGACCGCCTCGTCGATCACGCAATGCTCACGCAGCTTTGGACCGCCATGCACGACCCGGTGACCGACCGCATCGGGCAAGGGCGCTTCGAGTTCGGAGAGCAACCGGCCGATGCGGATGACGACCGCGCGCTGATTGTCCATCCGGAGCGTTTCGCGCAGCGGAGCATGTCCGAGCGCATTCTCGGCATGGATGAATGCGGCCGCGTCGCCGATCATCTCGGCTTCTCCGGCGACCACCTGGTCGATCCCGCACGGACCTACGCGATACAGCCCGAATTTCAGTGAAGACGAACCGCTGTTCAGCGCGAGCACATGCCTGGTGCCTGCGGTGCCCGGATCCGGCGGCGGGATTCCGTTCATCACGCCCCGGCCGCAATGCGGGCCAGGTCGCGCCGCTTTTCCCGCAGGTACTCGTCGATGTCGTATTCGTGCAGCTGTGCTGCATAGCGCTCCGTCAGCGCGAACCAGGCACGCAGACGCGCCTGGTTCCGCTCGTCCGGCGAGCCTGTGGTGATGCTGAAGCGAGCCTGCAGCGCGAGGTAGTAACGCATGACGTTGCGCTCGATGGCGCCACGCACGCCCTGCACGTACTTCGGCCGACCATCGACCTCCTGGCCTTCGACGGTGAATCCGATCTTCGCCCGGCCGGACGTGGCCAGGTACGAAGCCATCGCCATCCTGGCCAGCGTCCCGTAGGCATACGAATAGCCGAAGTGCACGAAGCTGTGACCGGCGTCGATCGGTACTGACTCGAAGACCATGAGGTAGTCAGTCGTCGACAAAGGTCCCTGCGCGGCGCTCAGTATCACGCGCAGGTGGGTCGCGTCGGCAGCCTCGGTATGCATCACGTAGCTGATGCTGTCCTGCATGGCGAATCCGTTGGAGCGCTTGGACCCTGCGACGAGCGTCAACCGTTCACCTTCGGTGCCGCTCGACGGCGTGCAGGAACGAACATTCAGATGCATGAAGAGCAGTTCGCAGATCGCGGTGGCGCTTCGGAAGGCGTCGCCGACCACCGCGAATGGATGAGCCACGTCGGCATAGACATCGCCTTCCATCCGACCGGGCAGTTCCCGGGAAATCAGAACGAGCGGTTCGCCAAAGGCATTGGCTCGCAACCGGGGCAGCAATTCGACGCGCTTGGTCAGCAGCAACGCGGCCGTACTCTCTCCAGATCGCTCCTCCCGAGCCTGCACGCACGACCCGGGGCCACACAGCAACCAGGCGAACGCAACCGAGGCCAGCAGACGGGAAAGGCCCGCCCTCTGGCCGAAGTGTCGGAGCAGAAAAGCTCGCGCTGCATGCAGTGGCTTCATCGAATCCAGGTGTCCTGATGTCGGCAGGCTTCGGGTGGATCTGCCCCTTCAACGTGAGGGAGCATGGCCGCTTCGCAAGGTCCGGATGTTCCGGACTCATTCGAACGGTCCCCCGGAATTCAACATCGCGCCAGTCGGCGAACCGCCCGAGGGAACCGCGCTGGCGCGCTAATGTCCGCGTTCCTCGCCTCGGTTGCGGTCATTTCCCTGTCCCTGTCCCTGTCCGCGGTTCGGCTCCTGCTTCGGTTGGTCCTCGCGACGAGACTGGTCACGCTGATGTGGCTCCGGGGGGCGCTGTTCCCGTTGCGCGGGGCCTCTCTCGTTCTGCGGGGACTGTTGCGGCTTCGCAGGGCTGCGCTGATCGCGAACGGTCGGGTGTTGCACCTGCTTTTCGACTGCCTTCTCCGGCCGGGTCGGTGGGCTTCCGCGCTGGAAATCCGATGGTCTCGTCCCTTTGTCCAAGGGTGCTGGCTTCTGTTCGCGTTGAACGGGTGAGGGCGCTGCGGGTTGTTTCTGTTGCAGCTGTCGCTGTGCCTGCCGCTGTTGCTGTTCGTGTTGTCGGACGGTGAAATCACGCGGCTGATAGCGGTAATTTTGGCCCCGAAGGGCCTGTTGCCGCTCGACCTGCTGCGGATAACGGTCTCCCGAGTACTTCCGCTGGTACGCAGGCAGAGGCGCAGGTTGGGGGGCGGAGCGATGGTTCCACTGGTCCCAGCCACGACGTTGCTGGGACCAGTCGTTGCCCCAGTGATCGCCCCAGCGAGGAGGAGCGTCTGCGCGCCAATCGTGGAAGTAGGAAGGTGGCGACCGGTAATACCGCACCGGGATGCGCAGGACAAAGACAGGAACGCTCTGCGGTCCGACCAGTCCCCAGGGTCCGTTGTACCAGGAGCTCGCGTACCAGTTGTCGCTCTCGTAGACCCAGTACATCCCGTCATAGAAGAAGAAGTTCGATTCCACCCGCGGGGCGTAATAGACCGGATATCCGGGAACCCGAACGAGATCCGGATAAGCGGGCAGATTGATACCGATGTTCACCCCTGGCAGATTGATGCCGATGCCAACGCCGATCTGGGCGATGGCCGAGGTCACCGAGAAGCACAGCAGCCATATTCCGATGATCAGGTGACGCATTCAGTTCTCCGTTGAGATCCCCGCATCCATTGCTGGTGCATCGATCAGCTGACCCTCAGCCTACGCCGCAGGTGTTCCGGCTTCCGTGCGGTGTCGAACACAGCCGTTGCCGGACTCGAGGGACACTGCACCCGTAGCGATCTGTGCACATCAAGGAGACCCATGCCCCGCCACTCCGGCGCTCGCCAGCAGGCTGGTGAGGCGCATCTGCGTTACCGGCGAATGTGGTTTGGGTTCGTGTTCGCCTTCGCAGGCTGCAGCAGTTCGCCGGCCGTCGTTTCCGATCTCGAACTCGGGCCGGCGCCCGTGGTGGTGCTCCAGGGAACGCAAGGAAACCTGTCGCCTTCACAAAGCAAGGCCGTCCTGCAACGGCTGGGCAGCGGCGGCGAGCTGACCGGCATCTTCGACCACCACCTGGCACGCGAGCAGGCCATCGTCGGCAGCCCGCTGACCACAGGCAACCGGGTGCTTCTGCTGCAGGACGGACCGGCCAGTTACCAGGCAATGCTGGCAGCCATCGTGGCCGCACGCGATCACATCAACATGGAAACCTACATCCTGGACGACGACGATGTCGGGCAGCGTTTTGCCCGCGCCTTGATCGACAAGCAACGCGGAGGCGTCCAGGTCAATCTGATTCGCGACAGCTTCGGCACGCTCGGAACGCCGTCGGCCTATTTTCAGAAGCTCAAGGATGCCGGCATCCAGGTGCTCGAATTCAATCCACTCAATCCGTTGCTGTCGCGCAAGGAATGGGAGCTGAATCAGCGCGATCACCGCAAGCTGTTGATCGTGGACGGGCGCACGGCTTTCGTCGGCGGCATCAACATCAGCAGCGTCTATTCCGGCGGTTCATTCAGCCAGGGGATGCGGGCCCGGCCTGCCGGCAGCCCAGCCTGGCGGGATACCGACCTGCAACTCGACGGTCCGGTTGTTGCCCAGCTCCAGACGCTGTTCCTCGCGAGCTGGACCGCGCAGAAGGGCCAATCTCTGGCACCAAGAACCTACTTTCCGCCTTCCCTGAGCGCAGGGCGGGAGGTGGTGCGTGCCATCGGCAGCTCACCCGACGAAGCGTTCAGTCAGATTTACGCGACGCTGCTGTCTGCGATCGGCAGTGCCGAAAGCAGCGTACGGCTGACCAACGCCTATTTCGCGCCCGACCCGCGATTGCTGGCCGCGCTCGAAGCAGCGGCCACCCGCGGAGTCGACGTGACGCTGATTCTCCCGAGCCAGTCCGATGCCTGGGTCGTGTTTCATGCGGGCCGCGCTTCCTACGAGCAGCTGCTTCGCGCGGGGGTGAAGATTCACGAACGCAAAGGCGTCATCTTGCATTCAAAGACAGCCTTGATCGACGGCGTATGGGCCACGGTCGGGTCGACCAACCTCGACTGGCGCAGCTTCGTCCACAACCACGAGCTGAATGCAGTGGTCCTCGGGACAGATTTCGGCAGGCAGTTGCAGGCGATGTTCGACAAGGACCTGGCGGCGTCCGAGGCGATCACGCTTGCGAATTGGCAGCGCCGGCCGCTGCAGTTCCGGTTCAAGGAGTGGCTGGCCAAGCTCTGGGACTACTGGCTTTGAGTTCCGAAGCGACAGGCTTCCTGCCGCGATTGCACTAGTGCCCGTGATTTACTGTGCTGTGTGGCGGTGCGTGGCAGCCTTGGATCGGTCCGAAGGGAGTCGATGTCTGGCGAAGGCTAAACCGATTTACTAGTTTACATAATATACATAGTCGTGCATTCATACGGTGGCTGCTGGGGGAGCGTCACCTATGACCATTCAACTTGCCAACATCGAGCGTGCCCCTGTCTCGCTGCCATATTGGCACACGATTCTTGATGACCTGGGCAGACCTCCACCGGATCGAATAGCTCGCGTCCTGGGTATCTCCCGGCGCTCGGTCTACCGGTATTCGCAGACTGGGTATGCGCCTCGGGTCGTCAATCTCGCTCTGTTCTGGTTGACCTCCTGGGGTCGTCAGACCGTGCACGTCAACGCCCACAACGATGCGGTGTTTGCCTGCGGCTTGGTCGCGGGTCTGCGCTCCGATATTGCGCGGCTTGAAGGTCAGGTGCGACACCTGTCGCAGCTGGCCCATGGGGCGGCTAATGATCCGCTCATAAGGGGGCCTCATGGGTGATGAACGCACCCTCACGCGGGGGCTGGGGTGGGAACCCCAGAGAGCACGCGAAGCGGCGGGAACCTCGTCTTCAAGCCTTCGGGCCGTTGCCGTGCTCCAGCTTGGCCCGCGTGGTCACTGGCTTTCGCCTGCTCTGGTTGGTCGATTGCGTCGCCATCAAGACCTTCTAACTTCGTGGGGCTTTGTGGATAACTCAAGCCATCCAGACCGGGCAGTCGGGATTCGTAACCGCCCCTGGGGAAAGGCAGCCACGGAGTCCGGCTGCCCAGGTGACG
>JBJXEJ010000120.1:0-34607 GCA_046154125.1 Rhizobacter sp. | reverse complement strand
TCAAGCGAGATCTCCTCGGCGCGCTCGGCCTCGATGCAGATCGTCGACATCATCTCGACCGTCTCGACCGGGTACTTGCCGGCCGCCGTCTCGGCGCTCAGCATGACCGCGTCGGTGCCGTCGAGCACCGCGTTGGCAACGTCGCTCACCTCGGCCCGCGTGGGCACCGGGTTGACGATCATCGATTCCATCATCTGCGTCGCCGTGATCACGATGCGGTCGAGCTCGCGCGCCATCTTGATCATCTTCTTCTGCAGCGCCGGCACGGTGGCGTTGCCCACCTCCACCGCGAGATCGCCCCGGGCAACCATGATGCCGTCGCTCGCCTTGAGGATGCTCTCGAGCACGGGGATCGCCTCGCTGCGCTCGATCTTCGCGATCAGTGCCGCCTTGTGCTTGAAGGGCTCGCCGGCCACGTTGGCCAACTGGCGGGCCATCTCCATGTCGGTCGCGTTCTTCGGAAAGCTCACCGCGAGGTACTCGCACTGGAAGCTCATCGCGGTCTTGATGTCTTCCATGTCCTTGCCGGTCAATGCCGGCGCGGTGAGGCCGCCGCCGGCCTTGTTGATGCCCTTGTTGTTCGACAACTCGCCGCCGACCACGACGGTGGTGTGGACCTCGGCGCCGCGCACCGCATCCACCGTCAGCTTGAGCAGTCCGTCGTTGAGAAGCAGCGTGTCGCCCGGGCGGACATCGCGCGGCAGCTCCTTGTAGTCGAGCCCGACCCGTGCGTTCGTGCCGAGCTCGGTGGTTGCGCCATCGAGGATGAACGACTGGCCAGCCTCCAGCATCGTCTTGCCGCCGTCGAACTTGCCGACACGGATCTTCGGGCCCTGCAGGTCGGCCATGATCGCGACCTCCTTGCCGACCCGCCTGGCCACTTCGCGCACCAGCGCGGCGCGATCGATGTGGTCCTGCGCTGTGCCGTGCGAGAAATTCAGCCTCATCACATCGACACCAGCGCGGATCATCCGCTCGAGCACCTCGGGTGAGCTGGACGCAGGCCCGAGGGTGGCGACGATCTTGGTGGCACGAGGCATGAATGGAATCTCCGGACAGTCTGGCAGGGGAAAGGGGCCGCGCAGTCGGCGCCGGCGCGACGGCGCCCGGCATCGTGCCCCACTAGGCGATGGCGTCTCGCGCCCGCTGTTCGAGGATCTCGATCGCCGGCAGAACCTTGCCTTCGAGCATTTCGAGGAACGCGCCGCCACCGGTGCAGATGTAGCCGACACCCGACTCGACGCCGAACTTCGCGATCGCCGCGAGCGTGTCACCACCACCGGCGATGCTGAATGCACTGGACGCTGCGATCGCATGCGCGATCGCCTCGGTGCCGTGGGAGAACGCCTCGAACTCGAAGACGCCGACAGGGCCGTTCCAGACGATGGTGCCAGCCGACTTCAGCTTCTCGGCCAGCGCCGCCGCGGTCTTCGGGCCGATGTCAAGGATCATGTCGTCGGCCGCCACATCGGCCGATGCCTTGGTGGTCGCCGGCGCATCGGCCGCGAAGGTCTTCGCGGTGACCACATCGACCGGGATCGGCACCTCGGCGCCGCGCGCCTTCATCGATGCGATGACCGCCTTCGCCTTGTCGACCAGGTCGGCTTCGGCCAGCGACTTGCCGATCGGCAGACCGGCGGCAAGCATGAAGGTGTTGGCAATGCCGCCGCCAACGATCAGACCGTCGACCTTGGCCGACAGCGCCTCCAGGATCGTCAGCTTGGTGCTGACCTTGCTGCCGGCGACGATCGCGATCAGCGGGCGCTTGGGGTCGGCCAGTACCTTCGTGATCGCATCGGCCTCACCCGCCAGCAGCGGTCCCGCACAGGCCACCGGCGCGTACCGCGCAATGCCATGCGTCGAGGCATGTGCGCGGTGGGCAGCGCCGAACGCATCGTTGACGTAGATGTCGCAGAGCGCGGCCATCTTGCGACTCAATGTCTCGTCGTTCTTCGACTCGCCAACGTTCAGTCGGCAGTTCTCGAGCAAGACCAGTTCACCCGGCGCCAGCGCGCAGCCGTCGACCGTGAAGCCATCGATCCAGTCCGCGATCAACGGCACCGCGCGGCCCAGCAGCGCGCCGACATGCGCGGCGACAGGAGCGAGCGAGTCTTCGGCCGTCCAGTGGCCTTCCTTCGGTCGACCGAGGTGCGAAGTGACCATCACCGCAGCGCCGGACTTCAGCGCGGCTTCTATGCAAGGCAGCGACGCACGGATGCGCGTGTCGTCAGTGATGCGGCCGTCGGCATCCTGGGGAACGTTGAAATCGACGCGGATGAAGACCCGCTTGCCCGCGACCTGGTTGGCTGCGATGAGGTCGGTGAATCGGATGGCATTCATGGTGGACGGAATCGGTTGATCTCTTTCGAGTTTAAGGGGGGCTGATTGGCGGTCGAGATGTGCTTACCAGCCCCATAACAGCCGCAACGGCAGAAACGCCGCCAACCCCGCCAGCAACGGCCCGAGCACGCCAGGACGCCAGGCGTACCAGGCGCTGGCCACCAGCGCGGCAGGCAGCCTCGCGTCCTGCCACGAATCGATCAGTCTGCCCTGGGTCATCAAGATCTCCGGCACCACCACGGCAGTGAGTGCGGCGAGCGGCGCGACCTTGAGTCCGCGCTGCAGCCACGCAGGGATCGGCACCTCGCGCTCCGGCAGCAGGAAGAAACTGCGCGTGACCAGTGTGACAACAGCCAGACCGATGATGGTGAGCGCGATGTAGGTGGCGTCGTTCAGCCCGTGCATTCAGGCACCCCTCCGGAGACGGCGGCTGGCCTTTTCAGCCTGATCCATCAGCAGCCCGGCGGCCACTGCTGCAGCGATGGCAACGATGATGTTCAGCTTCAGCGGCAGCGAAAACGCAGCGACGGATGCGGTGCCCGCGACCACCGCAGCCACCCAGGTCGAGCGGTCGGAAAGCAGCCCGTAGGTCAGGCCCACCATCGCCAGCGTGCCGGCAAAGCCCAGACCCCAGGCCGTCGGGATGACGTTCGCGAGCGCAATGCCAAGCATCGACGGCAACTGCCACACGCTCCACAGCACGGCCACGCCCCCCAGGTAGTACGGGATCTGGCCGGGTTCTCGACGTGGGCCGAGTTCATCGGGCGGATAGGCTCGCTGGAAAGCGATCAGGTTCAGGTCGGCCGCGAGGAAGCCGAATGCCATGCGCTGCCGCAGCGGCAGGTGCCCGAAATAAACGCGCCATCGCGCGCTGTAGATGACGAATCGCAGATTGACGCAGAACGCGGCCGCCCAGATCACCCCCATCGGCGCGCCAGCCGCCAGCAAAGGCAATGCCGCGAGCTGAGCGCTTCCGGCGTACACGGCGAAAGACATGAACATGGCCAGCGGAACGCTCAAGCCGCCCTTGACCATCGCCACACCGGTGACCAGACCCCAGGCACCGATGCCAGGGGCCATGACGAGCATCTCGCGGACGCCGCGACGGAAGTCGGGGTCGCGCATCAACCGGGTGGCCGGGGTCATCGACCGATTGTCGGTGCGCCGCGGGCGTCAGTGCGCCTTGGATTCCTTCGGAACTTTGGTCTCTTTGGCGTCCTTGGACGGCTTGACAGGGGCGGTTTCGGTGTCCGCGGACTCACCATCACTCACCTTGGTGCTGGCCACCTGGGTGCTCAGCTGGGGCGAAACCGGCTCGATCTTGTTGTCGCGCATGTAATCGTTCATCTCGCGCCAACCCGCGAACACTGCCGCCTTGTCGGCCTTCTTGTTCAGCGCGTAACAGTCTTCGATCGCGCGTCCGGCATGGCGACATGCTCCACCGACGGCGCTTCCTTCGGCCTGTCTGGCTGCCGCGACCTTTTCAGGCGATTCGATGCCCAGCTGTTCGCAGCCGGAGAGCAGGGTGGCAGCAACAGCGAACACGGCAGAAAGTGCAAGACGAGACATGGCGGGTTCGACGTGACGAAGAGAAGTCTTTGGACCTGTACGGGATATCGACTGCAATGCGGGCGACTTGAGACTCACCGGCCACAAAGACGGGACTCAGGTGGCGACGATCCCGAATCTGTCGCCGACCAGCACCGCATGGCCTTGCAGGAACTGGTCGGCCGTCAGGCGCTTGCCTCCGGGCCGCTGCAACTCGGTCAGGCACACCGCCCCCGAGCCGCAGGCGACCGTGATGCCCTCGGCTGACACCGCTACCACCTCGCCCGGGACCTGCCGGGCCCCATCGACCAGGGTGACCGCCAGCGCATGCCACAACTTGAGCGGCGCACCGCGCCATTGCGTCACGGCGCCTGGCGCCGGGTTGAAGGCGCGAATGCGCTGCGCGACGCGGGTTGCTTCGCCAGACCAGTCGACGAGTGCTTCTGACTTGTCGACCTTCGTCGCATACGTGATGCCGTCCATCGGTTGTGCGGTGGCGCGCAGCCCGCCGCGGGCGGCCAGTTGGAGCGCCTCGACGATCAATTGACCACCGAGCACCGCCAACCGGTCGTGCAGCGAGCCAGTGGTGTCGTCGCTGCGAATATCAAGAGGCGCGGTCAGCAGCATCGGCCCTGTGTCGAGGCCGGCGTCCATCTGCATCACGGTGATGCCGGTGAGTGTGTCTCCCGCCTCGATCGCCCGGTGGATCGGTGCGGCGCCACGCCAACGCGGCAGCAGCGAAGCATGGATGTTCAGGCAACCCAACCGTGGCACGGCAAGCACCCATTCGGGAAGGATCAATCCGTAGGCGGCCACGACCATCACGTCAATGCGGGCCGCTTGCAGAGCGCCAAATGCGGCCGATGCATCTTCGATATGACGACCGTCAAGGCGCAATCCCTGGGGCTGGATCACCGTCATTCCGCGTTCGACCGCCCAAGCCTTGACGGCCGAAGGCTGCAGTTGCTGGCCGCGCCCCGCAGGGCGGTCGGGCTGCGTCAGTACCAGTGCGATCTCGAAACCCGCCTGGTGCAGGGCGACCAGCGCGACCCGGGCGAATTCAGGCGTGCCAGCGAAAGCAACTCTCACGAGGATCAACCGAAAAATGAAACAACGAGTGCCAAGTAGCGATCAACGCCCCTCATCACGCGCCTGCTTCAGCATTTTCGTCTTGATGCGGTTGCGCTTGAGTGGACTCAGGTAATCGACAAAGACCTTGCCCATCAGATGATCCATTTCGTGCTGGACGCATTTGCCGAGCAGACCTTCGGCGTCGAACTCCACCACCTGTCCGTCTCGGCCCAGTGCACGCACCCGCACCCTCGCCGGGCGCAGCACCTTGTCGTAAACAGTGGGTACCGAGAGGCAGCCTTCCTCGCTCAGCAACTGATCGTCACTGGCGAGCACCAGTTCCGGATTGATCAGTACTCGCTGGTCGTCGTGCTGGTCGGAGGTGTCGATGACGATCACCCTTTCGTGCACGTCGACCTGGGTGGCAGCCAGGCCCACGCCCTCGGCTGCATACATCGTCTCGAACATGTCATCGACCAGACGTCGGATGCGTTCATCGACCTGCGAGACAGGCCGGGCGATGGTCAGCAACCGGGGATCGGGGTAGCGAAGGATCGTGAGCTTCGACATGGTGAAATCTGTGAACGGCTGAACGGTAGACCAAAGAACGCTGAGTGGAGTCCGGCTGTGAATCCCCTGCAGCGGCAAGCCATGCGGCGACGCGCGTGCACGAGGTAGCAAGGCCCTACTTTCGTTGCGATATCAATGGTTTGGAGGCAGAATCTTCTGACCAGACCGAAGATTTTCGCTGAATTTCCGGCCGCGTCGGCCGATACGGATATGTGAGTATTCGGCACCCCTCCCCCGGCCAACCCATGACGCGACGCTGCAAGCGCCCCGTCCGGAGAATTCATCCCATGACGCGACCCGTTTCTTCCGCGCTTCGTCGCCGACCGCACGCGGTCACCCTCGGTATCGGCCTCGCGCTGGCCCTGGGGTTCGCCTCGCAGTCGATGGCAGCCCCCAACTACCCGGTGACCGAGCAGCAACGAAGCACTGCCCAAAGAGTGGCCTCGGCCGGGGTGGCGCTGTCAGAGCTGGCGCCCAATGCCCCGGAATCCCACGTCGTCGTTCGTGGCGACACGTTGTGGAGCATTTCGAGCCTGTTCCTGAAGTCGCCGTGGCGATGGCCTGAGTTGTGGGGCATGAATCTCGACGAGATACGCAACCCGCACCTGATCTATCCGGGCCAGATGCTGTATCTCGACACGTCGGACGGCCGCGCACGGCTGCGCCTTGGCAAGGCGGTCGAGGGCAACGTCGTGAAACTGACACCGACGGTGCGCACTGCGACGCTGGCCAATGCGGCCATCTCGTCAATCCCGTTCAACCTGATCGAACCGTTTCTCAACGAAGCCGTGATTTTCGAAGGCAACGCGCTGGACGCGGCGCCGCGCATTGTCGCCACCCAGGAAGGCCGGGTGCTGCTGACCCGAGGTGACAAGGCCTACGTTCGCGGTGACATCGGGAAGGACACGGTCTTTCGCATCTTTCGAGAGGCAAAAGCCCTGAAGGACCCGACAACCAACGAAGTTCTCGGTTTCGAAGCGCCATATGTCGGAACAGCCGAGTTCGTTCGATCGGGGGCCAGTGGCCGCGTCGCAAGTGCGGAAGCGACCGAAACGGTGCCTGACACCTTCATCGTGACCAGCGTGCGCGAAGAAGCCAACATCGGTGATCGGCTGGCCCCGGTCGTGGGGCGCGAATACGACAATTACGCACCGCATCCACCGCAGACGCCCCTTGCCGGTCAGATCGTCTCGGTGTACGGCACCGCGGTCTCTGCCGGGCAGAACCAGATCGTTGCACTCAATCGCGGCAAGGGCGATGGCGTCGAGCGTGGCCATGTACTGGCGCTGTGGCACAACGGCAGCAAGGCAATCGATCGGACCGACGACCGACTCACCGAGTTGACTCTGCCCGACGAGCGCCACGGAATGCTGTTCGTGTTCCGGGTATTCGACCGGATGTCCTACGCGCTCATCCTGTCGGTGCAAGAGCCAGTGCGTGCAGGCGACCGCTTCACCCAGCCTTGAACCACGAGGCGGCGCCGCTGACTCGTGATCGAGCGAGATGAACTGACAGCCTGGTTGCGGCTGCTCGAAACGCCGAAGCTGGGTCGTGAGTCGGCGCGGCGGCTGCTGTCGAGCTTCGGCTCGCCGCAGGCAGCGATTGAAGCATCCGCCCAAGCGCGTCGCGAGGTGATCGGAGACGCTGCCGCATCGGCCCTCTCCACCCCGCCACCAGACCTTCACGCGCTGACCGAAGCCACCCTGGAATGGCTCGGTGATGCGGGCAACGACACAGGGCCGGCGCGCCGGGCGATCGTCCCGCTGGGCGATCCGGCCTATCCTCCGCTGCTGCTGAACACCGCAGACCCGCCGCTGCTCCTGTACGCAAACGGTCGGATCGACTTGCTGACGGCGGATGCCGTCGCGATTGTCGGCAGCCGCAACCCGACGCCGCAAGGTGACCAGAACGCACGCGCTTTCGCGAAGAACCTCAGCGGTGCAGGCTGGGTTGTCGTCTCCGGACTGGCTCTGGGGATCGACGGTGCGGCTCACGAGGGCGCCCTGGAATGCGGCGCAGGCACGATCGCGGTGGTCGGAACGGGTCTGGACCGGGTGTATCCGAAGCGCCATCTCGAACTGGCCCGTCGCATCGCTCGCGATGGGCTGATGCTCAGCGAGTACGCACTGGGAACGCCGCCGCTGGCGGCGCACTTTCCGCTGCGCAATCGACTGATAGCCGGCATGACGCGCGGCACGCTGGTGATCGAGGCAGCACTGCAATCAGGATCGCTGATCACTGCGAGACTGGCCAGCGAGGCGGGTCGCGAGGTGTTCGCGATCCCAGGTTCGATCCACTCACCCCAATCGCGGGGTTGCCATGCGTTGATCAGGCAAGGAGCCAAGCTGGTGGAGTCCGCCGAAGATGTGCTGGAAGAACTGCAACCGGGCACAGTGCCGAGCGCTCGCCCCGCCTCCACGCCGTCACACACACCGCCAGCCGATCCATTGCTCGATGCGATGGGTCACGAACTGGTATCGCTTGATGCACTGGTCTCACGCACCGGATGGCCGGCACACGAGCTGAACATCCGCCTGCTCGATCTGGAACTGAGCGGCCAGATCGAAAGACGGCCCGGGCAGTTGTTCCAGCGCATCACGCGCGCCTGAATGCCGCCCGCACCAGCTGTTCGTCAGCACCGAAACTCCATGTGCCTTTCGGCACGCCCGGCGCCAGATCTGCTCGGGTATGATCGTTTCATGTTCGATGTGCTTGTCTACTTGTACGAGAACTACTGGCGCCCCGATGCCTGTCCGGATCACGCGCAGTTGACTCGAAAACTCTCGTCGGTCGGGTTTGAATCCGACGAGATTCAAGAAGCCTTGTCGTGGCTCGACGGCTTGGCTGGCGCGGCCGAATCCTATGTCGGTGAACAGGGCGAGCACAGCCTTCGCGTCTATTCGCCAGTGGAGCAGGACCACCTCGGTGAAGCGTCGATCAGCTTCATCAGCTTCCTTGAATCCGCCGGCGTGCTGCCGCCACCCATGCGCGAGATGGTGATTGACCGCGCCAGCGCGATTCCGGGCGGCCCGCTCGACCTGGAAGACCTGAAGATCATCGTGCTGATGGTGTTCTGGAGCTTGGGCGAAGAGCCTGATGCACTGATCCTCGACGAGTTGTTTGTTGACGAGGAAGACAGGCTGATTCACTGATCCATTCATGTGCTGTCAAAAAAAGCCGCTGACCAGCGGCTTTTTTCTTGGCGAGCTCGCTGCCACGCGAAGTCAGTTCAGAAGCCGACTCGGATCCACATCGAGCTTGGCCAGCGCGCTGCGCGTCGCGCGCACTGTCAGCGACTCGTCCTGCACGGGCACCAGCAGCCCCGCCTGAAGGAAGGCGGCGAGACGCTGCTGCTGGAAAAGGATGCCGCGTCCCTGCGGCGACACGAAAAGCGACAGCTGACGGCGCATGCCTTGCCAGGCCAGTTGTACCGAGTCGTTGCGATTGCGATAGTCGAGCGAATACCAGCTGCCCACCTGCAGTTCGCGCGCCCAGGCCACCATGGCCGGGGTCGGCATCGAACCGCCGACCGCGACAACCTCCAATTCGCTGCTCTCATGCCCCGACAGGTCCAGCACCAGCGATTCGTCGATCTCGACATCGTCGGCGTCCGGCAGCAATTCCTCCAGCGTTTCGAGCCGCTCCATCAGCTGCTCCAGGCGCTGCTTCGGAATCGACGCAGTGCGGGCGGTGAACGCCGCCGCAAGCGAGTTGTTCAGTCGCTGGATGTGCTCATCCTGATGCCCGACGCTGACACCCGCGCTTTGCATTCCATCGCGAAGGATCTTCAGCAACGGCGGCAAACGACGAATCACATCGGCGCGCTCTTCGCGCGAAACCTTCGCGCTGGCCGACCAGATCAGATCGGCCGCTGTGCGCTTCATCGTCTTGATCTCTTCGCTTTGCAGGCCCGACTTGACCGCGGTCATCGCGAGCACGTCGGCCCACACGTGGAACAGGAACTCGCGCACGCCTTCTTGCACCGGCATCTCGTTGAGCATCTTGCGCAGCTCGATCGTGTACTGGATGGCAAGGGTTTCGCGCTGCTCGACCTGCTGCGCAAGTGACACGCCCTTGCGCGATGCCTCGTTCTCGTTCTTGAAGTAGTGCTCAAGAAAGCGTTCGAACTCGGTGAGCACCGTCTGGAAAACGCGGCGGCCCGTGTCTGGGTAAGCCTCGACGACCTGCACGACGCGCTTGATTTCCTTCTCGACCGCGCCACCCACCAGGCGCGCGCTGTTGGCGTCGAACCCCATCACGCAGGCCCCCATCCGGTCGATCAGGCGCCGCGCCGGGTGATCGGTGGTGGCGAAGAAATCGGGCTCGCTGACGGCGACGCGCAAGACCGGCATCTGCAAGCGCGCGAACCAGACCCGAACCGACGCAGGAATGCGCTCCTCGGTCAGGATGCTCTGGAACAGGAGTGCCACCACCTCGATCGTTGCGCGCTCTCCAGGCGAGGCCGCGGCCGCCTTCAGCGCCTGCTTGCGCTGGTGCAACTCCTCGAGCATCGCCGGCGTGCTGACCAGGACGCTGGCATGCCGCGCACTGGGTTCCGGGGTCAGTCGCAGGGCGATTCCCTGCTGCGCGCTGGTGATCGCCGCGTCGAGCGCCGGCGATGCCGGTCCATGCGACGTGCGCGCGAAATCTGGCAGTTGCCGACCAATCAGGCGGTTGAGGCGGCCGAGCACGGCTTCAGCATGATCGGTGCCGCCACGCCCGAGACCACCCGCGCGGGTCATCATCCGGGTTTCTTCACCGACGTTCTTGTCATCGGGAACCGCACCGACCGCCGTGTCGTGCGCGCCAGCGGTCTGGGACACCCTCACCACGGACGACAGCGCACCGGACCCGGTAGACGGACCTGCAGCGAACTGACTGGATTGCGTGTTGACGAAAGCCGAGTTGCGTGAGCGCCGGATGAAAGGCCGAAGATCGATTTCCGGCAGCACGCCCCGCTCTATCAACTGGCGGTTCGCCTCGTGGTAGGCCTCTTCGTTGAAGTGCGCGAACTCCTCGTGAAGCACTCCCTGCAGGGTGCGCCAAGCCTCGTGGCTGAGTCCTGCCGTGCGCCACGAAGTGATCGCGATGCGAGCCAGCACATGCGGCCGCAGGATGTCGTTGGCATCGAGTTCTTCGCGGCCTTCGAGCATGGTCATTCGCGATCTCAGATCGGTGAATTCCCACGAGGCGCGGTCCATCACGGCCAGCGCAAGCCGTGAGCTGAGGATCTCGCCTTCGATGGTCTCGTTGTCGACGAGGCTGAAATTCTGGCGGCCGCCGGCCATCGGCAGGTCGTTGGGTCGCGAGGCCGACACCATTCCACTGTGCAGGGCCCCCCGCAGCATCGACATGGTCCCTTGCAACCAGAAACCGGATGCGTTCTTGATGTCCTCGACGGCATCGCGCCGGCGCATCATCGTGGCCGGATCGCTGACCTGACTCAACAACAGGCGGGCCCCCTGATCTACCGCGTGGACGACACCGGGCAGACCTTCGAGCAGTCCCTCGACATACGAACGGCGGGCCTGGGTGGCCAGGGCCATCGTGTGGGCGGTGGACGCCATGGGTTCAAGCTGCCTTCGGGGGTTGATGCGATTTGACTCTACACCACCGCTCCGGCGTTCGGATCATCCGGATCAAGCTCCTTGCCCGTGGGCTTGATCAGGTCGTCGCGCTTGACACCCAGCCACATCGCGATGGCCGCCGCCACGAACACGGACGAATAGATGCCGAACAGGATGCCGATGGTCAAGGCCACGGCAAAGTAGTGCAGTGTGGGGCCGCCGAAGATCAGCATCGACACCACCATCATCAGGGTGCAACCGTGGGTGATGATGGTGCGGCTGATGGTGCTGGTGATGGCGTGGTCGATCACCTGAGGCGTGGTCATCTTTCGGTACTTGCGGAACGCCTCGCGGATCCGGTCGAAGATGACGACCGATTCGTTGACCGAGTAGCCGAGCACGGCCAGCACCGCTGCCAGCACAGACAGCGAGAACTCCCACTGGAAGAACGCGAAGAAGCCGATGATGATGATGACGTCGTGCAGGTTGGCGATGATGCCGGCGACCGAGAACTTCCACTCGAAGCGCACGGCCAGATACATCATGATCCCGGCGATCGTCACTGCCAGGGCCAGCGCGCCGTCGCGCGCCAGTTCGGACCCGACCGAGGGACCGACGAATTCGCTGCGCTGCAGCTTCACCGTCTCGGCGCCCACCTCGCCGCACACCGGGGCGGTCGTCTCGGCCCCCTTGTCGGACTTGATCAGCTGCGTGCTGACGGTGCCGCCTTCAGCCTTGCACAACGCCCCGAAGACTCGATCGACCACTTCGGATTGCTTGACGTCGGCCCGCACCGGCAGGCGGATCAGCACATCGCGCGACGTGCCGAAGTTCTGCACCTGAACCTCGCCGAACTGCAATGACTCGACCGTGGTGCGCACCCGGTTGATGTCGGCCTGCTGCGCGTAGGCCACTTCGATCACGGTGCCGCCGGTGAACTCGATCGAAAAGTGCAGCCCGCGCGTCGCGATGAAGAAGACCGCTGCAGCAAAGGTCAGCGCCGAAATCACGTTCAGCACCAGCGCGTGGCGCATGAACGGGAAATCACGGCGTATTCTGAAAAACTCCATCTTGAAATCCTTTGAGTGGTGCCTTCAGTGAAGGCTCAAACCCGCGCGAAGCGCACGTGATGTCTGAACCAAAACTCCACGGGTGTTCCTTGTTCCGCGTCGTGCTGCCCGAGCTGCACCTCAGATCTTCAGGCCGGCATCGGGTGCCGGCTTCCAGACCTGACCGATCGACACGCCCTTGAGCTTCTTCTGCCGTCCGTACCAGATGTTGACCAGGCCACGCGAGAACACCACCGCCGAGAACATCGACGTCAGGATGCCCAGGCAATGCACCACCGCGAAACCGCGAACGGGGCCGGATCCGAACGCCAGCAGCGAGAGCCCGGCAATCAGCGTCGTGACGTTGGAGTCCAGGATGGTCGTGAACGCACGCTCGTAGCCGTTGTGGATCGCCGCTTGCGGCGACGCGCCGGAGCGAAGTTCTTCGCGCACCCGTTCGTTGATCAGCACGTTGGCGTCGATCGCCATGCCCAGCGTCAGCGCGATCGCCGCCATGCCCGGCAGCGTCAGGCTGGCCTGCAGCATCGACAGCACCGACACCAGCAGCAGCAGGTTGAACGCCAGCGCCAGTGTCGAGATGATGCCGAACAGCATGTAGTAGATGCACATGAACACCGCGATCGCTGCAAAGCCGTACAGCACGCTGTTGAATCCCTTGGAGATGTTGTCGGCTCCAAGGCTCGGGCCGATCGTGCGTTCCTCGATGATGTCCATCGGCGCGGCCAGCGAGCCGGAACGCAGCAGCAACGAGGTGTCGGCCGCCTCGGTCGTGGTCATGCGACCCGAGATCTGCACCCGACCTCCACCGATCTCGGCGCGGATCACCGGCGCAGTCACGATTTCGCCCTTGCCCTTCTCGAACAGGAGGATCGCCATGCGCTTGCCGATGTTGTCCCGCGTCACGTCCTTGAATATCCGCGATCCCTTGGCGTCCAGCGTCAGATTGACCGTCGGTTCGTGCGTCTGCCCGTCGAAACCGGCCTGCGCATCGGTCAGGTTCTCACCGGTCAGGATCACCTGCCGCTTGAGGATCAGGGCCACGCCATTGCGCTCGGTGTAGCGCTCGGTGCCGAAGGGCACAGGCCCGGTTCCACCGGCAGCGGCAGCCGCTTCGGTGCTTTCGTCGACCAGGCGCACCTCCAGCGTCGCGGTGCGGCCGATGATGTCCTTGGCCTTCGCGGTGTCCTGCACGCCCGGCAACTGAACAACGACCCGGTCGCTGCCCTGCTGCTGGATCACCGGCTCGGACACCCCGAGTTCGTTGACACGGTTGTGCAGGGTCGTGATGTTCTGCTTGACTGCCGCTTCCTGCACCCGGCGCGAGGCTTCGGGCTTCAGGGAGCCTGCCAGCTTGATGTCGGTCCCGTCGGGTGTTTCGGTCCACTGCAGATCGCGCAAATCTTCTTCGAGCAGTTGCCGGGCCGCGGTCAGTGTCTCGCGATCGCGGAAGCGAACCACAACGGCGTTGCCCTCACGCACGATGCCCGCGTGACGCAGGTTCTTGTCCCGCAACATCAGACGCACATCGCCGGTGAGCGACTCGGCCTTCTTGGTCAGCGCCGATTTCATGTCGACCTGCATCAGGAAGTGCACTCCGCCGCGCAGGTCCAGCCCCAGCGACATGGGCAGCGCATGCAGCGCGGCCAGCCAGTGAGGCGAGCGCGACAGCAGATTCAGCGCGACGATGTAGCTCGGGTCGGCGGGATCGGGATTCAGCGCCTTGCCGATCGCGTCCTTGGCCTTGATCTGCGCATCGGTGTCGGCAAAGCGCGCCTTCACCGAACTGCCTTCGAACTGCACGAAATCCGCTTGCAGGCCAGCCTTCGTCAGCGCCTCCTCGACGCGGCTGGCGACGCTGCTGTCGATCTTCAGCGTCGCACGACCGCTGCTGACCTGCACCGCAGGTGCCTCACCGAACAGGTTGGGCAGGGTGTAGATCAGACCGACCAGCAAGGCGGCCAGCAGGATCGCGTACTTCCAGAGGGGATAGCGGTTCATGATGCCTTTCTGGCGGTCGATCGGGAGGCGGCCTGCCCGGTGAACGCCAAGCGGCGGCCGGGATCGCGACGGCCGCGCAGTTGACTGGAGGATGTCCTACTTGACGGTTCCCTTTGGCAGCACCTGGACGACCGACGAGCGCTGCACTTGGATCTCGACGCCGTTGGCCACTTCGATCCCGAGGTAGGTCTCGCCCATCTTGGCAACCTTGCCGAGCACCCCGCCACCGATGACCACCTCGTCGCCCTTGGCAAGGGCCTCGATCATGGCCTTGTGTTCCTTCTGCCGCTTCATCTGCGGGCGGATCATCACGAAGTAGAGCACCACGAACATCAGGATCAGCGGCAGCATGGAGCCGATGCTGCCGAACAGGTCGGGGCTGGCGGTGGCAGCCGGCGCGCCCTGTGCGAATGCTTGGGAAATGAACACGTGAATTCCTCTTGAAGGGCCGCGTGAAACGTCACGGGCAAAACCCCGGGATTGTACGGTGCCACCCATTCGAAAAGGCCCGCGCCGACACGGACGGCAGAGCTTGTTCGAAAGGTCGAGGCCCCTGCTCAAAAGCGCCTGACGACACTGATGGCGGCAGAGTTTGCAAATTGCTTACACCGCAGGCCATGGCGCACTGCGAAGCTCACGGCCACGGCAGCGACAGGGTCTCAGAACGGGTCCGCTGGATGGCAAACGCCGGGATCTCCCTCATGCAAGCACCTCGCGATACGTCCTCGAACACCCGAACCATGCGTGCCGCACTCTGCGGCCTGTTTCTCGCAGCCCTTCTGTCGCTGGCCGGATGCGGCGGCGGTGGAGGCGGCAGCAGCACCGACGGCGCGGCGTCGAACCCCGACACCTCAGGCACGACTCCGCCTCCAACCACCGCCACCGGCGGCAGCGCCCCGGGTCGCCCGGCGCCGGCGGACCGGCCTTCGGCGGTGGACGCCGCGCGCCTGCTGACGCAGGCGACGTTCGGGATCGCCTCGGTGAACGAGATCGAGGCCGTGCGCACCGACGGCTACGAGCGCTGGCTGTGGACGCAGTTCAACTCCGCCGCCAACTTGCACACCCGCTACCTCGACGCACAAAAGGGTCGCGAGAAGCCGCGCAAGGCCACCGACGAGATGAGCTACGAAGCGGTGTGGCAGCAGTGGCTCACAGGTGCCGACCAGCTACGAGCGCGCACCGCATTCGCGCTCGGCCAGATCATGGTGATATCGAACATCGCGCCCGATATCCGGCCGTATGCGATGTCCTCCTACATGGATCTGCTGAACCGCAATGCCTTCGGCAACTACCGCACGCTGCTCAGGGAAGTGACCTTGCATCCGGCGATGGGCTACTACCTGAACATGATCGAGAGCGAGAAGGACGACGAGGCGCGCGGCATCCACCCGAACGAGAACTACGCCCGCGAGGTGCTGCAGCTGTTCTCGATCGGGCTGGTGCAACTCAACATCGACGGCACGCCGAAAGTCGGCAGCGATGGCAAAACGCTCGCGACCTACGGCGAAGCGCAGGTGAAGGGATTCGCCAAGGCGTTCTCGGGTTGGACTTTCGCATCGCAGAACCCGGCGCAGCCCGACAGCTTCCACGATGCCAACGAGGAGCTCGACTCGAACTGGACCACGCCGATGCGCGCCTTCGCGAGCGCGCACTCGACCGAGGCCAAGACGCTGCTCAACGGCGTCACGCTGCCAGCGGGTCAGACGCCCGAGAAGGACCTCGACGATGCGATCGACGTCATCTTCAACCACCCGAATGTCGGGCCCTTCATCGGCCGGCAGCTGATCCAGCGTCTGGTCACCAGCAACCCGAGCCCCGCCTACATCGGCCGCGTGGCGCGCGTCTTCAACGACAACGGAGCGGGCGTTCGCGGCGACCTGAAGTCGGTGGTGCGCGCGGTGCTGCTCGACACCGAAGCACGCGATGTCGCCCTGGCCGCGGGGGACCGCTACGGCAAGCAGCGCGAGCCGGTGGTGCGCTTCGCCAGCTTCCTGCGTGCGCTCGGCGCGAAAAGCCAGAACGGCATCAACAGCATCCACTACCTCGACAGCGCGGACAACGGGCTCGGGCAGAGCCCGCTGCTGGCGCCGTCGGTCTTCAATTTCTACTCACCCAACTTCCGCCAGCCCGGTGCGGTCGCGAAGGCCGGGCTTTATTCGCCGGAGTTCCAGATCACCACCGAAACCTCGGTGGTCGGTTCGCTGAATTTCTTCGCCGATCTGTTCAACAGCGAGGGCTACGGAGACGGCAAAAGCCGGCTGGTGCTCGACCTGAAGCCGCTGGCAGCGCTGGCCGCTACGCCGTCGGCGCTGATCGACCGGCTCGACGCGCTGTTCTTCGCGCAGCAGATGCGCCCGAGCACGCGAGCTCGGCTGACCCGCCTGCTCGACGCGCTGCCCGGCGCCTCGGAGTACGAGCTGTCGCAGCGGGTCAAGGCCGCGTTGATCGTCATCTCGATGTCCCCCGACTTCGTGATCCAGAAATGAAGGCCGCCACCATGTTCTCCTCCGCCCTGCGCCGACGTCAGTTCCTGAAGCTCGCCAGCGCAGCGACCGCCAGCGGGCTGGGCCTGGGCACCCTGGCGCACCTGTCGGCCTCCGCGCAAAGCGCCGGCGACTACAAGGCGCTGGTGTGCCTCTTCATGTACGGCGGCAACGACGGCAACAACCTGCTGGTGCCGCTCGAACTGCCGGCCTACGACGGCTACCGCCGCGCGCGCACCAACCTTGCGCTGGACCGCGACAGCCTGCTGCCGATCGCACCGACCAACACCGGCGGTGCGCGCTATGGCCTGCACCCGGCCATGGCCGGACTGCAAGGCCTCTTCACCCAGGGCAAGGCCGCGATGCTGGCCAACATCGGTCCGCTGGCGGTGCCAACCAACAAGGCGCAGTGGGACGCGCGCTCGGTGCCGCTGCCCGACAACCTGTTCTCGCATTCGGACCAGCAGGCGCAATGGCAGAGCGCGATCGTCGATGCGCCCCCGCGCAGCGGCTGGGGCGGCCGGCTGATCGAACGGCTTGTCGCTGCCGAAACCGCGAATCGCGGCTACGGCCTGGTGTCGGTGGCCGGCGGCAACCTGTGGGAGAACGGCGACCGTTCGCTGGCGGCATACAAGGTCTCGTCATCGGGCCGCTTCGGCTTCGATTTCTACGATGCGAGCGGCGGCGACCCACTGTCGGCGGCCATCGGCGACACGCTGTCCGAGCCGCACAGCCAACTGCTCGAGCAGGCCTGGACCGACGTGGTCGGCCGCTCGATCGACAACCAGCGCGTCCTGACGCAGGCACTGTCGGGCAGCGAGCTGACGACGATCTTCCCCGGCAGCGGGCTCGGCCAGCAACTGCAGATGATTGCCAAGCTGATCGCGGCGCGCAGCCGGCTCGGCCTGTCGCGGCAGTGCTTCTTCTGCTCGATCGGCGGCTTCGACACCCACGGCGACGACCAGCTGCAGCGGCAGAACGAACTCCTTGGCGAGATCTCGGCGGCGGTCGCGGCCTTCTACGACGCGACGGTGGCGCTGGGCGTGCAGAACGACGTCGCGCTGTTCTCGGCCTCGGACTTCGGGCGCACCTTCCAGAGCAACGGCCAGGGATCGGACCACGCCTGGGGCAGCCACCATTTCGTCGTCGGTGGCGCGGTGAAAGGCGGGCAGATCGTCGGCCGCTTTCCCGAGCTGATCGTCAACGGGCCCGACGACGCCGGCGACGGCAAGTGGATTCCGACGACCTCGGTCGATCAACTCGGCGCCACGCTGGGCCGCTGGTTCGGCGCCGCGTCGTCGCTGAACGAGGTGTTCCCGAGGCTGTCGAACTTCGACGCCGACCTCGGCTTCATGGGCTGATTCACATCCACCGGGTCAGCCGCTCGACCAGCTACCGAACGGACACCGTCCGAAGGCCGCGCTGAGCAGGCGCAGCCGCGGGCCGGGCTGCGCGCCGACCATCGCCCAATCGAAACGCCAGGTCCAATTGCCGACCGCCGTGCCGGGCGTGTTCATGCGGTGCGTGGTGTCGAGGTTCAGCACGTCCTGCATCTGAAACACCGCGAGATTCGCCACCGACGCGCTGGCCGCGCGGATCGCGGCCCAGGCCACGCGGGCGTCGGCGTCGGTGGCGCCGCACGCATCGAGCCCGAGATACAGCGCAGCGTAAGACCGTTCGGCCATGGTGGCCGACTGAAACCAGCCGCGCGTGGTGTCGTTGTCGTGCGTGCCGGTGTAAACCACGGTGTTGGGGACGTACCGGTGCGGCAGGTACGCGTTGTCGGCATCGTCGCCGAACGCGAAATGCAGGATGCGCATGCCGGGCAGGCCCAGGCCATCGCGCAGCGCCTCGACATCGGGCGTGATGACACCCAGATCCTCGGCGACGATGGGCAGCACACCAAGCGCATGCTCGATCGCGTCGAACAGTGGCCGGCCGGGCCCCGGCACCCAGTGGCCGTCGATCGCGGTCGGGCACTCGGCCGGAATCTCCCAGCAGGCCGCGAAGCCGCGAAAATGGTCGACGCGAAACACATCGGCATGGTCGAGCGCGCGCCGCACGCGGGCGATCCACCAGGCGTACCCCTCACCGGCCATGCGGTCCCAGCGGTACAGCGGGTTACCCCAGCGCTGGCCGGTCGCGCTGAAGAAATCGGGCGGTACGCCCGCCACCACGGTTGGCTGGTAGGCGTCGTCGAGCCAGTACAGATCGGGCCGCACCCAGCAATCGGCGCTGTGGTGGGCGATGAAGATCGGCAGGTCGCCCATCAGCGCCACGCCACGATGGCGGGCGTGAGCGCGCACCGCCTGCCACTGCGTGTCGAAACACCACTGGATGAACCGCCAGACGAAGATCTCGTCGGCATGCTCTGCACTCGCTGCCGCCAGCGCCGCAGGGTCGCGACGGGCCAGCAGGGCATCCCATGCCCACCAGGCGCGCCGTGAGCCAGCAACCGATTGGGATTGCTCCAGCGCCATGAAGAGCGCGTAGTCGTCAAGCCAGTGCGACTGTGCCTGGCACCAATCGGCAAATGCCAGCCGGTCCGCAGGCGAAGCGTGCTCGGCGAAACCCGCGGCGGCCTCGCGCAATCTCGCATCGCGCCAGGGCACGACCTTCGCGTAGTCGACGCGCGTTGCCTCGAAAGCCGCGTCGGCCACCGCTGTGGCCAGCGCGTCGGCGGACAGCCAGCGGCGCTCGACCAGAGGCTCCAACGCCACCAGCAGCGGGCTGCCGGCGAACGCCGACACGCTTTGGTAAGGCGAATCGCCGGGCCCGATCGGGGTCAGCGGCAGCACCTGCCACACGCGCTGACCGGCGTCGTGCAGCCAGTCGATGAAGTGGTGGGCCGCCGGGCCGAAGTCGCCGCTGCCATGCGGGCCCGGCAACGAGGTGATGTGCAGTAGCACGCCAGAGGCGCGTTGGTTCAGGTTCATGTGGAGGCCGCCCCGGTTTGCTCGAGCGCCAGCGCCGCGCCGAGCAGCGCCGCCTGCGGGTCGAGGATCAACGCGGTCGGTATCGATTGCAGGTAGGCGCGATAGCGGCCCTTGGCCTCGAAGCGCTCGCGAAACGCAGACGCGAAGAACAGGTCGGCGATGCGCGGCACGATGCCGCCGCCGATGTACACGCCGCCGCGCGCGCCGAGCGTCAGCGCGACATTGCCAGCAAACGAACCCAGCATCGCGCAGAACACCGAGAGGGTCTGCACACAACCGGCATCCTCGCCAGCCAGGGCGCGCTGCACGATCGCCTCGGTGCCAGGCGACTCGGTTTCGACAGCACGCCCCGACACCGTCGCGACCGCGCGATGCAGAAGTGGCAGTCCGATGCCCGACAGCAGCCGCTCGGCCGACACGTGCTCGAAGTGCCGCCGCGCTGCGGCCACCACGGCCACCTCGAAATCATCGGCCGCCGACAGCGTGGCGTGGCCGCCTTCGCCCGGAATCGCCTGCCAGCCAGCGGCAGTTTCGATCAGGCCGGCCACGCCCAGGCCGGTGCCCGGCCCCACGACCGCCAGCGTGCCGCGAGGACAAGGCACCAAGCCATGTGCGCGCAGCCCATCGGCCGTCAATCGCGGCAGCGCAAGGGCCAGCGCCTCGAAGTCGTTGAGCAATTGCAGCTGGTCGAGCCCCAGTTCGCGCTGCAAGGCACAGCGCGAGAAACACCAGCGGCTGTTCGTGAAAGCCACGGCGTCGCCGTCGAGCGGCGTGGCCACAGCAAAGCAGGCTCGCGTCGGCGCGCCGAACGAAGGCGTCAGCGAGGCCAGGTACGCCCGCACCGCATCGGCCAGGTGCGCATGCTCGTCGCAACGCAGGCGTTGCACGTGCGCCAGTGGCCGACCCGGCCCGTCGATCAGGCCGAATCGCGCGTGGGTGCCGCCGATGTCGGCGACCAGCCAGTTGGCCGGGGACGGGGTCGTAGCCATCGTCGATGCCATGCGGGAGATCCTTCGTGAACGGGGCGCGGACTGCGCGTGTGACCGGTTCCGCGCGAGAAGCATGCCAGCGTCTGGGCAGTCGCAGTCTGAAACGGGTTTCGCCCGGTCGGGCGGGAGAGTTTCCCGACTACGATCGGTCCCGCGTTCAGGCGCGGCCGCCCTCCAGGTAACGGGCCGGCAACCTGCACGACCGCCACCTGCCTGCTCCCGACTCCATGTCCGCACTCCCGCTCGCCTTGCATCGCGCCGCCGGCGTCCGCCTGGGCGCCCTGATCTGCTTCGCCTCGATCATCCTGACAGGATGTGCACTGCAGACGCACGAGCCACGTCCCCTCGATGCAACGACTTCGCAGGCGACGTACCTGGCGCGCCGACCCGACGACACGGCACTGCGCGAGGCGATGTCGCGTCTCGGAGTCGACACGACGGTGTGGCCTCTGGCGGTCTGGGACGCTCCGGAGCTGAGTGCGCTGGCGCTCGCGTCTCACCCCGATCTCGAGGCGGCGCGCGCCGAAGTGGCCGTCGCGCAGGCAGCGGGCCGGACGGCCCGGCAGCGCGCGAACCCGTCGCTGGAACTGACCCTCGAGCATCACAGCGCGCCCGGCCAGAGCGACTCGCCCTGGACCATCGGCGTCGCCCTGGACACGCTCGTCGGCGAATGGCTGCTTGGCCAGAGCCGCCGCGCAGCATTGACCGATCTGGCCGACGCTCAGCAGCTCGAGGCTGTCGAGCACGCCGCACTTGTCGCGTGGCAGGTGCACCGCCGGGTGCGCGACAGCCACCGCGCCCTGCACGACGCAGAGCAGTCCGCGGCCTTGGCCGACGAGACGCTGGCACTGCAGCGGGAGGAAAGCGTCCTGTGGCAACGCCGCATGACGCTCGGCGCAGCCGGCGCACCCGAGGTGCTGCCGTCGCAGCAGCGCCAGGCGGTTGCGCTGCAGCAGGCGCATCAAGCTCGCCTGGCGGTGGAGCAGGCCCGCGCCGCACTTGCTCAGGCGATCGGCTTGCCGCGCGAACAGATGGCCAGGATGGCCCTGCGCTTTGACTCACTGATGCGCACGCCGATCGAAGCGCCTGAAAACGCCGCTCCGGGAATCTCCCCCGAGGCCGTCCTCGACCCGCTGGATCTGCAACGCGCGGCGCTGCTCAACAATGTCGCAGTACGCATCGCTCTTGCTCGCTATGCGGCCACCGACGCGGCGCTGCGCCTGGAGATCGCGCGCCAGGTGCCCGAGCTGTCGTTGAAACCGGGCTATGCCTGGGATCAGGGGGACCACCGCTGGTCGCTCGGCATCGGTTACGCGCTGCCTCTCCTGAATCGCAACGACGCACCGATTGCTGAAGCCATGGCGCGTCGCGCCGCCGAGGCCGCGCGCTTCGACGCCCTGCAGGCGCAGGCGATCGCCGAACTCGATGCCGCCCGGCTGGTGGCTGCGGCCGCCAGTGCCCGGCAAGCCGAGGCTCGGCAGCAGGCTCAGGTCGCGCGCACGCTGTCCGAGCGGATTGCCCGCCGGGTCGAGCAGGGCGATGCCGATCGGCTCGAACGCATCACCGGACGTCGTGCCGAACTCGACGCGCGCCGCGCACTCGCCGAGGCGCGGGCCGCGCTCGGCAACGCACGGGCTGCGCTCGAAGACCTGGTACAGAGACCGCTGGCACCGGTGTTCGCAGCGCTCGTCGCCCCGAGTGCAGGGTCGGCTGCCGAGTCTGCGGCCCGCCTCGTCGTCATCCCCACTGCCACGGATCGCACCCGATGACACCACGCAACCTCGTTCGCCTGCTGGTCGCGCAGACCGTGCTGATGGTGCTGTTCGGCTGGACCGCCGTCTACCTGGGACGCGACGAGTTCCGCCTCGCTGTGGGGCGCGACGAGGAATCTCTGCCGGCGCCGTCGCTGCTGGCAGATGCGCATACCGGCGAACTGCCCGAGGTTCGGCTGAACGGCACAGCGCAGCAGCGGGCCGGCATCGAACTGCAACTGCCGACCGCGACGACGATGCCCGCCGACGCATCCTCCCGCGTCATCCCGGTGACGGTACTCGACCCACAGCCGCTGACTGAACTTCGTGGCCGCTTGCAGACCGCGTTCCAGGAGCTGACGGCCACGCGCTCCACCGCCACCGCCAGCCGGCTTGAACAGGTGCGGGTGCAGGCGCTGTTCGACGATGACCGAAGTGCCTCGCAGCGCGCGCTGGATTCGGCGAACGCACAGGCACAGGCCGATGCTGCCCGGGAGCGCAGCGCACAGTCACAACTGAACGCGCTGCGCGACGGCGCTCGTGCCGCGTGGGGACCGGTGATCGCGAGCTGGCTCGACGCGGCGGATGGCGTGGCTCTGCAGCGGCTGCTGTCGGGTCGCGAGGTGGTGTTGCGTGCGGTGCTGAGAGCCGACGACACCGGCCGCGCACCGAATCGGTTGAGCCTGACACCGCCCGGGCGCAGCGAACCGTTCTCCGCGCAGGGCCTCGGTGCGGTCTCGCCCAGCGCAGCCGAGACGACAGCGGGTGGGCGCCATCTTCTGTTTCTGGCTCCGGGAGCGGGGCTCTCCACCGGCATGAGGCTCTCGGCCCGCGGCACGGGTGGCAGCGCCGAGGCCGCACGCCCAGGCGGCCTGGTGCCAGCCAGCGCAGTGATCTGGCATGTCGGTCAGGCCTGGATCTATGTGCGCGAGGCGCGAGGTGAGCCCGGCGAAAGCGAGGAGGACGCGGGCCGGGCTGCGAAGCCCGCGCCAGCCGCGTCGGGCACCGCCGCCTCCCGCATCGACAGCTTCCAGCGTCGCGGCCTGCCGAATGCGGTGCGACTGGGCGATCAGTGGTTCGTGCCCGGACTGGAAACCGACGATCCGGTGGTGGTGCGCGGAGCCCAGCTGCTGCTGTCCGAAGAGCTGAAGTCGCAGATCAAGAACGAGAACGACGACTAGGAATGCTCGCCGCCATCGTTCGCTTTTCGGTGCGTCACGCCGGCCTGGTGCTCGGGCTGGCGGTGGCGCTGACGGGGTTCGGCCTCTTGCGGATGTCGGGTGCGAGCCTCGATGTGTTTCCCGAGTTCGCGCCGGCGCAGGTGGTGATCCAGACCGAGGCGCCGGGGCTGCACGCGGCGGCTGTCGAGGCGCAGGTGACGCGACCGGTCGAGCAGGCGATCGGCGGGCTGGCGGGATTGCGTTCGCTGCGGTCGCAGTCGATCCCGGGGCTGTCGGTGGTAACGGCACTGTTCACCGAATCGTCCGACCTGCGTCGCAACCGACAGGGTATCGCCGAGCGGCTGGCCCAGGCTGCATCGTCGCTTCCGCCAGGCGTGATGCCGAACATCACGCCGCTGACCTCGTCAGCCAGCACGGTGCTCGGGATCGGACTGACGTCGACCACCCTCGACGGCGTCGCACTGCGCAGCCTCGTCGAGGAAAGCCTGCGGCCACACCTGATGGCGGTGCCAGGCATCGCCGATGTCAACGTGTTCGGTGGAGCACTGCGCCAGTGGCAGGTGCAAGTTGATGCGCAGCGCCTCGCGCAGGCGGGCCTGTCGCTGTCCGATCTGGCCGCGGCGCTTCGAAGCGCGACTGGCGTACGCGCTGCGGGCTTCATCGAGTCCGACAACCAGCGCATTGCACTGACGATGGACCCGCCCGGCGCCGCACTGGGCACACCCCCCGCCACCGTGGTCGAGGCACTGAACCTGACGGTGGTGGCACAGCTCGGCGGGCAGGCGGTGCTGCTGCGCGATGTAGCCACCGTGGCCATGGGTGGCGCACCGGCCTACAACGCAGCGCAGATCAACGGCGAGCAGGGCGTCTTCCTGCTGGTGCAGGGGCAATTGGGAGCCAACACACGCGACACCACTCGGGCCCTCGACGCCGCGCTGGCCCACATCCGACCGGTGCTCGAACGCGCGGGCGCGAAAGTGCATCTCGACCTGTTTCGCCCGGCCAGCTTCATCGAGACCGCCGTCGGCAACGTGCGCAGCGACGTGCTGATAGGCGCGACGCTGGTTGTCGCGGTGCTGTTCGTATTCCTGTTCAACCTGCGGACAGCCATCGTGTCGGCGGTGGCGATTCCGCTGTCGCTGATCGCCGCGGTGCTGACGCTGCAGAGCTTCGGCATCGGGCTGAACATCATGGTGATCGGTGGCCTGGCGATCGCGCTCGGCGAGGTCGTCGACGATGCGATCATCGATTGCGAGAACATTTTCCGCCGGCTGCGCGAGAACCGGGCCCTGGTGGCGCCCCGTTCCCCGGCGCAGGTCGTGTTCGACGCGTCGATGGAAGTGCGCTCGTCGGTGGTCTATGCGACCTTCATCGTGGCACTGGTGTTCACGCCCCTGCTGACGCTCGACGGCGTCGCAGGCAAGCTGTTCGCGCCGCTGGGGCTGGCCTACATCTCGGCGATCATGGCTTCGCTGGCGGTGGCGCTCACGGTAACCCCTGCGATGTCGCTGCTGCTGCTGCGCCAAGCCACGCTTTCTTCAGCCGACCCGCCGCTGGTCGCGTGGATGAAGCCGCGCTACCGCCGGCTGCTGGTGTCCATCGAACGGCGCAGCACGGCGGTGCTGTCGGGTGCCGCGCTCTGCATGGCGGCCGGCATCGGTGTACTGCCTCTGCTGGGCGGCGAGTTCATCCCACCACTGAAGGAGGGCCACTACATCGTGCACGTGACTGCGGTGCCGGGTACCTCGCTGGTCGAGTCGCTGCGCGTCGGCAAGCAGGTCTCTGACACCCTGCTGGCCATCCCCGGCGTGAAGTCGGTGGCGCAGTGGGTCGGACGATCGCAGAACGGTGCCGACACTTTCGGGCCGCACTACAGCGAGATGGAGGTCGAGATAGGACAGGTTTCGGGCGCCGAGCAGCGCCGCATCCTGCGCGACATCCGACGTTCGCTGTCGGGTGACGATGGCGACGATGACCGCTCCGACGAAAAGGCGATCGGCAGCACACCGTTCCCGGGTCTGGTCTTCGGAGTCAACACCTTCCTGACCGAGCGCATCGGCGAGACGGTCAGCGGATACCCGGCCGATGTGGTGGTCAACCTGTACGGGCCGGACCTCGACGCGCTCGACCGTGACGCGAAGGCAGTGGCCGCCCTGATGTCGCAGATGCCTGGAGCGACCGATGTGCAGCTTCAGGCGCCGCCCGGGGCCCCGGAACTCTCGGTGCGTCTGCGTCCGGACCAACTCGCCTTTCATGCGATGAACGCAGGCGAGGTGATGGACGCTGTTCAGATTGCGTTCGACGGGCTGGTTGTCGGCCAGCACGCCGGCGCGGTGACACCGACGCCGGTGTCGCTGGTGCTCGCACCATCGTCGCGCTCCGATGTGAGCCAGGTCGAGCACCTGCCGCTGCACACGCCCGCCGGGCGGCTGATCGAGCTGCGCGATGTGGCGGACGTCGCACTGGTCGAGGGTCGCTACAAGGTGCTGCGCGAAAACGGACAGCGGGTGCAAACGGTGATCGCGAACCTGAAGCGCGGTCACGATCCCGAGCAATTCGTCGCCCGGTTGCGAGCCCTGATCGCGCAATACGCCGCGGGCATGGACGCCAGGGGCCAGCCCAGCGGCAGTGGCTTCGGGCCAGGCAACCACGCCGAGGTGAGCGGCGCCGCCGAGGCTCAGGCGCAGGCGCGCAGCGACCTGCTGGTCGCGTCAGGCTTGGCAACGCTGGGGGTAGGCAGCCTGCTGCTGCTTGCGTTCGGTTCACTGCGCCACACACTGCTGACCGGCATGAACCTGCCGTTCGCGCTGATCGGGGGCGTGGTCGCGGTGCTGGCCACCGGAGGCTGGCTGTCGCTGGGCTCGGTGGTCGGATTCGTCACGCTGTTCGGCATCACGCTACGCAACTCGATCATGCTGGTGTCCCACTACCAGTATCTGGTTCAGGTCGAACGCCAGCCGTGGAACCTGGAGACCGCGTTGCGGGGCGCCGAGGAGCGCCTGCCTTCGATCCTGATGACCGCACTGGTGACGGCGCTGGGCCTGTTACCGCTGGCACTGGGCAGCGCGGAACCGGGCCGCGAGATCGAGGGGCCGATGGCCATCATCATCGTCGGCGGACTGATCAGCTCGACCGTGCTGAACCTGCTGGTCCTTCCCACGGTGATGTTGCGGTACGGGCGATTCAACCCGGCATCACCAGGTTCGTGAAAACAAAAAGCCAACCGATTGGTTGGCCTTTTGCTCGACGTCTTGCAACTTAACTTTTGGTTGCGGGGGCAGGATTTGAACCTACGACCTTTGGGTTATGAGCCCAACGAGCTACCAGACTGCTCCACCCCGCGACTGAACCTATAAGTATAGGCGATTACGACTTGGCGCGGTGAATTGATTCACCGGATTGAGCGCATCATTCTGCGAGTTCGGCACCTTCGGTGGCGGCAACATCAGGACGATCGACCAGTTCGACGAACGCCATCGGTGCGTTGTCGCCGACACGGAATCCCATCTTGAGGATGCGTGTGTAGCCGCCCGGGCGCGCCTTGTAGCGCGGACCGAGTTCGTTGAACAGCTTGGTGACGATGTCACGATCACGAGTGCGGTCGAAGGCGAGGCGGCGATTCGCCAACGTCGGTTCCTTGGCAAGCGTGATCAACGGCTCGACCACGCGGCGAAGTTCCTTGGCCTTGGGCACGGTGGTCTTGATGGCTTCATGCTGCAGCAGCGAATTGCACATGTTGCGCAGCATTGCCAGACGGTGCGAAGAGGTGCGATTGAGTTTGCGAAGTCCGTGACGGTGACGCATGGTGCGGTTCCTTTTTTGACTGACTTATGAACCCCAGCCGGATCAGGTACTGGGGGTTGTGATCAAGCGCGAGGACCTTGCAGGCCCAACGCGCTTGTCAGCTCCGATGACGGCGCTTAACGCCGCCTTTACCTCTTGTCCAACCCTTGCGGCGGCCAGTTCTCAAGCCTGGCGCCGAGCGTCAACCCACGAGACGCCAGCACTTCCTTGATCTCGTTGAGCGACTTGCGCCCCAGGTTCGGGGTCTTCAGCAACTCGGTCTCGGTGCGCTGGATGAGATCGCCGATGTAGTAGATGTTCTCGGCCTTCAGGCAGTTCGCCGAACGCACCGTCAGTTCGAGCTCATCCACCGGACGCAGCAGGATCGGATCGAACTGCGTATTGCGGTTCTGCGGCTCGTTGAACGCAGCAATCTCGCTGTTCTCGAGCTGCGCGAACACGGCCAATTGCTCGACCAGGATCTTCGCCGACGCGCGGATCGCTTCTTCCGGCGAGATGGCGCCGTTGGTGTTGATCTCCATCACCAGCTTGTCAAGGTCGGTGCGCTGCTCGACGCGAGCGCTTTCGACGGTGTAGCTCACGCGAGCCACCGGCGAGAACGATGCATCGAGCACGATGCGGCCGATCGACTTGGTCGGCTCATCGCCGAAACGACGCAGGTTGCCCGGAACGTAGCCTCGGCCCTTTTCGACCTTGATCTGCATGTCGAGCTTGCCGCCTTGCGACAGGTTCGCGATCACGTGATTCGGGTTGATGATCTCGACGTCGTGCGGTGTCTGGATGTCACCAGCCGTGACAGGACCTTCGCCGTCCTTGCGCAGCACCAGCGTGACTTCGTCGCGGTTGTGCAGGCGGAACACGACGCCCTTCAGATTCAACATGATGTGCACGACGTCTTCCTGGACACCGTCCACCGTCGAGTACTCGTGCAATACGCCGGCGATCGTCACTTCGGTCGGCGCATAGCCGACCATCGACGACAGCAGGACGCGACGCAGCGCGTTTCCGAGCGTGTGGCCATAGCCGCGCTCGAACGGTTCCAACGTGACCTTCGCACGGTTGACTCCGAGTGGCTCGACGTTGATGGCTTTGGGCTTGAGCAAGTTGGTTTGCATTCGGTCTTTCTTTCAATACCCTCGGCTCGTTACGCCGATAAGGCTGATGAACCCGTCGGTGCCGGGGACACCCGTCAACACCGATCTCGGGGAATACCCACCGCAGCCCCTGCGACAGACCGACGGGTCGATCGCAGGCGCCACAACCGGATCAGCGTGAATACAGTTCGACGATCAAGGCTTCCTTGATGTCGGCGCCGAACTCGTCACGATCCGGGGTCTTCTTGAAGACACCTTCCATCTTGGAGGCATCAACCTGGATCCAGTTCGGCAGCCCCATCGATTCAGCCAGTTTCAGCGAGTCGGCGATGCGCAACTGCTTCTTGGCCTTTTCGCGAACGCAGACCGCATCACCAACCTTCACCATGTACGAGGCGATGTTGACCACTCCGCCATTGACCGTGATCGACTTGTGCGACACCAACTGGCGTGCTTCAGCGCGCGTCGACCCGAAACCCATGCGGTAGACGACGTTGTCCAGACGAGACTCCAGCAACATCAGCAAATTGGCGCCGGTATTGCCTTTGCGACGTTCGGCTTCAGCAAAGTAGCGGCGGAATTGCCTCTCCAGCACTCCGTACATTCGCTTGACCTTCTGCTTTTCACGCAGTTGCAGGCCGAAGTCAGAGGTGCGCGCACCCGAGGTGCGACCGTGCTGGCCAGGTTTGCTGTCGAACTTCGCCTTGTCGCCGATCGGACGGCGGGCGCTCTTGAGAAACAGATCCGTGCCTTCGCGGCGGGACAGTTTCGCCTTGGGACCGAGATAACGTGCCACGTTGATTCCTTAGATAACAATCTGACGCAGGCACGGAGGCCTGCGCGAGTCTGGCGAGTGTTGTTGTAGTGCGCTCAGACGGTGGGCTTCAATGGAGAGCCGGTAGATGTGGAACATCTTCCGATCCCAACGAAAATGTCGGCGCTGCCCCAAGGCACCGCCGACACGGGTGAATCGACTTCAGATGCGACGGCGCTTTTGCGGACGGCAGCCGTTGTGAGGCACCGGTGTCACGTCCGAAATCAGGTTGATGCGAATGCCCAGCGAAGCCAGGGCGCGAACCGAGGATTCGCGGCCCGGACCCGGACCCTTGATTCGGACGTCCAGATTCTTGATGCCTTGCTCCTGGGCTGCGCGTCCCGCCACTTCGGCAGCGACCTGCGCTGCGAACGGAGTGCTCTTGCGAGAACCCTTGAAACCCTGACCACCACTGGACGCCCAGGACAGCGCACCGCCTTGACGGTCGGTGATGGTAATGATGGTGTTGTTGAAAGAGGCGTGGACGTGCGCGATGCCATCGGCCACGTTCTTGCGAGCTTTCTTACGCACGCGCTGGGCGGCGGTATTGGGTGCTTTGGCCATGTCTGTTCTTCCTTAAACGTGAGCCGTCGTGCGGCTGCTGCTGCCGTACTGGGCCATCACTTCTTCACCAGCGCGCCGGACTTGCGCGGGCCTTTGCGTGTGCGGGCGTTGGTCTTCGTGCGCTGGCCGCGCACCGGAAGACCGCGTCGATGGCGGAAGCCACGATAGCAACCCAGATCCATCAGCCGCTTGATGTTGATGGACATCTCGCGACGCAGGTCGCCCTCAATGGTGAGCCGGCCGATTTCGTCCCGAAGACGTTCCAGATCGGTGTCGGTCAAATCCTTGATCTTTCGGTCAAGCGGCACACCGCTGTTGACGCAGATCTTTTGAGCCGTGGTTCGACCGATTCCATAAATGGATGTCAATCCGATCTCTGCGTGCTTGTGCGGCGGAATGTTGATACCAGCGATGCGTGCCATGGGCTTCCTCTAATGTCTTTGTCGTCGGGGGAGTTGAATCAACCCTGACGCTGTTTGTGACGCGGATCAGTGCAGATCACGCGCACGACTCCCTTGCGCCGGATGACTTTGCAATTCCGGCACATCTTCTTTACTGATGCAGCAACTTTCATGATGTTCTCCTCGGCCCGATCCGGACCGCCTCAGCACTTAAACAATGTAGTACGTCAGACTTATTTCGCTCTGAACACGATGCGCGCACGACTCAGGTCGTAAGGCGTCAACTCCACAGTCACTTTGTCCCCGGGAAGAATCCGGATGTAATGCATTCGCATCTTTCCAGAAATATGCCCCAGCACAATGTGCCCGTTTTCCAGCTTTACCCGGAATGTTGCATTGGGAAGATTTTCGAGAATCTCCCCCTGCATCTGAATAACGTCATCTTTCGCCATGCGGTCCGATACGTGACACCGTGTTAATCGAAATTGCCCTCCGGCACCTCGATCAGCTCGGCTTGAAATTCGCCTTCTTCAACAACGATTCGTACTGCTGGCTCTGGACGTAGCTTTGAACCTGGGCCCAGAAATCCATCGTCACCACCACGATGATCAGCAAGGACGTACCGCCAAAATAGAACGGCACGTTGTACTTCAACACCAGGAACTCGGGCAGGAGACACACGAGAGTGATGTAAACCGCACCCGCCAAGGTCAATCGAGACAAGATCCGATCAATGTGCCGTGCCGTCTGATCACCAGGCCTTATTCCGGGAATGAATGCACCGCTCTTCTTCAAGTTGTCTGCGGTCTCACGACTGTTGAAGACCAGCGCGGTGTAGAAAAAACAAAAGAACACAATGGCCGTGGCGTACAGGAGCACATAGATCGGCTGCCCCGGGGAGAGCAGTCCAGCAAGATCTTTCAGCCAGCGCAAGCCATCGCCCGTGGCGAACCAACCCACCACGGTCGCCGGCAAGAGAATGATCGAGGACGCGAAAATCGGCGGAATCACACCCGACATATTGAGCTTCAGCGGCAGGTGCGAAGACTGACCGCCGTAGACCTTGTTGCCGACCTGACGTTTCGCGTAGTTCACCAATATCTTGCGTTGACCTCGCTCTACGAAAACCACCGCAAAGGTCACGAAAGCCACGACTACAAGAATGAACAAGCAAGCCACATAGCTCATCGAACCGGTACGCACAAGTTCGAACAATCCACCAATGGCGTTGGGGAGTCCGGCCGCGATGCCGGCGAAAATCAATATCGAAATACCGTTGCCGAGCCCACGCTCGGTGATTTGCTCACCCAGCCACATCAGGAACATTGTCCCAGCGACCAGACTGACCACTGCCGTCAAGCGGAAACCGAAACCGGGAGAGATCACCAGACCTTGGGATCCTTCGAGCGCCAGGGCAATGCCCAGAGATTGGAAGATCGCCAATCCCAACGTGCCGTACCGCGTGTACTGGGTAATCTTGCGTCGGCCGCCTTCGCCTTCTTTCTTCAACGCTTCCAGTGTCGGCACCACATACGTCATCAACTGCATGATGATCGACGCAGAGATGTACGGCATGATGCCCAGAGCGAACACGGTGAAGCGCGAAAGCGCGCCACCCGAGAACATGTTGAAGAGACTCAGGATGCCACCGGCCTGCCCCTTGAACAGCTCCGCCAGCTGATTCGGGTCGATACCCGGCACCGGAATGTGAGCGCCCATCCGATACACGACCAACGCAAGCAACAGAAACGTCAATCGGCGACGCAGGTCTCCGAATTTGCCACTCTTGGCCAGTTGATTCGCGTTGGTTGCCACGGTTGGGTCAGCAGTTCAAGTGCAGTTCGACCTGACTCAGGCGACCGAGCCGCCAGCCGCTTCGATGACCGCCTTGGCGCCCGCCGTCGCGCCGACGCCCTTGAGCGCCACGGCACGGGTCAACTCGCCCGTCTTGATGACCTTGACCACCTTGGCCAGCTGGCCAACCAGTCCAGCTTGCTTTAGCGCCAACAGGTCAACCTCGACAGCGCCCAGGCGCTCCAGATCGGTCAGCGTGATCTCGGCGTTGTACTTCAACGATGCCGACTTGAAACCGCGCTTGGGCAAGCGCCGTTGCAGCGGCATCTGTCCGCCTTCAAAGCCGACCTTGTGGTAACCACCGGCGCGCGACTTTTGACCCTTGTGACCACGGCCTGCGGTCTTGCCCAGGCCAGAGCCGATGCCACGGCCGACACGACGGCGCTGGCGTTTCGAGCCCTCGGCGGGCTTGATGGTGTTGAGTTCCATGGTCATCTTTTCCAGGTCGGTCTCAGAGTACCTTGAGCAGGTACGAGATCTTGTTGATCATGCCGCGCACTGCGGGCGTGTCTTCGAGTTCGGACTCGCTGTTGAGCTTGCGCAGCCCAAGCCCCCGCACGGTGGCGCGGTGGGATTCACGGGTGCCTGCAATGCTGCGGACCAGCTTGATCTTGACGGTGGGTTTGTCAGCCATTTTTTTCTCCAGCTCGATGTCAGTTGAAGATCGCTTCAACCGTCAGGCCGCGCTTCGCGGCGACCTCGGCAGGGGTGCTGGTGTGCTTCAACGCATCCAAGGTCGCCCGAACCAGGTTGTAGGGGTTCGATGAGCCGAGGCTCTTGCACACGATGTCGGTCACGCCCATCACCTCGAACACAGCGCGCATCGGGCCACCTGCAATGATGCCGGTACCGGCTGGCGCTGGCGCCATCAGCACATGCGAAGCACCGTGTTCGCCGACAACCTTGTGGTGGATCGAACCATTCTTCAGCGAAACCTTCACCATGTTTCGGCGAGCGGCCTCCATGGCTTTCTGCACCGCCACAGGAACTTCCTTGGCCTTGCCCTTGCCCATGCCGATTCGGCCATCGCCGTCACCGACAACGGTCAGCGCCGCGAAACTGAGCGTGCGTCCGCCCTTGACGACCTTGGTGACGCGATTGACCGCGATCATCTTTTCCTTGAGGCCGTCGTCATTGCCTTCGGTCTGCGCGCGGGGTTGAAACTTTGCCATTTTCGAATTCCTTGCTTAGAACTGAAGACCGGCTTCACGAGCGGCCTCAGCCAACGCCTTGACGCGTCCGTGGTAGGCGAAACCGGCCCGGTCGAACGCGACTTTCTCGACGCCCGCAGCCTTGGCCTTCTCAGCGATCCGTTTGCCGATCAGAGCCGCAGCGCCGACGTTGCCGCCTTTACCCGCCGCACCAAGTTCCTTGCGGACATCGGCTTCGACAGTCGATGCGCTGGCCAGCACGCGATTGCCATCGTCAGAAATTACGCTGGCATAGATGTGCAGGTTGGTGCGGAAGACCGTGAGGCGAACCACCCGCTGCCGGGCAATGCGAACCCGGGTCTGACGTGAGCGACGGGTGCGCTGATCTTTTTTATTCAACATGTCATCCGCTCCTTACTTCTTCTTGGTCTCTTTGATCGTGACCTTCTCGCCAACGTATCGAATGCCTTTGCCCTTGTAGGGCTCGGGCGGGCGAATGGCGCGGACTTCAGCGGCGATCTGGCCCACTACCTGACGGTCGGAGCCCCTGATGATGATTTCAGTCGGCGTCGGGCATTCGACCTTCACGCCTTCAGGCATGTCCTTGCCCACCGGATGCGAAAACCCGATCTGCAGGTTCAGCTTGCTGCCGACGGCTTGTGCCTTGAAGCCCACGCCGACCAGCGAAAGCTTTTTCTCGAAGCCCTTGCTGACTCCGTTGACCATGTTCGCAACCAGCGCGCGCATCGTCCCAGACATGGCGTCAGCCGCCGTACTGTCGTTGGCCGGAACGAATTCCAGCTTGCCTGCAGTGTTGCTCACGGTGACCAAGGGATTCGCCGGGCGAACCAAGGTGCCCAGCGGCCCCTTGACGGTAATGCGATCTGCGGTGGCCGAGAAATCCAAGCCCTGCGGCAAGGACACCGGCATTTTTCCAACTCTGGACATATGCTGATTCCTTCCTTAGGCGACGTAGCAAAGAACTTCGCCGCCGATGCCGACCTGACGCGCCTTGCGATCGGTCATCACACCCTGCGGAGTGGTGACAATCGCGACACCCAAACCGTTCTTGACGTTCGGGATATCGTGACGGCCCTTGTAAACACGCAGGCCTGGACGGCTGACACGCTCGATGTGCTCGATCACGGGCTTACCGGCGTAGTACTTCAATGCGATCTGCAACTGGGGCTTGGCCGCCTCGCCGACCACGGCGTAGCTGTCGACATAACCTTCGTCCTTCAACACCTGGGCGATCGCGATCTTCAACTTCGAAGACGGCATCGACACCGATGGTTTTTCGACCATCTGGGCGTTGCGAATGCGGGTCAGCATATCGGCGATAGGATCACTCATGCTCATACGAATATCTCCTGATCGACGCGCCGCTTACCAGCTCGCCTTGATGACACCGGGAATGTCGC
>JBJXEJ010000119.1:0-3637 GCA_046154125.1 Rhizobacter sp. | reverse complement strand
AGCCCGACGCGGTCGGTGCGAAAACGCCGCCAGGCCGACGACCAGACGCCTTCGGAGCGATCCGCAACGCGCGGCATCGCAGACGACGGCAGCACGGCGCTCATGTCAGTTGCTCCACCGCGCGTGGTGAGACGCACAACCCATGAAGCAGGCGTGTGAGCTGGGCGCGCGTGCCGGGGACATTCGCGGAGCAGTGCACGCCGTCGGCGCGATCGCGCGCTTCATCAACCAGCAGGAAAGGAATCAAGGGGTATGGGTTCACTTCAGCACCACCCGTGGGTCAACCAGCTTGTAGAGCACGTCGGTCAGCACATTGATCAGCATCGTGATCGCGGCGAGGTACACCGTGACCGCCTGGATCACCGGGTAGTCGCTGCGGTTGACGGCCAGCAGCACCTCGCGGCCGAGGCCCGGGATCGAGAAAAAGACTTCGATCAAAAACGAGCCGACGAAGATCCCCGGCAGCCCGGTGCCGATGCTGGTCAGGATCGGGATCATCGCGTTGCGCAGCACGTGACGCAGCAGGATCACGCGCTCGGTCAGCCCCTTGGCGCGCGCGGTGCGCACGTAGTCCTGGTCGATCTCGTCGAGGAAGAAGCTGCGGTACAGCCGCGTCTGCGGTGCCAGGCTGACCAGCACCGCGAGCAGCACCGGCAGCGGCGCGTAGGTCGCCAGGTTGGTCCAGACCGAACCGCTCCAGCCCTGCACCGGAAACCAGCCGAGCTTGAAGGCGAACAGCCACTGACCGACGATCACGTAGACGAGGAACGAGATCGACAGCGCGACGGTGGTCAGCACCATCACCGCCCGGTCGGTGAGCGAGCCACGCACCACCGCGATCGCCAGCGCGAGCGGGATCGCGAGGATCACTTCCAGCACGAGGATCGGCACCATCACTGTCAGCGTCGCCGGCAGTCGTGTCAGGAACAGGTCGGACACCGCCTCGTTGGTGGCCCAGCTGCGACCCCAGTCGAAGGTCAGCACCTGCTTGACGAAGATCCACAGCTGGATCCACCACGGCTGATCGAGGCCGAGCTGCTGGCGGATCGCCGCGATCTGGTCGGGCTTGGCGATCTGGCCGGCGAGGATTTCCGCCGGATCGCCGCCGAAATACTTGAACAAGACGAACACCAGCAGGATCACACCGGCCAGCGTCGGGATGGTTTGCCAGAGTCGTCTGAGCAGGTAGGCGGCCATGGGCTGGAGAGTCTAGACTGCGCGCGCTTGAGCACACCGATCGGCCAGGAGTACCTCGGATGAAGTCAGGATCATTGCGTGCGGTTGTCGGATCGGCCTTGCTGGCGATGGTCGTGTGCAGTGCGACCGGTGGGCATTCGGCCCGCGCTGCTGCAGCGGCCGCTTCGCCGGCACAGAAGGTGTTCCGCTACGCTTTCCCGGTCGCCGAGACCGGCTTCGACCCGGCGCAGATCTCCGACCTGTACTCGGCGACCATCATCGCGAACATCCTCGAGTCGCCGCTGACCTACGACTACCTCGCGCGGCCGGTCAAGCTGAAGCTGCAGACCGCGGCCGAGATGCCCGACGTGTCGGCCGACTTCAAGACCTACACGGTGAAGATCCGGCCCGGCATCTACTTCGCCGACGACCCGGCGTTCAAGGGCCAGAAGCGCGAGCTGGTCGCTGCCGACTACGTCTTCTCGCTGAAACGGATCTTCGACCCGCGCTGGAAGAGCCCGGCGTATCCGAGCCTCGCCGACGAAAAAGTGATCGGTCTGGATGCCCTTCGCGAGAGGGCGCTGAAAGACCGCACGCCTTTCGACTACGACACCGAGATCGAAGGCCTGCGCACGCTCGACCGCTACACCTACCGCATCACGCTGGGCAAGCCGAGCCCGCGCTTCATCAACAACTTCACCGGCACCAGCGCGCTGGCGCGCGAGGTGGTCGAGGCCTACGGCGACAAGATCATGGAGCACCCGGTCGGCACCGGGCCGTATCTGCTGAGCGAATGGCAGCGCTCGTCGCGCATGGTGCTGACGCGCAACCCGAATTTCCGTGAGCAGTTCTACGAAGCCGAGCCGCCCACCGACGACCCGGCGGCGCAGGCCTTGTATGCACGGATGAAAGGCAAGCGGCTGCCGATGATCGACCGCGTCGAGGTGTCGGTGGTGCAGGAATCGCAGCCACGCTGGCTGGCGTTCCTCAATGCCGAGCACGACATGATCGAGCGCCTGCCGGCCGAGTTCTCGAACCTGGCGATCCCGAACAACCGCATCGCGCCGAACCTCGCGGCGCGCGGTATCGGCATGGTGCGTACGCCTGGCTCGGACATCGCGTTCACCTACTTCAACATGCAGGACCCGCTGGTCGGCGGCTACACGCCGGAGAAGGTCGCGCTGCGCCGTGCGATCGCGCTGGCTTACGACACGCAGACCGAGATCCGGCTCGTGCGCCGCAACCAGGCGGTGCCGGCCGAAAGCACGCTGCCGCCGATGACCTTCGGCTTCGATCCGAAGTGGAAGTCCGAGATGAGTCTGTACGACCCGGCGCGTGCGAAGGCGCTGCTCGATCTGTACGGCTATGTCGACAAGAACGGTGATGGCTGGCGCGACCTTCCCGATGGCAAGCCGTTGACCCTGATCTACAGCACCTCGCCCGACCAGACCTCGCGCCAGCTCAACGAGCTGTGGAAGAAGTACATGGACGCGATCCACATCAAGGTCGAGTTCAAGATCGGCCAGTGGCCCGAGCAGCTGAAGGCCGCACGCGCCGGCAAGATCATGATGTGGGGGCTGGGGCAGAGCGCCTCATCGCCCGACGCCGACGGTTTCCTCGCGCTCGCATACGGTCCGCAGAAGGGCGAAGGCAACCTGGCGTTCTTCGACCTGCCAGCGTTCAACAAGTTGTACGACCAGCAGACGCTGTTGGGCGACACGCCCGAGCGCCTCGCGCTGATGCAGGAGGCCAGCAAGCTGCTGGTGGCCTACATGCCGATGAAGGTGCACGCCCACCGCATCGCCACCGACCTGACGTTCCCGTGGGTGATCGGCTACCAGCGCCACCCGTTCATGCGCGAGTTCTGGCGCTACATCGACATTGATTCGGCGCGGGCTGCTGTGCGCAAGTAGCTCGATGGGCGCGGGCGTCAGAACGCGCCCATCGGCGCTACAGCGGCAGCTCGGTGTAGTACCGCCCGCCGTGGAAGATCAGCGGCAGCGCACCCTCGCGCCGCGTGCAGTGTTCGACCTCGCCGACGAAGATGATGTGGTCGCCTTCCTCGTACTGGCTGCGGTTGAAGCACTCGAAAACCGCCATCACGCCGTCGAGGACCGGTGCGCCGTTCACGCCTTCACGCAGCTGGATGCCCTCGAAGCGATCGATGTCCTTGCGCGAGAAGCGTTCGGCGATCCCTCGCTGGTCTGCCGCCAGGATGTTGATCGCGTAGTGGGAGCCGCGCGTGAATGCCGGCATCGTCGATGCGCTGCGCGACAGGCTCCACAGCACCAGTGGGGGCGACAGCGATACCGAGTTGAACGAGTTCGCGGTCAAGCCGACCGGTTTGCCGTGCGCGTCGCGCGCGGTGATCACCGTGACGCCGGTGGCGAATGTGCCCAGTGCGGCGCGGAAGTCGGCAGTCGAGAAGCTCGGGTTCAGGGCTTGCTGGATCGCGCTCATC
>JBJXEJ010000118.1:0-115497 GCA_046154125.1 Rhizobacter sp. | reverse complement strand
GCCGACCCGATGCAGGCCAAGATGATGTGGATCATGCCGCTGGTGTTCTCGGTCATGTTCTTCGTGTTCCCGGCCGGTCTGGTGCTGTACTGGCTGACCAACAACATCCTGTCGATCACGCAGCAGTACTTGATCAACAAGCAGCTCGGGGTGCTCGGCAAGTAGAGCACCGCGGTGCGTGACCTACAGGCAGGCGGCGAATAGGCATGACAGCAGAGAATGCGCCGCATGCTGCCGCGCCACCATGACCCGATCGTCGCTGTCGCCACCGCGCCAGGGCGAGCCGCGGTCGGCATCGTGCGGGTCTCAGGCCGCGACCTGGGCCCGCTGATCACCGCGCTGTGTCGCCGGACGTTGGCGGCCCGGCACGCCACGTTCCTGCCCTTTCTCGATGTTCAAGGCGCACCGATCGACCACGGTCTGGCGATCCACTTTCCTGCGCCGCATTCGTACACCGGTGAAGACGTGCTGGAATTGCAGGCCCATGGTGGCCCGGTGGTGTTGCAACTGCTGCTCGCTCGCTGCCTCGAAGCCGCCTCGACCATCGACACCGCCACCGGCCTTGCAGTGTTGCCCGGGCTGCGCCCGGCGACGCCTGGCGAATTCACCGAGCGTGCCTACTTCAACGACAAGCTCGACCTCGCCCAGGCCGAAGCCGTCAGCGATCTCATCGATGCCAGCACCGAGGCCGCTGCTCGCTCGGCAACACGCTCTCTGAGCGGGGACTTCTCTGCAGAGATCCGCGAGCTCGATGCACTGCTGATGCGCCTGCGCATGCTGGTCGAGGCCACGCTCGACTTTCCCGAAGAAGACATCGATTTCCTGCAGCAGGCCGACGCCAAGGGGCAGCTTTCAGCGATCACGGAGAAGCTGCGACGCATCGAAGCGCGAACACGTCAGGGCGCCTTGCTGCGCGACGGCATCACGGTGGTGATCGCCGGGCAGCCCAACGTGGGGAAGAGTTCTCTGCTGAACGCCCTGGCCGGTGCCGAGCTCGCGATCGTGACGCCGATCCCCGGCACCACGCGCGACAAGGTCAGCCAGACGATCCAGATCGAAGGCGTTCCGGTGCACATGATCGATACCGCGGGTCTGCGCGAGACCGACGAACCGATCGAGCAGATCGGAATCGCCCGCAGCTGGACCGAGATCGAGGGCGCCGATGCATTGCTGCTCCTGCATGACCTGACACGGCTCGGCGATTCGGATCACGACGCGGGCAACGCTGCCATCCGCCGGCGCCTCCCGCTTTCGCTGATCGACACCGGCCGTGTGCTCGACGTCTACAACAAGGCCGACCTGGCCCAGTGTTCCGTCGCTGGCGACCCCTCGGACCTTTGGCTGTCGGCCAAGACGGGTGCGGGGCTCGACGCGCTGCGCCGTCGCCTGCTGGAGCTGGCCGGCTGGCACGAACACCCAGAGGGCGTCTACATCGCGCGAGCGCGGCACGTTCACGCGTTGGGCCAGACGCGTTTGCATGTCGATGAAGCGACGCGTCAACTCACCGGCGTCGTGCCCGCGCTCGACCTGCTGGCCGAAGAACTCCGCCTTTCACAACGCGCCCTCGGCGAGATCGTCGGTCAGTCCACGCCGGATGAATTGCTCGGGGAGATATTCAGCAGATTCTGCATAGGCAAGTAGCTGTTGCGATGCGCCTATTTGTCAGCATGCCTGAAAAGCAGCATTGGCAAGACGCGTTCTTCCTGTTCCTTGCTGAAACCGCAAGCGACGGATCGCAGGGAGTTTTCATAGGTCCCGAACAGCATGTCCCAGACCGGCAAACCATAGTTGTTTCTATGCCGGTCTTTCTCGTGGTGGATTCGGTGCATTTCGGGGCGGACGATGACATAGCCCAGCCACCGAGGGGTTTGAACGTTCGTGTGCTCCCACAACTCGAATATGCCGACCCAGAACGCTGTCCAGACCGCCGCGTCCAGACCGTAGCCCAGCAGCCCATAGGAGACCCCGCTGACGATCACCGATGTGGCGAGGAAATCAGTGGGGTGCGCGTAGAAGGCGGTGGCGACCTCGAGCCGGTAGGTGCTGTGATGAATCTGGTGGAACAGTGTCCATAACCGGTCGCTCTGATGGCGGAAACGGTGCCACCAGTACACGATGAACGTCACGCAGAGATACCCGACAAGACCCTGGAGACTGTCGGGCAGCGCAGTCAGTGAATTGCCTCGTCGCAGGAACGAAAACACGGCGGCATGAGACTCGATCCATCCACCCAGGAGCATCGTCAACAAGACACCGGTCGAGCCGAAACCGGTTGCCCGTCCCATCCACTGCCAGTCGGTCGGGTAAGCCAGATTCGGTCGCGCACGCTCCCAGCACATCAGGCCGACGGCGAATGCGGCAGTGAGCAATATCGTGAGTGTCGAGGCTGGCAGATTCATGCTGAAGTCTCTACGCCGTACTGATCGAGGGTGAAGGGCGGTTCAGAATAGCCGAGCCATGAAGATCGCCGTCATCACCGATCTGCACGCCAACCGCGAGGCGGTTCAGGCGGTGCTGGAACATGCGGCGATGCAGGGTGCACGACAACACGCATTTGTCGGTGACTTCGTCGGCTACGGCGCCGATCCCGCCTGGGTGGTGGACTGCATTCGCCAGCACGTGGATCGTGGAGCCTTGGCCGTGATGGGCAACCACGACGCGGCGGTTGCGCAAGGGGCGCGGCGCACGATGCACGCCAACGCACGCCTCGTGGTCGACTGGACACGCGAGCGGCTCGATGCCGGACAGCTCGACTTCCTGGCCGGGTTGCCCTTGGCACACGAGCATGGTGACCTGCTGTTCGTCCATGCGAATGCGTTCGCTCCGGCGGATTGGGCTTATGTCGAAGGAAAGTCCGAGGCGGTCCGCAGTCTGCAGGCCACGCGTCAGCGCATCACCTTTTGCGGTCACATGCACGAGCCCATGCTGTATCACCTTTCAGCGACGGGCAAGTCGGGTTCCTTCGTCCCTGTGGCAGGCGAGGTGATCCCCTTGCTGGCAAGTCGCCGCTGGCTGGTGATCCCCGGCGCGGCTGGTCAGCCGCGCGACGGCAATCCGGCGGCATGCTATGCGCTCTATGACGAGGACGCGGCCCAGCTGACCTACTGGCGCGTCCCGTACGACCACGAGGCCGCGATGGCCAAGATCCGCGCGGCCGGCTTGCCGCAATCACTCGCTGCCCGACTTGCTGATGGAAACTGAAACAGACTCCACATTGGGGCCGGTCGTCCGCGCAGCGCTGGTGGCTGGCAGCATCGTCGATGGCTGGCAACTCGAAGAGAAGCTGCACACCGGCGGCATGGCGCACCTGTGGCGCGTGACGCGCCTGCCAGCCGGCGAGGGGGTGGCTCCGCCACCGGCCGATGTTCCCGCGGATCTGCCGCTGATCATGAAGGTGCCACGCATCATGGGCGGCGAAGACCCGGCCTCGATCGTCGGGTTCGAGGTCGAGCAGATGATCCTGCCGGCGCTGCGCGGTTCGCATGTGCCGCGCTTCGTCGCGCGCGGTGATTTCAGCCGCGAGCCCTACATCGTGATGGAGCGCATCGACGGCCCGTCTCTGCGCGCGCGCCTCGATGAAGCGCCGCTGGCGATCGACGAAGTCATCGAGATCGGTTCGCGTGTGGCGACTGCTCTGCACGACCTGCACCGCCAGCACCTGGTGCACCTGGATGTCAAGCCCAGCAACATCGTCTTCCGGCCTGATGGCACCGCGGTGATGGTCGACTTCGGCCTGTCGCATCACGACAGATTGCCGGACCTGCTCGACGAGGAGTTCTCGCTGCCCATGGGCACCGGGCCTTACATCTCTCCTGAGCAGGTTCAGTACGTCCGGGACGACCCGCGCTCCGACCTGTTCGCTCTGGGAGTGATGCTGTATCACTTCACCACCGGCCAGCGGCCTTTCGGTTCGCCAGTCACGGTGCGCGGCCTGCGTCGTCGCCTGTACGTGGACCCGATTCCGCCGCGTGCGCTGCGCGCAGACTGCCCGCCCTGGCTTCAGGAAGTGATCCTGAAGTGCCTGGAAGTGAAGCCGGAGCGTCGCTGGCAAACCGGCGCCCAGCTGGCGTTGGCGCTGCAGGACCCGACGCAGGTGCCGCTCACGGCCCGTGCCCAGCGCGCGCACGTCAGCGGCTCGCTCCAGCGGCTCAAGCGCTGGTTCTTCGCCATCGGTGCCGAGCCCGAGAGCGTGCCGGTCGAGGGCGTGACCAGCCGGGTCATGCGGTGCCCGATCGTGATGGCTGCAATCGACGTCGATCAGGCTGCGGACGAGTTGCTCGAGCGACTGCGCGAGACGGTGCGGCGCATCGTCGTGACCGAACCCGGCGCGCGACTGGCCTGCGTCAGCGTGATGAAGACGGCGCGCATCGGCATGGATCAGCTGGTCGATCCCGATGGCCAGAGCCGCCATATCAAGCAGCTTGTCGGACTGAAGCACTGGGCCCGGCCCATCAGCAAGCAACTGAACCTCGAAGACGGGCGCCTGACGTTCCACGTGCTGGAGGCGCCTGACGCCGCCGCCGCCATCGTCGATTTCGCCGCTCGAAACCAGGTCGATCAGATCGTGATGGGTGCGCGCGGCAACTCGACACTGCGTCGTTACCTTGGCAGCATCAGCTCGCAGGTGGTGGCGCAGGCGGACTGCACCGTCACGGTGGTTCGGGCCTGAACTTCAGTAGAACGCCTCGACGCGCGTGGCGCCCATCAGCGGCTCGATCAGTCGAGCCAGCGGGCCCAGCCCTTCGTATCGAGTCGCCACCTTGTGTGCGTAGCGGAAGAAACGCGGCAGGTCGGCGCTGTAGGCCGGCTTGCCATCTCGGTGCTTCAGACGGCAGAAGATGCCCAGCACCTTCAGGTGGCGCTGCAGTCCCATCCACTCAAGTGGTTTCCAGAACTCGCCGAAGTCGGCAGGCACCGGCAGGCCGGCCTTGCGCGCCTGCTGCCAGTAGCGGATGGCCCAGTCGAGCTCCTGCTCCTCGTCCCAGCTGATGAAGGCGTCGCGCAGCATCGAGGCCACGTCATAGCTGATCGGACCGCGCACCGCATCCTGGAAGTCGAGGATGCCGGGGCTGACCAGCACACCCCCGCCCACGGTGCTGCCGTCGCACACCATCAGGTTGCGTGGCATGTAGTCGCGGTGCACGGCAACCGTCGGCTGGCCCAGCGCGCTGTTCACCAGCAGGTCGCAGGTGGTGGCCCAGACCGCCTGCTCGTCCTTGTTCCAGGTCACCCCGAACTCGTGCTGAACGCACCACTCCGGGAACAGCGCCAGCTCACGCCGCAGCAGCGCGTCGTCATACGCCGGAAGCGGGCTCGAGTCGATGCGTTGCTGCCACACGACCAGCGCCGACATCGCGGAGCGCATCAGGTGCTCGACGCTGGCGTTGTCGGCTGCGGCCACCGCCGTCTGCAACTCGCCGAGGTAAAGCCGCGTGCCGAGGTCGCTCAAAAGCAAAAAGCCGTGCTCGACGTCCTGCGCCAGCACCTGCGGTGCGTTGAGGCGTGCGTCCCGGATCAGCGAGGCCACGGCCAGGAAGGGCCGAACGTCCTCTTGTGCAGGCGGTGCGTCCATCACGATGAAGCTGGTCGAGACGCCGTCGATGCGCAGGTAGCGCCGGAAGCTCGCGTCATTGGATGCGGGCCGCAACGTCTCGGTGCGCAGGCCATGCACGCTGGCGATCGCATTGATCCAGCGTTGGAAGTCTTCTCCGCGGGCTGGATCGGCCCACACGACACCGGGGGGATCAGCAGAAGCGATGCAAGGAGGCAGTGGGGTCATGGCGGGGCGGCGTGCGGGCGCGCAGGTGCGAAAAGGTGGGTCATCCGGGAGCAGTCGCTGCCACACCCTCATGGATAATCAATTTTACAAACCGCCGTTCGCGTTCGTGGCGTTCGCCACCTCCTCCCGCCTGCTTTTCTCTGCCTTTGCTGCCTCGTCCACTTGTCCGTCTACTGTGTCCCGGCGGCTCGACATCCTGTGTCGCACCGGGTCGCGGCCGCGCATGGCAGTTGCTGCCGCTCGCCGCAGCGGTGCTGGCTGCCAGCGGCCCCGCATGGGCGCAATGGGGTCGGCCGCCCATCGGTTCGGTTCCGCTGCCTGCTGCGACGCCGGCCGTCGCGCAGACCCCGGTGAAACCTTTGATCACCGATTCCGGCATCGAGTTGCGGCTTTCTCCCAAGCTGCTGCCGCTGCCTCGCGGTGACGCTGGCAAGCAGCTGCCGATCACGGTTCAGGCGCAAAAGGTACGCGGTCGGCCTGATCTGGAGACGATCGCCGAAGGCGACGCGGTGCTTCGCCGTGGCGACCTGATGCTGCAAGCCGACCTGCTCAGCTACGACCAGGTCGAAGACCTCGCACTGGCGCGTGGAAACGTGAAGATCGACCAGGACGGCAACCGCTACACCGGCCCCGAGTTGCAATTGAAGGTCCAGCGTTTCGAGGGGTACTTCACCAATCCGACGTACTACTTTGGCCGGACGGCGGCCGGCGGCAAGGCCGAGCGCATCGATTTCATCGACAGCCAGCGCACGGTCGCGACGAAAGCGACCTACAGCAGCTGCCCTGCCGACGGCAGCGGAGACCCGGACTGGTTGTTGACCAGCGACCGCGTCAAGATGGACTTCAACAACAACGAAGGCATTGCCGAGGGTGCGGTGCTGCGCTTTCTCGGCGTGCCCATCCTCTGGGCGCCTGAGTTGAGCTTCCCGCTGACCGATGAACGCAAGTCCGGTTGGCTGCCCCCGAGCGTTGCCATCGACAGCCGCAGCGGTGTGCGCCTCGAAGTGCCCTGGTACTGGAACATCGCGCCGAATCGAGATGCGACTTTCACTCCGTCGGCCAGCTTTCGGCGCGGCGTCGGTCTGGGCAGCGAGTTTCGCTACCTCGAGGAGAACTATCACGGCGAGCTCAACCTGAACCTGTTGCCCAACGACCTTGAAGCGGGCCGGACGCGTTATTCGTTCGGTGCGAAGCACGAGGCCGCCTGGGCTGATGACACCCGTCTGAGCATCCGGGTGGAACGCGTCTCCGACGACAACTACTGGAAGGATTTCCGGCGCGACCTGAACACGATCACGCCGCGGCTGCTCCTGTCCGATATCGAGGCAACACGTCCGTTCGGCGAATGGACGACCTATGCAAGAGCACAGCGCTGGCAGGTTCTGCAGAACGCAGACAGCCTGATCGACGCACCTTACGAGCGCCTGCCGCAAATCGGCGCCCGGACATTGCAGCCGGTTGGCGAGGGCTTCGAAGTGGGCTTCGAGGGAGAGTTCAACCGCTTCGCGAATCCGATCGGCACCGTCAATACCGCAGATCGCCCGACCGGCATGCGCGTGCACGCGCTTGCAAGCCTCAGCCGGCCGTGGGTCACACCCGGCTGGACGCTGACGCCGAAGGTGTCCGTGAATGCGGCGTCGTACTCCCTTGACAGCCCGATGAGCGATGGCCGCAAGCAGGCCTCGCGCGTGATTCCGACCGTGAGTGTCGACAGTGCCTGGGTTCTGGAGCGGGACTCGTCATGGTTTGGCAAGGACTTGCGTCAGACGCTGGAGCCGAGGCTGATGTATGTCTACACCCCGTACCACAACCAGAGCATCCTGCCGAACTACGATTCGGCGCCGCGCGACTTCAATTTCGAGACGATCTTCACCGAGAACGCTTTCTCGGGTGTTGATCGCGTTTCCGACTCCCACGCGGTGACGGCTGGGGTGACCACCCGCCTTCTCGATCCCGTGAATGGTGGCGAGGCGATGCGGCTTGGCGTGGTGCAGCGCTACCTTTTCAGCGACCAGCGGGTCACGCCGGAGGGAACCACGCTCACGCAGCGCATCTCGGATCTGCTTTTGCTCGGGTCGACGAACGTGATTCCCAACTGGTCCTTGTCGGCCACGGTTCAGTACAGCCCGCAGCTCGGCACGACGGTGCGCTCCATCGTCGGCGCGTCGTATTCGCCCCGCCCCTTCCACACCGTCAGTGCGGTGTTCCGTCAGACGCGAAACCTGAGTGAGCAGCTCGAGCTCGGCTGGCAGTGGCCGATCTTCGGCCGGACACCCGATGCCCCCAACCTGTCGGGCGACTCGCGCGGCGATCCGGCCAGTTGCAAAGGCTCGCTCTACACGGTCGGTCGCGTCAACTACAGCACCAGGGACAGCCGCATCGTCGATTCGATCCTCGGGCTCGAATACGATGCGGGCTGCTGGATCACGCGGGTCGTGGCCGAACGTCTGTCCACCGGGCGGGCTGAAGCCACCACGCGTCTGCTGATCCAGCTTGAACTGGTCGGCCTCTCGCGGCTCGGGTCCAACCCACTGCAGGTGCTGAAGGACAATGTGCCTGGCTACCGGCTGCTGCGAGATGCGCCGGCGAGCTCCCAGAACACCTTCTCCTTCTATGAATGACGCCTTGAGATCGATCGTTGTGTTTGCCGTGGCTGTTGGCGCGCTTGCCAGTCAGCCGTCACCGGTTGCGGCCCAGTCACCGCGCGCCACAGCGTCGAGTGCCTCCGGACGCAGCGGAGACTTCATCCTTGCCGTGGTGAACCAGGAGCTCGTTACTGCGCTCGAAGTGGAGCAGCGACTGGCACGCGTGCGGGCGAATGCGTTGCGGACCAAGACGGCCTTGCCGCCTGAAGCCGAATTGCGTCGCCAGTTGCTCGACCTGCTGATAGACGAGCGCGCGCAGATCACGCATGCCCGCGAAAGCGGTCAGCGCATCGATGACAGCGAGCTCGATCGTGCCGTGGCCAACGTGGCTTCGCAGAACCAGGTGACGATGGCGCAGCTGCGCCAGAAGCTGGTCGAGGACGGCATCGACTTTGCTCGCTTTCGCAAGAACCTCCGTGACCAGATTCTGGTCGAGCGCGTCCGCGAACGCGAGGTCCAGGCCCGCATCCGCATCACCGATGCCGACATCGACGCACTGATCGCCAAGCAGCGTTCCGAGTCCTCATCGCGCGCCGAATTCAACATCGCACAGATCCTGGTGACCGTGCCCGAGAGCGCCTCCGAGGCGCTGGTCGCCGAACGGCAGGCGCGCGCGGAGGCTGCGCTGGCCCGCGTCAAGTCGGGCGAATCATTCGCGGCCGTCGCGCTCGAGATCTCCGAGGATTCGAACAAGGCACAGGGCAGCACGCTGGGTCTGCGGACGGCCGACCGCTTGCCCGATGCGTTTGTCGAACGTATCCAGGGATTGAAGAGTGGGCAGGTGGCTGACACGCTGCTGCGGACCGGGGCTGGTTTTCATGTGTTGAAGCTGGTCGAGCGCCGTGACGGACAGGCGTTCTCGGTTCCCGAGACGCGATCGCGCCACATCCTGCTGAAGATCACCGCTGAGCTCGATCAGGCCACGGCATCGCGCCGTCTCGCCGGTTTCAAGCGGCAGGTTCAGGCGGGCACCAGCAGTTTCGAACAGCTTGCGAAAGACAACTCCGAAGACGGCAGCGCTCCTCAAGGCGGCGATCTGGGTTGGACCTCGGCGGGCACCTTCGTGCCGGAATTCGAAGAAGCGATGAATGCGCTGCCGGTTGGCGGCATCTCCGATCCGGTGGTGTCGCGATTCGGCGTGCACCTGATCCAGGTCGTTGAAAGACGGCAGGCAACGCTCGATGCCAAGCAGGAGCGTGAACAAGCCCGCAACGTGCTGCGCGAGAGGAAGTACGACGAGGCCTACACCGAGTGGTCCCGCGAGTTGCGAGCCCGCGCCTATGTGGAGTTGCGCGATCCACCCCAGTGATCACGCGCCGGACGCCGCCGCGTTGATCCTGTGCGCTCAGACGTTGCGGGAACGCCGATGAGCCACATTGCACGCAAGCGGTTCGGGCAGCACTTCCTGACCGACCGAGTGGCCATCGACGCCATCATCGATGCGATCGCACCGAACCCGGGCGAGGCGCTGGTAGAAATCGGGCCTGGCCTGGGTGCGATGACGTTTCCGCTGCTCGACCGCTGCGAGCGGTTGACCGTGATCGAACTCGACCGCGATCTGGCCGCGCGCCTGCGGCTCCGGCCTGCATTGAACGTGATCGAGGCCGACGTGCTGAACGTTGATTTCTCTGCACTGTCCGGGGCAGCCGGGCAGCCTTTGCGTGTGGTCGGAAACCTGCCGTACAACATCTCGACGCCGATCCTTTTCCATCTGCTGCCGGTGGCCGCACACGTTCTCGACCAGCACTTCATGTTGCAAAAGGAGGTCGTCGAGCGCATGGCGGCTGGGCCTGGCAGCAAAACCTACGGCCGCTTGTCGGTCATGCTGCAATGGCGCTACGCGATCGAGTCGGTGCTCGATGTCGAGCCGGAGTCGTTCGACCCGCCGCCGCAGGTGCGCTCTGCCGTGGTGCGCATGCTTCCGCTGCCAGCACGGGCCGACATCGATGCGTCGCTGCTGGGTGAACTGGTGACGGTGGCTTTCTCGCAGCGCCGCAAGATGCTGCGCAACACGCTGGGCCGCTGGCTCGACGAAAGGGGCTTCGCGGGTGAGTTCGACCTGCAGCGCCGCGCTGAGGAGGTGGCGGTGTCCGAATACCTTACCTTGTGCGGTGCGATGGGTTGAGGTGCCGCGACCATGAACAAGGCGGCCCTCAGGCCGCCTTGTTCATGGTCGATCAACAACGCGCCGTCAGGCGGCGTTCAACCACATCGAGGTGTCGAACGCACTGCTCATCAGCGGCATGTTCATTCCGAAGCTGGCTCCGGCCGCGCTCTTGGCGGCAGGCTTGGCGGGCTTTTCGGAGGCGCTGGGCATTTCGGTAGCCCGCTCCCAAGAACCGAGTTCTTGAGAGCGGGCTACTGAAAAGAATAGAAGCACCTGAACGGGACTTTTCGCTCGGCCCAGAAATCGGCCGCATCCCGGAACACGTCGAGCAGTTGCTCACGCGCCTCACGGTCAAACCGAGGGTTGTCGGGCAGCTGTTCCAGCACCACGACGAACCCGGGTTGCGAGCCAGCCTTGTGCACCAGATCGGTCATGCAGTCGTAGAGCGCATCGAGGTTCTTGCCGAAATGCACCGGAAACAGGAACGACTCGGCGATGGTGTCCAGGACATCCTGTTTGGCCTGGGCCGTCGTCAGATTGGCGTAGAGGAAATGCTGATCGGCGTTATGCGCCGCCTGCATCAGATCCTCCACGCGATAGGCGCGGATCGATTGAACAATGTTCGAACGGACGGTCTGCAAGAGCATGGACTCGTTCCTCCTATGGACAAAAAACCAAAGCGGTGATCACGGCACGATGCGGCCGAAGCTCGCGTAGTGATCGCCGCTGTAAAAACAGGCCGCAGGTGCCGTCAACCGCAGCCCGCCGCAGATCATGCGTCGAGCGCCTCGGTCATGCGCACCCGGGGTCGGGACCGTGTATTCGCGGTAGTAACCACGGGCGTGCGCCGGCAGCAACCGTTCCCGATTGGCAAACACGGATCCGTCCTTGCCGTATGGAAAAGGTCCCCCCGAATGAATCAACCGATGGGTTTTCTGGGCTTCTGCAGGCAGTTGCGCCAGCGCAACAACAGATTGCGCGGTGACGCTTTCCGGGTGCGCTTGCCTGGCCCAAACCACCCCTGGAGCCCACAACGCGGCAGCCAATGAAACAGCGATAGCTGCTGTTTTTGCTGACCAGGCGACGCGTTGCCGATCCCCCACTGGGCCAGAGAAAAACACGGGTTGTCCCTTGATTCGGAAAGACCGATGGTACCGAATAGGACCGAAAATCTCAAGGCTGCGCCTCAATACAGGGCGTGTTCACCCGTGAATAAGTGGGCGCTCACATGACATTAAGTCATTGTTCAATATACGAAAATCTTCAGAGCTGGCGGCAAACCACAGCTTCCAAATCTGACTTCAAATCGTCACAAGCCGTCGAAGTCGGGGCCGGGAGTGGCCGCTTCAGCGCGCTGCGTTGGCGTCTGCCACTGTCAGCGCGGTCATGTTGACGATGCGGCGCACCGTCGCCGATGCAGTGAGGATATGCACCGGTTTGGCTGCGCCGAGCAGCACGGGTCCAATAGCGATACCGCCGCCGGCCGCCGTTTTCAGCAGGTTGTAGGCGATGTTGGCCGCGTCGATGTTCGGCAGCACAAGCAGGTTGGCTTCGCCGCTCAGCGTGCTCATGGGCATCAGACCGCGTCGGTAGTCCGCATCGAGCGCGGTGTCGCCGTGCATTTCACCGTCGACTTCAAGCCAGGGGGCGTTCTGTCGGAGCAGGGCCAGCGTGTCACGCATCTTCACCGCCGACGGCTGGTTGCTGGAACCGAAATTGCTGTGCGACAGCAATGCGGCTTTCGGCCGCAGTCCCAGTCGTACCATCTCTTCGGCGGCCATCATCGTGATCTCGGCCAGTTGTTCGGCCGTTGGGTCGTAGTTGATGTGAGTGTCTACTAACATCACTTGCCGGCCGGGCAGCAACAGGCTGTTCATGCAGGCGAACGTCCTGGCGCCTTCCCGCAGGCCGATCACCTGGTCGATGTAGTTCAGATGCAGTGCGGTGTTTCCCCAGGTGCCGCACAGCATGCCGTCGACTTCGCCCTTGTGCAGCAGCATCGAGCCGATCAGCGTGAGGCGCCGCCGCATCTCGATCTTGGCGAACTGAGCCGTGACGCCCTTGCGCGCCGTGAGCTGGTGATAGGTTTGCCAGTAATCTCGATAGCGGTCGTCCTTGTCGGTGTTGACCAGGTCGTAGTCGCGCCCCGCTTCGAGGCGCAGGCCGAACTTCTCCACCCGGGACGCGATGACATCCGGTCGCCCGATCAGCGTGGGCCGTGCCAGGCTTTCGTCGACCACGATCTGCGCGGCACGCATCACGCGCTCGTCCTCGCCTTCGGCATAGGCAATGCGCTTCTTCTGCGCACGCTTGGCCAGGTTGAAGATCGGCTTCATCGTGGTGCCCGAGGCATAGACAAAGCTCTGCAGGCGCTCGCGGTAGGCGTCCATGTCGAGCACCGGCCGGGCGGCGACGCCGGACGTTGCTGCCGCCTCGGCGACCGCAGGTGCAATCCGAATCATCAGACGCGGGTCGAACGGCTTGGGGATCAGGTACTCGGGGCCGAAGCTGAGGTTGGCTCCGGCGTATGCCGCAGCCACCACCTCGCTTTGCTCGGCCTGCGCCAGATCGGCGATGGCGTGCACCGCGGCGATCTCCATCTCGACCGTGATCGTTGTCGCGCCCGAATCGAGCGCGCCGCGGAAGATGTAGGGGAAGCACAGGACGTTGTTGACCTGGTTCGGGTAGTCGGTGCGGCCGGTCGCGATGATCGCGTCGCTGCGCACCTCCTTGATCTCCTCGGGCAGTATTTCTGGCGTCGGGTTGGCCAGCGCGAAGATGACCGGATGGGGACTCATCGTCTCGACGACCTCCTTCTTCAGCACACCGCCCGCGCTCAGTCCGAGGAAAACGTCCGCGCCGCGCATCACATCAGCGAGGCTGCGGTGTGTGGTCTTCTGGGCGAAGACGATCTTGTCTTCGTCCATCAATTCGGCTCGGCCCTCGTAGACCACGCCGGCCAGGTCGGTGACCCATATGTTCTCGCGCGGCAGCCCCAGCTTCACCAGAAGACTCAGGCACGCCAATGCCGCAGCGCCCGCACCGGAAGTGACCAGCTTGACGTGCTTGATGTCCTTGCCGGTGACCTTCAGCGCGTTCAGCAACGCGGCACCGACGACGATCGCCGTGCCGTGCTGGTCGTCGTGGAACACCGGGATCTTCATGCGCTTGCGCAGGGCCCGTTCCACATAGAAGCAATCAGGCGCCTTGATGTCCTCGAGGTTGATGCCTCCGAAGGTGGGCTCCAGTGCCGCGATGGTGTCGATCAGCTTGTCGAGGTTGCGTTCGGCCAGCTCGATGTCGAAGACATCGATCCCGGCAAACTTCTTGAACAGAACCGCCTTGCCCTCCATCACGGGCTTGGCCGCCAGCGGGCCGATGTCGCCCAGCCCCAGCACGGCCGTGCCGTTGGTGATCACCGCCACCAGGTTGCCGCGAGCGGTGTACTTGAAGGCATTCGCCGGGTCGGCCACGATCTCTTCGCAGGCCGCTGCCACGCCCGGCGAATAGGCCAGCGCCAGATCTCGCTGGTTGACCAGCTGCTTGGTCGGCGCGATCGCGATCTTGCCCGGCGTCGGGAACTCGTGGTATTCGAGCGCGGCGCGGCGCAGTTCGGCTTTTTTGCTGTCGTTCGGGGTGGTCATCGGGATACCTTCGTGCTGTGCACTGCGGATTCGTGTGCAGGATGGCCCGGTGGGCTCATGACCAACTCACGCCAGCAAGCCTGCGGCGTGGTGCGTCAGAGCGCATTGGGTCTTTGCGGGATGAAGCTGTCCGCAGGACTGGCAGCGGACCGGCCAACGAGGGCCGGAGTCGGCGAATCATCGCGTGCATTGTAGAAGCGGCCCGATTCGGCGGCTGGCCGTGGTGATCTTCGGCCGCGGCGAGAATGCTTTGATGTCTATCGGTGAATTCGATCTGATCACGCGCTATTTCGACCGCCCGGCACGACGCGCTGCACTGGGCATCGGTGACGATTGCGCAGTGTTCGCACCGTCTCCGGGCATGCAGATCGCGACCTCGTGCGACATGCTGGTCGAAGGCCGGCATTTCCTGTCGACGGTGGCGCCCGATCGGCTGGGACACAAGGCGCTGGCGGTCAACCTGAGTGACCTCGCGGCCTGTGGTGCCGAGCCGCTGGCCTTCACGCTGGCGCTGGCGCTGCCGCGCGCGGACGAGGCCTTCCTCGATGGTTTTTCGCGCGGACTTCTGGCGCTGGCAGACGCGCACGGCTGCGAGCTGATCGGCGGCGATACGACTCAGGGTCCGCTGAATATCTGCATCAGCGTGTTTGGCCAGGTTCCGGGGCCCTCGGCTGCTGCCTCTGCAGGACTCGGTACCCTCCTGCGGTCGGGCGCGCGCGCAGGGGACGACCTCTATGTCAGTGGTGCGCTCGGCGACGCGCGGTTGGCGCTCGAGGTGTTTCGTGGCTCGTTGTCGCTGGATGGGCGCGATCTCGATGCCGTGCGAATGGCGATGGAGCTGCCGCAGCCACGAGTCGGGCTGGGGCTGGCGCTGCGCGGCGTGGCGAGCAGCGCGATCGACGTGTCCGACGGCCTGCTCGGCGACCTCGGGCACATCCTGCAGCGCTCGGGAGTCGATGCGGTGGTCGATGTCGATGCGGTGCCGCGCAGCGCGGTGATGCACAGGCAGCCCCTGGGGCTGCAGCGCCTCTGCACGCTGTCCGGCGGCGACGATTACGAGTTGCTGTTCTCCGCGTCTCCGGAGCACGCGGCGCGTGTGGCGGCGGCTGCCACATCGGCTGGCGTCGCCGTCAGCCGCATCGGCCGCATCGTGCCCCGGCCCGGATCGGCCACGGGCCCCAGCGCCGAACTCTTCGACGCCGATGGACGGTCGGTGGCGCACGCTCACGCGTCGTTCGATCATTTCCGCCCATGAACGACAACACCCTTGGTGAACCGGTGACCGCCCAGGCTCCGCGCAGACCGTCTGTGCGCCTGCTGATGAGCCACCCGGCGCATTTCGTCGCGCTCGGTTTCGGCAGCGGCCTGTCGCCATTCGCGCCGGGCACCGTCGGTACGCTGTGGGCGTGGATGTCTTTCCTGGTGCTGGACCGGTACCTGGGCCCGCTGCACATGGCGGCGCTGCTGGCTGCGAGCTTCCTCGTCGGCTGGTGGGCCAGCACTGTCACGGCGCGCGCGATGGCCGTTCCGGACCCGGGCGCCATCGTCTGGGACGAGGTGCTCGCATTCTGGCTGGTGCTCTGGCTGGTGATGCCGGCCGGGCTGCTGGCGCAGGCGGTCGCCTTTGCGCTGTTCCGCTACTTCGACGCCGCCAAGCCGGGACCGGTGGCCTGGGCCGACCGCGCCTTCAAGGGCCGGCGTGGAGAACCCATCGGCTGGGCGCAGGGCTTCGGCATCCTGTTCGATGACCTGGTCGCCGCGCTTTGCACCTTGCTCGTGATCGCCGGTTGGCGCTGGTTGTGGCCTTGATTTCCAATGGAATGGCAGCATGAGTGAACTCGACACCGAACAACAAGCCGGCGTTGACGCCCTGGCTGGCGCGCTGCGCTTGCGCGGACTGCGATTGGCCACGGCCGAGTCGTGTACCGGAGGCCTGATCGCTGCAGCGTGCACCTCGCTCGCTGGCTCAAGCGACTGGTTCGAGCGCGGTTTCGTCACTTATTCGAATGAGGCCAAGACCGAGCTCCTCGGCGTGCCGCAGGCGTTGATCGAACGGCATGGTGCGGTCAGCGAGGCCGTTGTTCGGGCGATGGCGGAAGGTGCGCTGCAGCGATCTTGCGTGCAACGGTCGGTTGCCGTGACCGGGATCGCGGGACCCGGTGGTGCGGCACCCGGCAAGCCCGTCGGCACGGTGTGGCTCGCGGTCGCTCGGTCGGATGGCGACACCACCGCGCTCTTGCTGCAACTTGCAGGCGATCGGGCTGCCGTGCGGCATCAGACCGTGACGCGCGCGCTGCGTGCGCTGCTTGCCTCGCTGCGTGCCTGACGGCGAGGAACATGCCGATCCTGCTTGCCACAGATTTCGACGCTGTCGAGCAGCGTCTGTGGCTGGAGCTTCTGCAGTCGGAGTTGCCGGATGAGTCCTTCGTCGGCGACCGGCATGCTGCGGACGACGCGACGATCGATATCGCGATCGTCGCCAACCCGCCACCCGGCGCGCTGTGCGGACTGACGAATCTGCGTCTGATCCAGTCGTTGTGGGCCGGGGTCGACAAGCTGCTGGCCGACCCGACCGTGCCGTCTGGCGTGCCTATCGCACGCATGGTTGATCCGGCAATGAACGCGGCGATGGCAGAGACGGCCCTGTGGGCGGTGCTCAGCCTGCACCGGGGCTTCTTCACCTACGCAGCGCAGCAGCGAGCTGTGCAATGGCAGCCCCTCGTGCAACGGCGTGCAGACGAGGTCGCGGTCGCGGTGCTGGGCCTCGGCCAGATGGGCCGCACCGTGGCGCTGCGCCTGGCTGACCAGGGCTATAGGGTCAGCGGATGGAGCCTCCGGCCGACAACACTGCCGTCGATCGACACGTGCACCGGAGACCACGCACTGAAGCCGCTGCTTTCGCGCGCCGACATCGTCGTCAACCTGTTGCCGCTGACGCCTGCGACACGCGGCCTGCTGTGTGCGCCCATGTTCGACGTGATGCGCCGAGGCGCGAGCCTGGTGAACCTGGCGCGCGGCGCGCATGTCGTCGATGCCGACCTCCTTGCCGCGCTCGATCGGGGCCACCTGCTGCACGCCGTGCTCGACGTGTTCACGACCGAACCGCTTGCGCCAGATCATCCTTACTGGCTGCACCCGAGCGTGACCATGCTGCCGCATGCCGCCGCGCAGACCGATGCACGCAGCGCTGCAGCCGTCGCGGCCATGAACGTGAGGCGGCTGCGCGCCGGCGAGGCCCCGGAGGACCGGGTGGATCGGGCGCGAGGCTATTGAAGCGAGTGGGGCTCGGCGCGGCGCCGATCAGGCACCCAGCGCCAGCCGGGGCGGCACCACCACCACCCGGCTGCGCGCCGTGCCGGGGGTGACCGAGGTGCTCTGCATCGCCATGAGCACCAGCCGCTTCAGGCCGTCCCAGGGCTCCAGTGGCCAGTCCGGGTGCTTCAGACCCTTGACCAGGCCGTCGCAGATCTGTGCGGCATGCAGCAACTGGGCCAGCGCGTTGTCGGTGAACAGCGGCAGTGCACGCTCGAACAGGCGCTCCTTGGCGCCCCAGACCCGCGCTTCGCGCAGCGCGAGCGGGAGCGGTCGGCCCGCGTTGACGGCATCCCGCGTGCGCTTCAGTGCGCGCAGGTCCTCGGTCAGCGTCCAGTGCACCAGCACCGCCGCTTCGCCTTCGGCGCGCAAACCTTCGAGCATGCGCAGTGCACGCGCGACCTGACCGGCCAGCACCGCCTCGCCCAGCTTGAACACGTCGTATCGAGCCACGTTCAGCACCGCAGACTCCACCTGCTCGAAGCTCAGCTCACCTGCCGGGTACAGAAGCGCCAGTTTTTGAATCTCCTGGTGCGCGGCGAGCAGGTTGCCTTCGACCCGGTCGGCAAAAAACGCCAACGTGCGCTGCCCCGATTCGCCGCCCTGCACTCGCTGGCCCTGCGCACCCAGGCGCTGCGCAAGCCACAGCGGCAGTGCCTTGCGTTCGATGGGGTCGACACGCACGGTCACGCCGGCAGCGTCGAGCGCGGTGAACCAGGCGCTCTGTTGCTGCTGGCGGTCGAGCCTGGGCAGCTGCACGATCGTCACCACGTCCTCGCTCAGCGATTGGCAGTAGCGTTGAAGTGCTTCGGAGCCATCCTTGCCGGGCTTGCCGGAGGGAATGCGGATTTCGATGAGTTGCTTGTCGGCAAACAGGCTCATCGCCAGCGATGCGCCGAGCAGTGCGCTCCAGTTGAAATGCGCACCCGAAACGGTGTGCACTTGCCGCTCGGTGTGCCCGGCCTGTCGCGCAATGGCGCGCAAGGCATCCCCGGCTTCCTGTGTCAGCAGCGGCTCATCGCCCCACACGGTGTAGATCGGACGCAGGCCTTTCTGAAGGTGCGGGCCGAGCTGGTCGAGGCGCAGTTGCATCGGGTCAGCGGATCGTTGTCAGGTCGAACTCAGAGCGCGGGCACGGTGGACAGGCGCCGCATGATCTGGGTGACGATGTCCTTTTGCATCTCGCGGTACAGCAGCGCTTCTTCGTATTCCTTGGCGAGTGCCGTCGTTTCGCTGTAGCTCATGTCTCGGCCGAGCACCAGCTCGGTCGGGGGAATCAATTCGCGGCCTGCCACCGTTCGCAGACGGAAGTTGAAGCGCACGCGCAGACTCAGCTCTCGCACCTGGCCCGCGGAGGAGGTAGCGACGACGGTCTTCTCGCGCCGGTCGGAGAGCGCTTCGAGAATCACCTGCGCCTGCGCCGCCGAGTCGACGACCAGCGTGGTCTGGCTGGCATTGATGTTCTCGCGCAGTTCCTTCTCGAACGGCGAGTTGGACTTGAAGCCGGTGAGTTGCAGCGTGCGGAAGTTCAGCGCCGGTGCTCGGCGCAATTCGAAACCGCAGCCGACAAGCGGTGCCAGCGCCAGGGTGGTTGCCGTCGCGATCCAGGCGCGGCGCCTGCGGTCAACGTCGGCGGCAGGTGTGTATCGCGAGCGTGCGGGCATCTCAGAGCACCACATTGACGAGGCGGCCGGGCACGACGATCACGCGTTTGACCGGGGCACCATCGGCGAACTTCAGCAGATCCGGGCTGACCAGCGCGGCTCTTTCGATGGCCGCCTTGTCGGCACCGGTTGGCACGGTGATTGATCCGCGCAGCTTGCCGTTGACCTGCAGCATCAACTCGATCTCATCCTGGGCCAGTGCGGCCTCGACAACTTCGGGCCACGGTGCATCGAGCAGGTCGCCAAGAGCAGCAGCGTAGCCCAGCTCGTTCCACAGGGTCCAGGTGGCGTGCGGGCAGGCGGGGTACAGCGCGCGCAGCAGGATGCCGTAGCCCTCGCGCAGCACCGATGCTGCGCCGTCGCCCTTCCAGGCCTCGAGCGAATTCAACAGCTTCATGCCGCCCGAGATCACGGTGTTGTATTGCATGCGCTCGTAGTCGTAGCTGATCTGGCGCAGCACCTGGTGGACTTCGCGGCGCAGTGCCTTGACGGCGTCCGACAGGTCGGCCGGGATCGCATCGGCTGCCCTCAGGATGTCGGCGTTCCTGGCACCGAAACCCCAGACGCGTTTCAGGAAACGGTGCGCGCCGTCGACACCGGCATCGTTCCATTCCAGCGTCTGTTCCGGCGGCGACGCGAACATCACGAACAGCCGCGCGGTGTCGGCGCCGTACTGGTCGATCAGAGCCTGCGGGTCGACGCCGTTGTTCTTGCTCTTGCTCATGGTGCCCACGCCTTCGTAGGACACGGCAGAGCCGTCGCACTTGAGCGTGGCGCCGCTGATCTTGCCGTCGGCCCCGAAGGTGTTGTCGACGTCGTGCGGCCAGTAGTACTCGATGCCGCCCTGCACCGTCTTGCGCGAGTAGATGTGGTTCAGCACCATGCCCTGCGTCAGCAGCTTCGTGAAGGGTTCATCGACCGACACCAGCTTCAGGTCGCGCATCACCTTGGTCCAGAAGCGCGCGTACAGCAGGTGCAAGATCGCGTGCTCGATGCCGCCGATGTACTGGTCCATCGGCATCCAGTACTTGGCGCCGTCGCCGACCATCGCGTCGGCTTTCTGCGGGTCGCAGTACCGCATGAAATACCACGAGCTGTCGACGAAGGTGTCCATCGTGTCGGTCTCGCGGCGCGCTGGCGCGCCGCACACCGGACAGGTCACGCCGGCATGGAAGCCCACGTGCGTGTGCAACGGGTTGCCACTGCCATCGGGAATGCAGTCCTCGGGCAGCACCACTGGCAGGTCGGCTTCGGGAACCGGCACCGCGCCGTGCGTGTCGCAATGGATGATCGGGATCGGCGTGCCCCAGTAGCGCTGGCGGCTGATGCCCCAGTCTCGCAGGCGCCAGGTGGTCTTCTTGTCACCCAGCCCGTGCGCGGTGAGGGCCTTTGCCACCGCATCGACCGCAGCCTTGCAGCTCAGGCCGCTGAAGTAGTCGGAGTTGATGGTCACGCCGCGCTGCTTGTCGGCGTACCAGTCCTGCCATCGGTCGTAGTCGAAGTGGGGCTCACCATCGACATGCACGACCTGCAGGACGTCGATGCCGTACTTCTTCGCGAATGCAAAGTCGCGCTCGTCATGCGCCGGCACGCCCATCACCGCGCCGTCGCCGTAACTCATCAGCACGTAGTTGCCGACCCACACCTCGACCGGCTGGTGCGTCAGCGGATGCTGGACGGTCAATCCGGTGCGCACGCCGCGCTTCTCCTGTGTCGCCAGCTCGGCCTCGGTCGTGCCGCCGGCCTGGCATTCGGCGATGAAGTCGGCCACCGCCGAGCTCGAGGCTGCCGCATGAACAGCCAGCGGGTGCTCCGGTGCAACCGCGCAGAAGGTCACGCCCATCACAGTGTCGGCGCGGGTGGTGAACACGTACAGACGACCGTCCTGGATCGCCTGGCCTGAGCTGTCGCGGATGTCGTGGGTGAATGCGAAGCGCACGCCTTCGCTCTTGCCGATCCAGTTCTCCTGCATCAATCGCACCCGCTCGGGCCAGCCCGGCAAGTGGTGCTGCACCTGGTCGAGCAGCTCGTCGGCGTATTTCGTGATGTTCAGGTAGTAGCCGGGGATTTCGCGCTTCTCGACCGTCGCACCGCTGCGCCAGCCCTTGCCATCGATGACCTGTTCGTTGGCCAGCACCGTCTGGTCGACCGGATCCCAGTTGACGACCTGCGTTCGGCGTTCGGCAATGCCGGCGTCGAGCATCTTCAGGAACAGCCACTGGTTCCAGCGGTAGTAGTCGGGCGAGCACGTGGTGACCTCTCGGCTCCAGTCGATCGCCAGGCCCATCGCCTGCATCTGGCCCTTCATGTGGGCGATGTTGTCGTAGGTCCACTTCGCGGGTGGCACCTTGTTCTTCATCGCCGCGTTCTCGGCCGGCAGGCCGAAGGCGTCCCAGCCCATCGGCATCAGCACGTTGTGGCCCTTCATCCGCAACTGCCGCGTCAACATGTCGTTGATGGTGTAGTTGCGCACATGCCCCATGTGCAGCTTGCCGCTGGGGTACGGCAACATCGAGCAGGCGTAGAACTTGGTACGGCTGGTGTCTTCGGTGACGCGATAGGCGTCGCGCGCGCTCCAGGCGGCCTGCGCCGCGCGTTCGACCTCGGTCGGCTTGAATTCGGGATTCATGAGGGGGCGCGGTGCGCTCGGGGACGTGTCGTTCGATTATAGGAAGCAGGCCCGCACCGACTGACTCCGCTCGGCCCAAGTGACCGCTTGCGACCTCGCATGCTCCACGGGATCGGCAGCGGGCCTACACTGTGCAGGCTTGTCGGGGCGCCGCAGACGAAAGTCGAGGCTGAGACCACCTAGAGGTGGAACCCGCTGAACCTGATCGGGGTCGTGCCCGCGTAGGAATCAAGTGCAAAGGTCACCGTGCGACGGGAAAGCTCCCGTCGCGTCGGCTCCAGGCAAGCGTTCACTTCACACGCCACCAGGAGTTCGAATGCCCAAGCAACCTCTGCAAGTCGATACCGATGCGCTGTCCCAGCGCATCACCCGCACGCCCTTCCCCGGATCCCGCAAGGTCTATCTGGACGGCCCGCGGCCGGATGTCCGGGTTCCCTTCCGTGAAATCACGCTCGGTGACACGCTGGTCAGTGATCTGGCCGGCGGGTCGCGCCATGAACCCAATCCACCGCTGCGGGTGTACGACGCCTCGGGTCCCTACACCGATCCGCTGGCGGCCATCGACATCACGCGCGGCCTGCCGCCGTTGCGCGCGACGTGGATCGCCGACCGTGCCGACACCGTGACTCTGCCGGGCATCAGCAGCGCCTTCGGCCGCGCGCGTCTGCACGACCCGGCGCTGACCGCGTTGCGCATGGCCCGGGCCCCGACGCCGCGATGCGCCAAACCCGGAGCCAACGTTTCGCAGATGCACTACGCGCGGCGCGGCATTGTCACGCCCGAGATGCACTACATCTCGGTGCGCGAGAACTTGGTCAAGGCGCAATTGAGCGAGCGCCTGGCGACCGAGCGCGTGCCGAAGCGCGGCCACTCGTTCGGCGCTAACCTTCAGGAGATCACACCGGAATTCGTGCGCGACGAGGTGGCGCGGGGCCGCGCGGTGATCCCGAACAACATCAACCACCCCGAGAGCGAGCCGATGATCATCGGCCGCAACTTCCTGATCAAGGTCAACGCCAACATCGGTAACTCGGCCGTCACCTCCAGCATCGAGGAGGAGGTCGACAAGCTGGTCTGGTCGATCCGCTGGGGCGCTGACACGGTGATGGACCTGTCGACCGGCGAGAACATCCACGAGACGCGCGAATGGATCCTGCGCAACTCGCCGGTGCCGATCGGCACGGTGCCGATCTACCAGGCGCTGGAAAAGGTGCACGGCAAGGCCGAGGACCTGACGTGGGAGCTGTTCCGCGACACGCTGATCGAGCAGGCGGAGCAGGGCGTCGATTACTTCACCATCCACGCGGGTGTGAGGCTGGCCTACATCCCGCTGACCGCGGATCGGCTGACCGGCATCGTCTCGCGTGGAGGCTCGATCATGGCCAAGTGGTGCCTTTCACACCACCGCGAGAGCTTCCTTTATGAGCACTTCGACGAGATCTGCGAAATCATGAAGGCCTACGACGTGTGCTTCTCGCTCGGCGACGGCCTGCGACCCGGCTCGATCGCCGACGCCAACGATGAGGCGCAGTTCGCCGAGTTGCACACGCTGGGCGAGCTGACCCAGATCGCCTGGAAGCACGACGTGCAGGTGATGATCGAAGGCCCCGGCCACGTGCCGCTGCAGCTGATCAAGGAAAACGTCGAGAAGCAGCTCGAAGCCTGCCATGAGGCGCCTTTCTACACGCTGGGCCCGCTGATCACCGACATCTCGCCCGGCTACGACCACATCTCGTCGGCGATGGGCGCTGCCAACATCGGTTGGTATGGCACGGCGATGCTCTGCTATGTGACGCCGAAGGAGCACCTGGGCCTGCCGAACCGTGACGACGTGAAGCAGGGCCTGATCGCCTACAAGATCGCCGCCCACGCCGGTGATCTGGCCAAGGGCTTCGCCGGAGCGCAGATGTGGGACAACGCGGTGTCGAAGGCGCGGTTCGAGTTCCGCTGGGAAGACCAGTTTCGCCTCGCCATCGACCCCGACACCGCGATGGCGTATCACGACGAGACGCTGCCGAAGGAGAACGCCAAGGTGGCGCACTTCTGCTCGATGTGCGGCCCGAAGTTCTGCTCGATGAAGATCTCGCAGGAGGTGCGCGACTTCGCACGGCTGCAGAAGGCCGAGGCTCCGGTTTCTGTGGCCGCGACGGTGATCCCGATTCACGCGGCGCTGGAAGAAAAGGCGCTGCAGTTTCGCGAGGGCGGCGGCGAGATCTACGTCTGACCGTCGAGGCAGCGGGCGCGGCCGCTGCAGCCGTCGACAGGCGGCTGCTCAGTGTGCTGCCGCGGGCGCGACGGCGACAAAGCCGATGCGCGTCAGGCCGCCCTGTTGCACGATGCCGATCAGTTCGGCCACGCGGCCATAAGGCACCGCCTGGTCGGCGCGCAACTGGACCTCGGTCTGCGGATTAAGGTGCGCCGTCTCGCTCATGCGTTGCGCCAGCGTGGCAGCGGTGATTTCCTTGTCGGCCAGGAAGATTCGACCCTCGGAATCGATCGACACCGAGATGAATGCGGGGGTGTCGCTGGGCTGCGCAGCGTCGGTCTTCGGCAGGTCGAGCTTGAGACTGCTGCTCATCAGGGGCGCGGTGATCATGAAGATCACCAGCAGCACCAGCATCACGTCGATCAGAGGCGTCATGTTGATGTCACTCATCGGCTGCGGGCCGGACGTGCGTTCGAGGCGTCCGAAAGCCATGCGTCGCCTCAGTCTCGGGACGCAGTGGCGACGCTCGGCGCCCCGTCGACCTGCATCTCGCGCAGGTCATGGGCGAAACCCTCGAGTTCGGCCTCGCAAGCTCCAACCATCTTGCCGAAGATGTTGTAGGCCAGCACGGCTGGAATCGCCACCGCCAGTCCGGCGGCGGTCATCACCAGCGCTTCACCGACCGGCCCCGAGACTCGCTCGATGGTGATCGTGCCGGCCGACGAAATACTGACCAGAGCGTGGTAGATGCCCCACACCGTGCCGAACAGTCCGATGAATGGGGCCGTGCTGCCGATGGAGGCCAGCAGCACTTGCCCGAACTGCAACTGGGTCAGCACCGCGTGCAGCGAATCGCGCAGACGGCGGGTAAGTTGCGATTGGCGCAAGCCGCGAGCTTCGAGTGTTTGTGCGTTCGGCTCTGCGGTGGCGGCGGCAAGCAGGGGCGTCAGCACGCGTTCGCGATCGAACGCGCCGAGCTGATCGTGGGCGGCGTCGAGATCGGCAGCCGCCCAGAAAGCCGGCACCGCCCGAGCAATGTCGCTGCGCACACGTCGCAACAGCCAGCCCTTCCAGAAGATCAGCACCCAGGCGCTGATCGACATCAGCAGCAGGAGTGCGGCGACGCTGCGCGTGATCGCATCGCCTTGTTGCCAGAACTGCTGGAATCCGTTCATGTCCCGTTGCGTTCAGAGGTTCGCGGGTGATTCATCAAGCCAGGCCGAGCACGTCGTTCATGTCGAAGAGCCCGCTCGCACGGCCAGCCAGGAAGCGCGCAGCCCGCAGGCTGCCCTGCGCGTAGGTGGCTCGGCTCGAGCTCTTGTGCGTGATCTCGATGCGCTCGCCAATGCCGGCAAACAGCACCGTGTGGTCACCGACCACATCGCCACCGCGGATGGTCGCGAAGCCGATGGTCGACGGATCGCGCTCGCCGGTGACACCCTCGCGGCCGTACACCGCGCAGTCCTTCAAGTTGCGGCCGAGAGCCGCCGCAACGACCTCGCCCATCTGCAGCGCAGTGCCGCTGGGCGCGTCGACCTTGTGGCGATGGTGCGCTTCGATGATTTCGATGTCGTAGCCTTCCCTGAGCATCCGCGCCGCGGTGTCCAGCAGTTTCAGCACGACGTTGACACCGACACTCATGTTGGGCGCCAGCGTGATGGCGATGTGGTGTGCATGGTCGGCAACCACGGCCTTCTGTGCGTCAGTGAAGCCGGTGGTCCCGACCACCACCTTGATGCCCAGCTCCTGGCATACCGCCAGATGCGCCAACGTGCCTTCCGGCCGGGTGAAGTCGATCAGCACCTGTGACCCAGCGAGTCCCGCACGCAGGTCCGAGGTGATGAGCACGCCGCTGACATGGCCCGCGAATGCGGCCGCATCGTGGCCCAGCGCCGGACTGCCGGGCACGTCCAGTGCGCCGCTCAGCGTCATGTCGTCTGCTGCGATCACCGCTTCGATCAGCATGCGCCCCATGCGCCCGGACGCGCCGGCCACGGCAACTCTCAGCGGCTCGGCGGCGCCGGCCGCATCCGTAGAACGGTTCATCAGCGAGGCTCGAGGGGCGGGTAGGCGCGGTCAGGTGCCACGACAGGTGGGGCCGCCTGCTCGTTCTTGGGGGGTGGTTTCAGCGACTGGATCTGCTCGGGTGTGAGCGCCAGCGACGGCACCTTGCCAGTGGTCTTGTTGCTGTCGATGGACGCGACGAAGGCCACTTCGGCAGGCAGTTCGCCGCCGGTGTCCAGGCTCTTCAGTCGCTCGCCTTCGAACAACGCCACGATGCTTCGCCGCTGCGGCTCGGCGCCCTGTCGGCGGATCGTGAACACGTAGTCCCAGCGGTCGGCGTGGAACACGTCGGCCAGCAGGGGCGAACCCAGAATGTCGCGGACCTGCGCGCGTGACATGCCGGTCTGGACTCGTGCAACCTGCTCCTGCGTCACCACATTGCCCTGAACGATCTCGACCTTGTAGGGGGTGATGACGCTCAGGATGGTGTCGGACGGGTCCAGAGACGCGCAGCCGGCCAGAGTCGCAGCAACGCACGTTACCGAGACGAGGAGGACAGGCGGTGTGAAGGACAGCAAAGACATGACGGCATCCTGGACTCGCGAGACCGCGGGCCCGACTCGATATGATCGATTCATTCTAGCGGCCGGGCTTGTGACCGGATCGCCTGGCGGGAGCCCTGATGACAAACGCAGACGAACTGAAGAACAGCGGCTTGAAGGCGACGCTGCCAAGAATCAAGATACTCGAAGTTTTCCAGCAGACCAGGCAGCGGCACATGACAGCCGAAGACGTCTTCAAGGTTTTGCTGGCGGAGGGCTCCGACGTGGGTCTGGCCACGGTGTACCGCGTGCTGATGCAGTTCGAGCAGGCCGGGATCCTGTCGCGCAACCACTTCGAGTCCGGCAAGTCGGTGTTCGAGCTGAATGAAGGCCAGCACCACGATCACCTGGTGTGCATGGACTGCGGGCGGGTCGAGGAGTTTTTCGACCCCGAAATCGAAAAACGCCAGCGAACGGTTGCGCAGACACGGGGATTCGAGTTGCAGGAACACGCGCTGTCTCTGTATGTCGTGTGCACCAAGAAAGCGTGCCCGCACCGCGCTGGCTGATCGCCGCGCGACGATGCCCTTGCGGAGCCTGGACCGTCAGTTGCCGCCGCGTTCGAGTGCGCGCTGGTGCCGCTCGATGAATTCCTTGTAGGTGTCGATGCCGCGCAGCTGGAGGATTGTGTTGCGCACCGCGGCCTCGACAAGCACCGCGAGATTTCGGCCGGCATCCACGGCGATCACCGCCTTGCGCACCGGCACGTCAAGGATGTTCTCGTACAGCGGCTCGTACGGCAGCCGCTCGAACTCCCGCTCCATCGTCTCCTTGCGCACCAGGTGAACGATCAGCTTGACGCGCATCTTCCGGCGCACCGCGGTCTCGCCGAAGATCGCCTTGATGTCGAGCAGCCCGATGCCGCGCACTTCGAGCAGATTGATCAGCAGTTCCGGGCAGCGCCCTTCCAGTGCGGTCTGCGACATCCGGTAGATGTCCACCGCGTCGTCAGCCACCAGGCCGTGGCCACGCGAGATCAGCTCCAGACCCAACTCGCTCTTGCCCAGGCCCGATTCGCCGGTTAGCAGCACGCCGAGTCCAAGGATGTCCATGAACACGCCGTGCCGAGTCGTGCGCTCGGCAAACAACTGGCTCAGGTAGCCGCGCACCATGTCGATGACCTGGCCGGCCGACTCTGCCGTGACGAAAAGCGGGATGGCGGCCCGCTCGCACATCGCGACCAGCCGGTCGGGCGGCACCTGATCGTCGGCGACGATCACTACCGGTGGTTCCAGCGTCACGATGCGCTGGATGCGTCGCTCCTGGTCTTCTGCGGAAGAGTCCAGCAGGTAGGCCACTTCGCGTCGGCCGACAAGTTGCACCCGGTAGGGATGGATGTAGTTCAGGTAGCCGACCAGGTCGGCGGCTGACTGCGCATTGCGCACCGCCGCTTCATCGAAGCGGCGCTCCGGATGCGCGTGACCGGCAATCCATTCCCACCGAAGCGCGACACGGTGGTGCTCGAACAGCGCCTCGGCGCTGATGCTGATGGGCTTCATGCGATCCGTGCTCGCTGTGGAGACAGCGTCTGCGCCAGGTTGCGCGCTGACCTGCGGGGCATCAGGCCACCGACTTCAGCGGCTCCCAGTTGGCGATGAGCTCATGCACCTTGGCGGCATCCACCTCGGTCTTCAAGCGCTCGCGCAGGTCGCGGTCGCTGAGCATCTCCGCGATTTCGGAAAGGATCTCGAGGTGCCGCTGCGTGGCCGCTTCGGGCACCAGCAGGAAAATGAGCAGCGTGACGGGCTCGTCGTCCGGGGCGTCAAAGGGAATCGGCTGCTGCACGCGCGCCACGGCGGCTAGCGGGTTCTTCAGACCCTTGATGCGGCCGTGCGGAATCGCCACGCCGTGACCGAGCCCGGTCGAGCCCAGCCGTTCACGCGCGAACAGGTTGTCCGTCACCGTGGCACGCGCGATGGCGTGCTGGTTTTCGAACAACAGGCCGGCGTGTTCGAAGACGCGCTTCTTGCTTGTAGCGTCCACATCCACGAGCACATTGCTGGCGGGCAGGATGGCGGCGAGACGATTCATCGGGCAATCCAAGTGTCAACTTCAGCCGGGGCTTCGTTGCGCGCTTGCGTGGAGCCTAAAGCGGCTGATTATAGAAATGGGAACCCTTTCCCATACCGGCGGTGTTCCATTCGCAACACCATTGTGCACACGATGCTGCATCGCAGCAATGCCGTTGCACCCCCGCGCTTGCGGGACGCTGGACAGCGGAGAAAAAAAGCGGCCCGGAGGCCGCTTTCTCGATCCGACAGCAAGCTGCCCTGGATCAGGCCGCGCGCGCATCGATGCGTTTGGCAGCCACGTGGTGATGGTTCTGGAGGCGGCCCTTGTGGCGGCACACCTGACGATCGAGCTTGTCCATCAACTGATCGACGGCTGCATACATGTCCTCGGCTGCGTGTTCGATGAAGATGTCCTTGCCTTTGACGTGGACAGTGACTTCGGCCTTTTGCCGGCGTTCCTTTTCCGTCAGCTTTTCCACCGACAGCAACACGTTGATGTCGACCACCTGGTCGAAATGCCGGGTGACCCGGTCCAATTTTGTGAGTACATACTCACGCAGCGATGGCGTGATTTCCAAGTGGTGGCCGCTGATCGTCAAGTTCATGGGAACTCCTTTCGCAGGAATGAAAGACAGGGATCACAACGGTGGGCCGCCTTGCGATGGACGGCATCAGCTACCCGACCGAAATTCATCTTGCTCCTGATCCGTCGCACTGGCAAGGTTTCGGGCCGATAGGCCTCCAGCCATTGCGTGCGGTCTGCCCGGTTTGGTGATCTGGGCTTCATGTTGCGATGCGATAATTTTTCGGTGTTGAATCAACTGGAGTTCGACTTGGACATGCCCGCCCCGCGGTGACCGTCCACTCCGCGCAGACCTTGCGATGCAGCGCAGGTCGGGCCAAGGGGTGAGACGGTTGCGATCCTTGCACCCCTAGGCCTCCGACGGCTGTATCCACGACCGTCGGCTTGTTGGAGCTCCGATGCTCAATGTCTTCTCGCTGGCCAATGGCCGCCTTTTCCAGGAAGAAATCGAAAGCCGCGCCGCGCTGGCGAACGTGCAGCCGGTGTGGGTCGATCTCGATGCACCGACGGCTGAGGAAAAGGGCTGGATCGCCCAGCACTTCGGCGTCACCATTCCCGACGACGCGGTCGACGACGATCTGGAGGAATCGGCCCGCTTCTACGAGGAAGACAACGGCGAGCTGCACATTCGAAGCGACTTCTTGATCGATGACGACGAAACCCCGCGCAACGTTCGGGTCGCGTTCATCCTGTTCAAGAATGTGCTGTTCTCGGTGCACGGCGAGGAGTTGCCTGTGTTCCGGCTGCTGCGGCTTCGCGCGCGGCGCATCCCGGCGCTCATCGAAGACGCCAAGGACGTGCTGCTGAAGCTGTACGACGCGGATGCCGAGTACAGCGCCGATGCACTCGAAGGCATCTACGACGCGCTCGAGAAGGTCAGCCAGCGCGTGCTGAAGGAAGACGTCAACGATGCGATGGCGGCCGAGGCGCTGTCGGCCATCGCGAAGGAGGAAGACCTGAACGGCCGCATCCGGCGCAACGTGATGGATACGCGGCGTGCAGTCAGCTTCATGATGCGCAGTCGGCTCCTCAACGCCGAACAGTTCGAGGAAGCTCGTCAGATCATGCGCGACATCGACTCGCTGGACAGCCACACCACCTTCCTGTTCGACAAGATCAACTTCCTGATGAATGCCACGGTCGGCTTCATCAACATCAACCAGAACAAGATCATCAAGCTGTTCTCGGTGGCCAGCGTCGGGCTGCTGCCGCCGACGCTGATCGCCAGCATTTACGGCATGAACTTCAAGTCGATTCCAGAGCTCGACTGGGCCCTCGGCTATCCGTATGCCATTGCCTTGATGGTTGCATCGGTCGCGGTGCCGTTCATCTACTTTCGGCGCAAGGGCTGGCTGTGATCCGATGAAGGACAAGTGGCTGTTGATGCTGGGCGGGCTGTTCGTGGTGATGGTCGTGTTCGGCCTGAAGGTCTGGCATGCACAGGGCATCTGTGCCGACCTGAGCGGCCGCTGGTTCGAAGGCGAGTGCTACTTCGATGAGAAGCCCACCGACGTGAAGCTGCGCCGGTGAGTGCTTCCTCCGGAGAACTCACCGCCGCAGCTCTTGCAGTCCGCCTGATCGCGCTGCTGCGGGTGGCCTGTGCCACGACGCTGATGGTGCTTTCGTTCTCGATGCTGCAGCCGGTGCTGGCGGTTCGGCTGCAGACGGCGGGCGTCAGCGCTTCGGCAATCGGCGTGCTCGCGATGCTCCCGTTCCTGACCGTCGCGCTGATGGTCCCTTTGATGCCGGCCGTCTTCGACCGGATCGGGGTGGCGGCTGCCTACCGTTGGGGCATGGGCCTGGAAGCGCTGGCGACACTGGGTTACGCGGTCACCGAGCAATACGCGTTGTGGTGTGCGTTGGCTGTGGTGGGCGGCATCGGAGCCGCGGCGGTCTGGAACGGCACCGAGGCGCTGATCGCGCACAACGCGCCGCCGGAGCGGCGCGGGCGCTTCACCGGGCTCTACCAGACGGCGCTCGGCGCTGCCCTGGCCGTCGGGCCGTTTCTTCCGGGCCTGTTGCCGTTGTCACCGCGTGCACTGACGGTGTTTGCTGCCGCACTGATGGTTACGGGGCTGTGCCTCACCCTCAGCCGCGCGGTGAGCGCGCTGCAAGCCGGCAACGAGGACGCGCTTCCCGCCGGCCTGTGGGCGACGATCTGCAGCGTGCCGGGTCTGGTGGCGATCGCGTTTGCGGGCGGTGTGTTCGAGGCCGGTCTCGGCTCGATCACGACCGCCTACGGTTCGCAGACGGGCCTGTCGCTTGCAGCTGCCACGTCGGTGGCTGGAGTGCTGGGCCTCGGCAGTTTCATGCTGCAGTACCCGTGCGGCTGGCTGTCTGATCAAGTTTCCCCGCGCCGGGTGTTCGCCCTGGCCGGCGCGCTGTTGCTGGCGGCATCGGCGGCCTTCGTTGCCGCGACGGCATGGCCGCCGGTGCTGTGGATCTGTGCGTTTGTCTGGGGCGCCGTCGGTGGTGCCCTCTACACGCTGACGATGATCCGCGTGGCCCATCAGTTCGCCGCGACGTCGGCTGTCGCCGGTACCGCAGCGATGATCACCGGCTATACCGTCGGAGGCGCCGTCGGCCCCTCGTTCAGCGGTGTGATGCTCGACTTCTTTGGTGCACCTGGTCAGGCCGCGTGGTTGAGCATGTTGGCGATCGGGGTGCTGCTGCTGTCGCGCCGGTTTTCCGGGCTCGCTGGTCACGGCTGAACGCACATCGGGCGCTCCCACCGGTTCTGACGCTCGTCACTCTCGGGCCATCTGCTGTGCGAGTGCTCGGCCGCTCAGCCAGGCGCGTTCAATGCCGTCGGCGCGTTGCCTTGGCGGGGTGCTGGCGCCGTGCCACGCGTCACCACATGCTCCCAGTCGAAGAGACGCATTCCAGCCGAACGGTTCGGCACGTGGCGTTTGCACCTGGGCGTAGCGCCAGCGGTGCGCGGCCGAGTGAACCGGGATGCCGAGGTCGACGCCGCACTTCTCCGCGAACGCACGGAGCAGTTTGGTGATCACCTCGGCAGGCGCAGCTTCCAGATGGTCGAAAGTCCATGCCGGCGTGGCGTGCAGCACCCAGCGGCAGCTGGTGTCGGCCGCGTCGGTGCGGACGCGGCGCGTATCGTCACAACACGCGAGTGACAGCGCTCCGAGTGGATCGGTGCCGTGGTATCTGCTTCGCAACGTGGGCGTCTGCTGCGACCACGCCGCCATCACCGTCCAGCACGGGTCGCTGAGGGTCGTCCGCATCGCATCGGCGAGTGCAGCGTCCGGATCCAGCAATACTGCGGCCTGTTCTGCAGGGACAGCGACCACGACTGCGTTGAAGCGGTTCGCGTCGAGCTGGCCATCGATCAGACGCAGCCGCCAGGCGTGATCCATCGCCACGTCAGGGGCGAGTTCGATGCTCGACACGTGGGTGTTGAAGCGCAAGTCGACACCCGCCGCCAGCTCTGCTGCCAGGTGCTGCGCGAGCGAGTTCATCGACGGCAGGCCGAATGCCTGGAATGCGTTTGCCTCATCGAAGCTCGATGCGCCAGCTGCCCCCTCGACGGCCGCCCAGCCCGCGTCCCGCCACTGCATGGCCGTGCCGCAAAACGCCGCGGTGGTGGCGGCGAACCCGGGGGCGCCGTGGTTGAAGGACCCTGCAGCGCTGCGCCGCGTTGCGCATCGCCCACCGGCCCCGCGGCTTTTCTCCAACAACGTCACCGCGTGCCCGGTCGATTGCAGTCCGGCTGCCGCGGCGAGGCCTGCGATGCCCGCGCCAATCACGGCGACACGCTTCATCCGGTCCCCGCACTCACGAGTTGGCCCGTTGCTTCAGCCAGCGCATCAATGCGCCGATGGCGGGAAGCTTTTCGTACAGTTCTTCAGCCGCATCCCAGTAGTCGCGGTGCAGCGTGATGAGCCCGCGCGCGTCAAGCCGCAGGTGCGACGCGCCGCGCACGGTCTGCAACTCGCTGCTGAAGCGCCGGAAGCGGAACAGGAAATCCCAGGTGAGCACGCACTGATCGCCCTGCACGATCACGTCGTGGACCACGAAGCGAGGCGAGTCGAGCGCGACGTACATGTGTGCGAACACCTGCTGGATCGCCGTCACGCCGTGTACCTCGTTGAACGGGTCCTTGAATGCGGCATCGGCCGCGTAGAACTCGCCGAGCCGCGGGATGTCGGCCGGCGTCAGCGTCTCGAAGGCGTCGACGATGCGAGCGACGCGTGGGTCGTTGCTGCGCTCGGTGGGTTCGGGCCTCATCGGCAGGCTCCTACAGTCCTGTGACCCGACGGATCGCGTGGAAGTAGGGTGCGTCGCCGAGGTGGCTCAGGGCCTTGAGGAAGCGGGTGAACCGTTTCGGGAAGTGGATCTCGAAGCGTCCCGACGCCCAGCCTGCCACCATCTCGCGTGCTGCCTCTTCGGGTTGGATCAGCGCCGGCATCCTGAATTCATTCTGCGCGGTCAGCGATGTTGCGACGAAGCCAGGGCAGATCACCGACACGCCAATGCCGAGCGGGTGCAGGTCGAGGTAGAGCGTCTGCGCGAGGTTGATGAGCGCCGCCTTGGTCGGGCCATAGGCCAGTGAGTTGGGCAGGCCGCGGTAGCCCGCCACGCTCGACACGAGGCTCAGGTGCCCCGATTTCTGGCGGATCAGCACTGGCAGCACCGCGTCGAGCAGATACAGCGCACCGACGTAGTTGACTTTGTCGTGCTGCAGCATCTCGTCGAGGTCGAACTCGGTGGCGCGCATTGGCGCGTAATGGCCGGCGCAGTACAACGCGAGGTCGATGCGGCCGTAGCAAGTGACGATGCGCTCGACCGCGCGCGCCATTGCGCCGCGATCGGTGGCGTCAAGCGCGATGCCCATGCTGCCTTCGTGACCCGTCTCGAACGCCTCGATGGCCGCCGCGTTGCGCGCCGAGACGACGACGGTGGCGCCGAGCTGATGCATCAGCTTCGCGGTCGCGAGGCCGATGCCGCTGGAGGCGCCGACCAGCCAGACGACGCGCCCGGTCCAGTCGGTGATGCGTGGGTTCAGGGACATGCTTTTCCCGGTGTCATTGCTTGTGAAACGCCAGCGTGACCTCGCCAAGGCGCACGCCGAACTTGCTCATCACCGCCTTGTTGAGCATCACGTGCTCGTCCATCAGGTACATCCAGTCGTCGAACTGGACCTCGTACGTCTTGCCATCGACGGGCAGGCGCAGCGTGTAGCTCCACTGCAGGGCATTGCCCGAACTGCGGCCCTGTGCGGTGCCGACCACGTCGTCGGCGGTGCCGGTGTACTGGCCGCCGGCCAGCTTCTTCAGATGCCAGACGCGCCGCTGCTTCTCGCCGTCGCTGTAGATGAATCGCTCATCGAGCATGCCGTCGTCGTCGTTCCAGCTGCAGTCCATGGTGACGGAGAACCGACGCACGACCTTGCCCGAGCGGTCGGTGAAGATGCCGTGCGCGGTGACGTTGCCGTTGAAGTAGGTCTTCAGGTCGAGCAGCGGCTTTTCAGTGGCGTAGTCGGCGGGGGTCGGCGACGCACAGGCGGCCAGCAAGGCGGTGGCCGCGACTGTCGCGGCCAGGATCGAACGTCGTTTCATCTCGGTTCCCGAGGTTGGCGGATCATCAGGGTGTGCAGCAGCGCGGCAGCACAAAGCTTCAGCACGCACGGCAGCAGACAGTAGGCGGTGGTCAGTGCGTTCAGTGCCTGCGGGCTGCGACTTCCTGGTTCGTAACCGAACCAGGCCAGCGCGGGCAGTGCGATCCCTGCGGCCAGCGCGAGGTTGAGCTTGGTCGCGAAATTCCACCATCCGAAGTAGGCCCCTTCGGCCTGTTCGCCATGGCCTGCGCGCTGGATCACACCGGCGAGAATCGCGCCCGGCAGAGTCAGGTCGGCACCCAGCGCGACGCCGCTCAGCGCGCAGACGGCGGTGTAAGCCATCACGTTGCCAGCACCCAGCAGCGCAGCCCAGCTGAAGACCGCGATCGTGAGTCCCATGCCGATCACCCAGGCCCGTTCCAGCCCGAACCAACGCACCGCACGCACCCACAGCGGAATGGACAACGCACCGGCCGCAAAGTAGCTGGCGAGAAAAAGCGGCTCGTAGGCGGGTGCTTGCAATCGATCACGGATGAAGAACAGCACCAGCGTGGCCGGAACCGCACTGGCGATGCCATTGACCAGGTACACCGCCAGCAAACGGCGAAAGGCGGGCGTTGCGAAGGGCAGCATCACCGACACCGGCGGGGCAGACACGTTGGACGCCGCCGGAGGCTGCGGTGCGTCGCGCAGACACAGCAAGCCCATGACGAGCAACGCGGCCAGGACTGCGGCAGTCACCGCCAATCCCGCCAGCGAGGGCAAGACACTCGCGATCAGCACGCCGATCAGTGCCAGGCCTTCTCGCCACGCCACGATGCGTGCGCGCTGCGGTGCATCGCCGCCCAGGCGCGCTCCCCACGACTGGTGGATGACCGTCACCCCGCTGTAGCCGAGGTAGGTCACTGCGAGTGTCAGCGCGCACCAGACCAGCAAGGCCGACTTACCCTCCACCTGCGGGAAAAACAGTGCCGTGAAGCCGATGGCGAGTACCAGGGCGGCGATGGCGATGGCCCACCAGGCCCGGCGGGCTCCGCGGGCCAACAAGCGGTCGGCGGCGCGGCCGATCAGCGGATCGGCAACTGCATCGAATGCCCGTGCGCCGAGCAGCACCGCACCCAGCGTGGCGAGAGGAATGCCGAACTCGCGGGCGTAGTGGTTGGGCAGCACCACGTACAGCGGCAGGGCGACGAAGGCCAGCGGCAGACCCAGTGCGCCGTACCGCACGCCCGGCCGCCATCCCGCCATACCGAGGACCGCAGCATGCGTGCCCGCAGGTTCGGGCAAGCCGGTGGCTTGGATGACGGGCTGGAGGGCCATCGACAACGGCTCGGTCACGAGCCGCTGCGGGCGCCTGCCAGCAAGGCTTCACGCAACCTGGGTTCGGATGTGCGCCGCGACAGCCAGATGCCGAAGAACAGGCGTGTGAACTCGGCATCGCGGATCTCGCCCGTGAACTTGCCGTTGACGTAGTAGCGTGTCGCGACGTCAGGCACCTGCACCGCGGTGGCCCGGTCTCCTTCAGCGACGTCTGGGAAGGCCTGCTTCATCGCTGCCAGCCAGCGTGTCGCTTTCTCTGGAGCGATGAACCCACTGCGCCGCATCTCTTCGATCGAGCGTTCGGCGACATCTTCATTGTCAAAGGCCCGCGCGTACTCGAGTTCCAGCGCCAGCGGTGTCTGAAAGAAACTGTCTGCGTCGAATTGCGGGCCGGTCCACAGCCGTGCGTCATAGACGTGGAACAGGAGAAACGTCAGCCTGCCAGCGCCGTGCAGTCGCGCGCCCGGCAATTCGCTGCGCACCTCGGGCGGTGGTGACAGGGCCGCGCGCGCTGCTGCATTCGCCCGGTCCGGCAGACCGCTCCACATCAGTGGCAGCGCCAGCAGCGATCGACGCGATCGATCGATCGAACCCGGAAGGACCATGTCAGTCGCGCTGCAGCGTGAACTGCATGACATTGGTGTTGCCCATCGTGAAGGCCGCCTCGCAGTAAGCGAGGTAGAACTCCCAGATGCGCATGAATCGACTGTCGAAGCCAAGCAGACGCACGGGTCCTTCCTGGCTCAGGAACCGCTGTCGCCAGCGCAGCAGGGTCTCGGCATAGTCGGGGCCGAACTCCAGCTCGTTGACGACGCGCAAGCCCGCGCGGCCCGCCGCCTTGCGAAACTCCGCCGGGCTAGGCAGCAGGCCGCCCGGAAAGATGTACTGCTGTATGAAGTCGGTCGAGTTGACATAGCGATCGAACAGGTCGTCGCGGATGACGATGCTCTGCACGCAAGCCTTGCCGCCGGGCTTGAGTTGGGAGTTCAAGGTCTCGAAGAAGCTGGGCCAGTATTCGCGGCCGACCGCCTCGAACATCTCGATCGAAGCGATCGCATCGAACGGGGCTTCGCTGCCAGCCTTCAGATCGCGGTAGTCCTGGAACCGCAGGTTTCCCGGCAGGCCCGCGTCGGCCAGGCGCTTTCGCGCCCATTCGAGCTGCTCGCTCGACAGGGTCACGCCCGTGACGACGGCTCCGAAGTCACGCGCCGCGCATTCGGCCAGTGCCCCCCAGCCGCAGCCGATCTCGAGCACGCGGTCACCGGGCTTCACATGGCACTCGGTCAGCGCGCGCCGCACCTTGGCCCACTGCGCCTCTTCCATGGGACGGGTGCGGTCGCCTTCGAACCAGGCGCTCGAATAATTCATCGTCGGGTCAAGCCACAGACGGTAGAACTCGTTGCCGATGTCGTAATGGGCGTGGATGTTCTTCTTGCTGCCGGATCGGGAGTTGCGATTCAGCCAGTGCTTGGCGCGATACAGCAGCGAGCCCCACCAGGTACCGTAGACCAGTGCTTCGATTTCGGAGCCGTTGGCGAGGAACAGCTTGATCAGCGTGGCCGGGTCGGGCGAGGTCCAGTCGCCGGCGATGTAGGTCTCCGCGAAGCCGATATCGCCGGAGCGCAACGTCGCGCTGCAAACGTTCCAGTTGGCCAGCCGCATCGCAGCCCGCAGTCCGCCATCGGTCGCCGTGCCGAAATGCAGGCCCGTGCCGTCCGGCAACTGGATGTCCAGGGTGCCATGCTTCAGGTTCTTCAACAGGCGGAACACCGCGCGGACCGCCGCAGGTGCCGATGCCGGCAGGGTGCTCGGGGAGAAGGAGGTGGTGCGCATCACGTCGAGTTGGGGCATGCCAGCGAGAGCGGGAAAGTGGAAATTCGACGCGCGGGTCAGCGCGTCACGAAACCGACCGGGGGTTCGGGCTTGCGAAATAACGGGACGCGCTTCAGCCACAACCGCGCCGCTTGCCAGTGGATGCGGCTGATCACGCCGAGCGTCATCAGCGGCATGCCGAAGAAGGCTCGCCGAAGGGTGCGGCCAGTCAGCTGTTCAAGCACGCCCGAAACGCTGGTCTGGATCAGCGCTCCGTCCGCGTCGTCGTGGTCGATGCGCGCAACCGTGCGTGTCAGGACCGGCCGATCCGCCGGTCCTTGCGGTGGTGACGAGCCGTGCATGAACCGGAACCGGTAACGCCCGGCCACCGAGCAGAACGGCGACACATGGAACACCTTGGTCGCCTCCTGCTCTTTTCCATACCCGAGCTGGGAGCCGTGCAGCAGGTAGCAGTGCCGTTCGCCGAAGGTGTTGTTGACCTCGACCACGACGGCCGCCAGCGTGTCGTCGGCCCGGTGGCAATACCAGAAGCTCACCGGCTTGAAGGTGTGCCCGAGTACCCTGGGGTAGCAGTGGAGCCAGACCTCGCCCTCGGCATCGGCGATGCCCTCGCTGCGCAGCAACTCGTCGAGCCAGGCGAGGCTGTCGCCCCGGCCGTCGCCGTGATCGCGGTCGTGGAAGCTGATCAGACCGAAGCGGTTGCGCGCCAGATCGGCGTGCGGCATGTCGCGCAGGCTGCGCATCGGCAGCATCAGGAAGTAGGTCGGATAGGCAAATCGGTTGACGGCCGGGCGCAGCCGGGTGTGGCGCACCTGGCCGAAGCCCATGAGCGGCACAAGCCTTTGCTTCGGTGGGACGGCCGGATCGCTCATGCGGCCTCCGAAACCGCACCGGCGCTTGCCTCGGCCCAGCGCTTGCGCAAGCCGTCGACGACGGACAGGCCGGACAGCAGACCGTCCTCGTGGAAGCCATAGCGCGTCCAGGCGCCGCAGAACCAGGTATTCGCCACGCCCTGAAGCGAAGGCACGCGTTGCTGCGCGGCGATCGCGGCGGCATCGAACACCGGGTGCGCGTACTCGTACTCGCCATGGACGGCGTCGGCCCGCGGCTCGCTGACCGGGTTGAGCGACACCACCACCGGGGTCTTGAACGGCAGCGGCTGGAGCCGATTGATCAGGTAGTGCAGGCACACCGATGCCCTCTCACGGGAATCCGCGCGTGCGCGCTCATAGTTCCAGGCTGCCCAGACGGTCTTTCGACGCGGGAGCAGGCGGGTGTCGGTGTGCAGGACCGCCCGGTTGCGGTGGAATCGGATCGCACCGAGCACCTCGCGCTCAGCTGGGGTGGCGTCGTTCAGCAGCGCCAGCGACTGGTCGCTGTGGCAGGCCATCACGACGTCGTCAAACAGCTCGGTGCCGACGTCGGTCCCAATGCTCACCTGGCCGGTGGCGCGCAGCCGTCGCACGCTGCGCACTGGCGAGTTCAGGCGTGCGTCGGGGATGCGGCTGAGTAGCTTCTCGACATACCTGCGTGCGCCACCGCGCACGGTGAACCAGCGAGGGCGGTTCGTCACCTGGATCAGGCCGTGGTTGTGGCAGAACCGTATCATCGTGGCGATTGGAAAGCGCAGCATCTGATCGGTCGGACACGACCAGATGCAGCCGATCATCGGCAGGAAATACCAGTCGCGGAATTCGGCGCTGAAGTGGTGCCTGGAGAGAAAGTCGCCGATCGACGCCTGCAACTCGCGTTCGACGCCGTGCCCGGCCAGTTCGGTTGCCAGGCGGTTGAAGCGCCCCAGGTCGCGCAGCATTCGCCAGAACGCCGGACGGATCAGGTTTCGTCGTTGCGCGAAAACGGTATTGAGGTCGCTTCCGCTCCACTCCAGGCCGATGTCCGGAACCTGCACCGAGAACGACATGTCGGACAGGGCAGTTGGCACCTGCAACGCGTCGAACAGTCGTATCAGATTCGGGTAGGTGCGTTCGTTGAAGACGAGAAAGCCGGTGTCGACGCCGTGGGTCTCGCCATCCAGGGTCACATCAACGGTGTGGGTGTGTCCGCCGAAATGGGCGCCAGCCTCGAACAGAGTGACCCGCGCATCGGTGGCGATGGCGTGGGCCACCGACAAGCCAGCGATGCCCGAGCCGATGACTGCAACGTGACGCGCTGACTCAGCCATGTGCGGGCGTTGCCGGCCTGGCCATCAGCCCGGCCGAGGAGAAAGAAGTTGCACAGCGCCCGGTAGGGAAAAACGGAGGGAGGAGGAGAAAACAAAACCGCCGCCGGGTTTCGGTCAGCCGTGCCGACCGGCTGTGCAACGCTAAACCGTGGATCTGGTCTCTTGGGCGCCGTTGTCGCGCAAATTCGGGTGCAGAACCCGACCTGCAGGACGCCGGACTCGTCAAGTCCTTCACACATGCACAGACAGCGAAACCACATGGGAGTTCCCCTGGTTCCCTCCGGAGAATCAATTCAGGGCTTTCACGGGGAATCAGGGCGCGGCGTGCGAATTCTTGGAGTGCAACCATTTGGTTCAAAATATAACTGGTCAGTATCCGCCGCTTCGGGAGCATCGATATTTCACTGCGCTGCCAGCAGCTTTTCAACGCTTTCGACAAAGGACTTGTCGTCGGGTTCGACGTTGCTGCCGAAGCTCTGAACCGTCGAGCCGTCGCGGGCAATCAGATATTTATGGAAATTCCAGCGAGGCGAGGTTCCGGTGCGCTGCCGCAACTCGGCATACAGCGGGCTCAATGCCGCTCCGGAGGCCTGTGACACGCGGGTCTTGGTGAACATCGGGAACTTGACGCCGAACGTGTTTGCGCAGAACGACGCGATCTCCTGGTTGTTGCCCGGTTCCTGCCCGCCGAAATCGTTCGACGGGAAGCCCAGCACCACCAGGCCACGCTCTCGATGGCGTGCATACAGCGCCTCCAGGCCCTTGTATTGCGCCGTGAAGCCACAGTAGCTGGCGGTGTTGACGACCACCACCACCTTGCCGGCGTACTGGCACAGGTTCTGCGGTTTTTCATCCTGCAGCCTCGACATTTCGCGGTTGAGCAGGCCACTGCACTCCGCCGCACAGGCGCCTGTGGTGCCGGCCACGAGCAACAGCGATGCGGCCCACGACTTCCATGCGAAGCCTGAAAACCGGGTGTTTGTCATGTCTATCTCCTGTCCTGGGCAAAAAATCGTCAACGCTCTATATTGCCTCACTCGCAATTCCCCGTCCCGCGTCATTCCATGCGTCTTCAGTTGACGACATCAACCGCCCTGTTGGCTCATCTCATGCGCTGCCCGCGATGAATGATCCCGCGCGTTCACTCAACTCGTTGACCCTGTCCATCGCGGCGGTCGAACGCGACACCGGCCTGACCAAGGACACCCTGCGCGTCTGGGAGCGGCGGTACGGATTTCCCCAGCCCGAGCGTGACGGGAATGGCGAACGGGCCTACCCGCTCGAACAGGTCGAAAAGCTGCGCGTGGTCAAACGATTGATGGACGGCGGACATCGGCCAGGCCGGCTGGTTCCGATGTCCATGAACGCGCTGACCCAGCTCAGTTCGAGCACGGTCGATGCGCCGCGTCGGACGGCGGACTGCATCGCGGTCCCCGACCTGAAGTCCTGCCTGGTCTTGATGCGTTCGCATGATGTGGACGCGTTGCGTCGCCTGCTGCTGCAAACGCAGATGCGGATCGGGCTGGCGCGCTTCGTCATCGAAGTGGTGGTGCCTCTGAATACGATGGTGGGCGACGCCTGGATGCGCGGGCAGCTGGAGATCTTCGAGGAGCATTCGTACATCGAGTGCCTGCACGGGGTTCTTCGTCAGGCACTCGGCGGACTTCCGGACGCCGCCGCGCTCGACCGTCCGCGCGTGTTGCTGACCACACTGCCCGGCGAGCCGCACAGCCTGGGCCTGCTGCTGGCGGAAGCCCTGTTGGCCCTCGAAGGTGCGCGCGTGGTTTCGCTGGGTGTGCAGACGCCGGTATGGGACATCTCGCTGGCGGCGGTGGCGCACCGAAGTGACATCGTTGCGCTGGGATTCACGGGCTGCATGAACCCCAACCAGGTGGTCGACGGGCTGACCGAGTTGCGCAGCAAGCTGCCGCCAGAGGTCGAACTGTGGGTCGGAGGGGCCGCACCGGTGCTGCACCGCCGAACGATCGATGGCGTGATGGCGTTCGCGTCGCTCGAGGACATCCGGTCGCAGATCGAGCGCTGGCGACACGGCAGCGTCTGATGCCGGCCGCAGCGGGATTCCGTGGCAACAAGTCGTCGCTGCCGGACAAGCTCTGCGTGCAGTGCCAGCGGCCGATGGTCTGGCGACGGGCCTGGGCGAAGAACTGGAACGAAGTGAAATATTGTTCCGACCGGTGCCGGGACGCCGCGCGCCGGGAGGTCCCGACGCCGTGAGCAACCCGGTGCGCCGTCTGGTTCTGGTGCTCGGCGATCAGCTCACGCTGGCCAGCCCGGCGCTCGCGGATTTCAACCCGGCGCGCGACCGCGTGCTGATGATCGAGGCGCCCGGCGAGGCGACTGCCGTCTGGAGTCATCAGGCGCGCATTGCGCTGTTCATTTCGGCGATGAGGCACTTTCGGGAGGCCTTGCGTTCCGCGGGTTTCGTGGTGGACTACGTGAGCCTGGGCGACAGCGACGAGCCGACGCTCGCCGGTCGCCTGGAGCGGCAGCTGGCCCGGTTGCAGCCGAAGACCCTGCATCTGCTGGAACCGGGGGAATGGCGTCTGCAGCAGGACATCGCCGCCGCCGCGCGCGAAGCCGGCGTTGCGCTGCATCTGCTCGACGACCCGCACTTCCTCTGCTCGCGCGCCGACTTTGCGCGATGGGCCGGCCGGTACGCGGCCGGCTTGCGGATGGAGTTTTTCTATCGCGAGATGCGCCGCCTGCACGGCGTGCTGCTCGACCAGACCTCATCGAAGGTCGGCGAGCCAGAAGGCGGGCGGTGGAACTTCGACGCCGAAAACCGCAAGGGCTACCCGAAGGCCGGGCCGGGGCTGATCCCGCAGCCCGAAGCCTTCGAGCCCGACGCGCTGACGCGCGAGGTACTGGCCGAAATCACTCAGCGGTTTCCCGACCACCCTGGCTCGCTCGCGCACTTTGCCTGGCCGGTGACGCGGGTCGAGGCGCTGCGTGCACTGCACACCTTCATCGACAGCCGGCTCGACCATTTCGGCGATCACCAGGATGCGATGTGGTCTGGCACGCCGTTCGGCTGGCACTCGCTGCTGGCCAGCAGCCTGAACCTGCATCTGCTCGACCCGCGCGAGGTGATCGCTGCGGCTGAAGCCGCCTACCGGGACGGCCGCGCACCGCTCGCCGGTGTCGAGGGCTTCATCCGTCAGATCCTCGGCTGGCGCGAGTTCATCCGCGGCGTCTACTGGCTCGACATGCCTGGGATGGCCGAGGCGAACCACTTCGGTCACCAGCGGCCGCTGCCGCGTTGGTTCTGGACCGGCGACACCAAGATGGCCTGCGCGCGCGACGCCATCGAGCAGACGCTGCAGTACGGCTACGCGCACCACATCCAGCGGCTGATGGTGACCGGCCTCTTCGGGCTGATCGCCGAGATCGACCCGAAGCAGGTCGCCGCGTGGTACCTCGCGGTCTACGTCGATGCGGTGGAATGGGCCGAGTTGCCCAACGTCGCCGGCATGGCGCTGTACGCTGATGGTGGTCGCTTCACCAGCAAGCCGTACATCGCGTCGGGTGCCTACATCCAGCGGATGAGCAACCACTGCGACCGCTGCACCTACGTGCCGGATGCGAAATCGGCGGGGACCACCGGCCGACCGCTGTGCCCCTACACCGCGCTGTACTGGAACTTCCTCGATCGCCACGAAGTCGCACTGAGTGCCAATCCGCGCACTGCCCTGATGGCCCGCAACGTGGCCCGATTGGATGCGGCGCACCGTGAGCGCATCCGCGTCGATGCGCGGCGCGTACTGGAGAATCTCGACACCCTGTGAATGTCCATCTGCGGCGCGGCCTTGCGGGGCGCTTCGGCAGGTCAACACGTCTAAACTCAGGCACCTCGAAAAAGGTCGCTTTCATCATGTCCACGATGCTCTACCCTGAACTTTTCAAGCAGCTCGAAGCCGTTCGCTGGAGCATGGACAAGGACATTCCGTGGGACCGTTTCGACGCCAGTCAGCTGACCGATGAGCAGGCGCAGACGATCAAGATGAATGCGATCACCGAATGGGCTGCTCTGCCCGCCACCGAGATGTTCCTGCGCGACAACCGCGACGACAGCGACTTCTCGGCGTTCATGAGCGTGTGGTTCTTCGAGGAACAGAAGCACTCGCTGGTGCTGATGGAGTACCTGCGCCGTTTCCGTCCCGACCTGGTGCCCACCGAGGCCGAGCTGCACGCGGTGCGCTTCGAGTTCGATCCCGCCCCGGCGCTCGAGACGCTGATGATGCATTTCTGCGGCGAGATCCGGCTCAACCACTGGTACCGACGTGCGGCCGAATGGCACGCCGAGCCCGTGATCAAGGCGATCTACGAAACACTGGCGCGTGACGAGGCACGGCATGGCGGTGCGTACCTTCGCTACATGAAGCGTGCGCTGAACAAGGTCGGCGACGAGGCCCGACTCGCCTTCGCCAAGGTCGGCGTGCTGATGGCCAGCGCCCGTCGTACTGCGCAGGCATTGCACCCGACCAACCTGCATGTGAACGAAAGCCTCTTCCCTCGCGACACCGTGCAAAGCCGTCTGCCCGATCCCGTCTGGCTCGAAGCCTGGCTCGATCGACAGATCCAGTTCGACGCCGAATGGGAAGGCAAGGTCGTCGACCGCATCCTGCACAACATGAGCCTGCTGATGGAGCGAAGCTTCGCGACCGTGCAGGAGCTCAACCGCTACCGCAAGGAAGTCATCGCGTCGATCGCCGCGGCTGCCAAGGTGGCTGCTGCGCAGCCCGTCTGAGCGGCGCGGCGCGAGGTCGCCGTAGGGCATGAGCGACTTCACCGACAAGCTGTGCGCACTCGGTGAGGTCGAGTCTCGCGTGGCTGCGCTGCCGCAGCCCGTCGTGTTCACCAACGGGGTGTTCGACGTCCTTCATCGGGGGCATGTGACGTACCTCGCGCAGGCGCGGGCCCTGGGTGGCAGCCTCGTGGTCGGACTCAACAGCGACGCGTCGACGCGCGGCCTCGGCAAGGGGCCGGACCGGCCGCTGAACACGGAGGTGGATCGCGCCTGTGTCCTCGCCGCACTCGAAAGCGTCAGCCTGGTGATCGGCTTCGACGAGCCGACACCGGTCGAGTTGCTGAAGCGCGTGCGCCCGCGGTGGTACGTGAAAGGCGGGGATTACGACGTCGAATCCCTGGCCGAAACGGTGCTGGTGCGCAGCTGGGGCGGTGATGCGCGTGCGCTGCCGTTCGTCGATGGGCATTCGACGACGGCGCTGGTGCAACGCATCCGCGGCTGAGCAGCGTTCGCACAGCGCCGGGGGCTGCCTCACCCGTGGGTTTCGACCACCTCAAGCGCCTCGCGCACGGCTGCGACGGTGCGTGATCCGCCCTCCAGCAACACCGAGACGATCGTTCCCGCCAGCACACCGCTGACGTGCGCAGCCGGCGCCACCGCGATGTCCCAGCCCGGCGGGTGGCTGAGCGGGCCGGCCCATGGTGTTTCGGACAGCAGCTTGCCGACCAGCACCGCCAGCACCGCCACCGCGATGCGCCGTTGGGCGCATGACCCGGAGCAGGCCAGGTGCACTGCCACCACCGCAACTCCCGCATGCAGCACGCCTGACAGCCCCCCGTAGTGTCGCAACTCGGGCTGCATCGCCAGGCCCCACTGAACCAGCGGCCACGCGATCAGCCACGCGATGACGCTGCGACCCGGCACGCGGGCGACCGCGCCCCAGGCCGCCACCGCCAGCGATCCGGCCAGATTCGCTGCCAGATGCAGATCGCTGTAATGCACGAACACCGCAGTCCAGGCGCGCCACGGTTCCGCCCGGGCGAGCGCGGGCTGCCAGTCGAGCGCTTGCATCCAGGGAGACGGTGCTCTGGATGCCGCACCTGCGCCGGCCAGGTGCACCATCAGTGATGCGCCGGCCATCGCCAGCGCGAGGGCGATCCAGGCCCAGGCCGATGCTGGAGTCGTGTCGGCGCGGGAACCGGTCACCGATCAGCCGAACACCGCGTGCCAGAGCGCCAGCACCGCGGCGCGCTGTTCGGGCATGGCATCCAGTGGCACCTGGGTTGGTTGCTCGTCGAGACGCGCCGCATGCTGGGCCCGGCGCAGTTCCCGGTACGCGTCGGCTGCCGCGGCACCGACTGACGGCGGCAACAGCCCTGCTGCCTCGGCTCTTTGCAGCAACGCGATGTTGCCGACGTTGGGGATCAGTTCCGGGTGCAGCCGGCTGTGTTCGAGCACCAGGACCTGCACGGCGAACTCGACATCCATCATCCCGCCCTGGCTGTACTTGAGGTCGAACCTTTCACCCTGAACCGGGTGGGCTGCGCTAACCTTGTCGCGCATCGCCCGCACTTCGGCGCGAAGACCCGCCGGATCGCGCGGCGCCGACAGCACCGTGCGGCGCACCTCGTCGAACGGTATCGTCAGGGCGGAGTCTCCCGCGCAGACGCGTGCGCGTGTCAACGCCTGGTGCTCCCAGGTCCAGGCCGTATTGCTTCCTCGGCCGGTCTGGTACTTCTCGAAGCTCGCTATCGAGGTCACGAGCAGCCCCGAGCCGCCATTCGGTCGCAGTGCGGTATCGATGTCGAACAGTTCGCCGGCCGCGGTGCGCAGGGTCAGCCAGCCGATCAGCTTGCGAACGAACGCGCCGTAGACCTCGCTGGCCTTGTCGGCGTCGGGCTCGCCGGCGTCGTCGTACAGGAACACCACGTCGAGGTCGCTGCCATAACCCAGCTCCTTGCCGCCGAGCTTGCCATAGGCAATGACGGCGATCTGCGGTTGCTCGCGATGCCGCTGCTTCAAGTGCTTCCAGGCCCAGCGCAGCGCGCAGGCGAGCGTGGCATCGGCCAGTGCGGACAGATCGTCGGCCACCTGCTCGACCGTGATGTGGCCTTCGACATCACGCACCAGCGTGCGAAATACCTCTGCGTGGTGGGCACGGCGCAGCGTATCGAGCAGCGCTTCCTCGTCGACCTGTCCCGAGCGGCCCCAGGCGGCGTAGCGCGCTTCCAGGTCGGCGGTGAATTCGGTCGCATCGAAGCGGCCGTGCAGCAGCCGTTCATCGGCCAGCTCATCGATGACGCCCGGGTGCAGCATCAGGTAGCGGATCGGCCATCGCGCCAGGCCCAGCAGGCGCAAGAGCCGGTTCTGCACCTCCGGACGCTCGGCCAGCAGTGCAATATAGCTTTCGCGGCGAAGCAGAGGCTCCAGCCAATCGATGAAGCGTGCTGCCGCGGCAATCGTGCAGCGACCGTCCTTCACGGCGTCAGCGGCGCGCAGCACCAGCCTCGCCAGGCGCGCCTTGCTCTCGTCGCGCAGCACCTTGATCTTCGGATGGTCGCACCACGGCTTGACCCGTGCCGCCAGCTCCTCGGGAAGCTTGGCGAGAAAGTCACCGCTGTCGACCGGCTGCAGGGTCGGCACACAGCCGCGGCAGGTGACGCCATTCGGGTTCGCGGGTGCCGGCTGACCCTCATGCAGCAAGGCGTCGAACTCTGTGGCGACGAACTCGCGGGTCTCGCACAGCCGGTCGAGCAGCTCGCAGGCATCGGCGGTGCAGCGCATGCCCAGGCTGCCGGCGATCCAGCGCAGGTCGGCGTCGGACGTGGGCAACAGATGCGTCTGCTGGTCGTCGAGGAACTGGATGCGATGCTCCAGGCGCCGCAGGAAAATGTACGCCTCGGCCAGCTGGGCGGCGCTGGCCGGCTTCATCAGGCCGCCGGCGGCGAGCTTGTCGAGTGCCTTCAGCGTCGAGCGCGTGCGGATCTCGGGGAACTGCCCGCCGCGCACGACCAGCAGCAACTGCACGATGAACTCGATCTCGCGGATGCCGCCGCGCGACAGCTTCACGTCGTTGGCGCGTTCGGGCCGGCCCGCGGCGCGGCGCTGTGCCTCGTCGCGCACCTTGCGGTGCAGCTGTCGCAGGCCTTCGAACACGCCGTAGTCGAGATAGCGGCGGTAGACGAAGGCGTTGACCATGCTGCGCAGGGCCTGGATCTGCAGCGTCTCGAGGCCGGACCGAGGTGCGACGACGCGGCTCTTCAGCCATGCGAAACGCTCCCACTCCCGGCCATGCGCCTGAAGGTACTCCTCCAGCATGGGCAGGCTGACGACCGGTGGGCCGGAGTTGCCGTTCGGGCGCAGCGCGAGGTCCACGCGGAACACGAAGCCGTCCTCGGTCGTCTCGCCGATCAGCGCATACAAGCCGCGCACCACCTGCGAGAAATACTCGTGTGCGCTCACGCGCTGGGGTCCGGGCGTCTCGCCCCCGTCCTCGTAGACGTAGATCAGGTCGATATCGGAGGAGACGTTCAACTCGCGCGCGCCCAGCTTGCCCATGCCGACGATCCAGAACTCGATGCGCTGGCCGGCCGCGTTCAGCGGCGGACCACAGCGTTCGTCCTGCTCGGCCATGGCCTTCGCAAGCGCCACATCCAGCGTGGTCTCGGCCAGCTCGGTCATTGCCAGGGTGATGTCGGCCATGCCTGCACCCTGCTCGACGTCGAGCACTGCCAGCCGCTCGAGCACGAGCTGGCGTGTCACGCGCAGCGCACTGACCAGCGAACGGCCGTCAGCGACGAGCCGGTTGATCAGCGCGGCGATGACCGCGCTGCGCGGAAGGCCTTCAGGCAGCAGGGACAACTCGTCGACATACCGGCGGCGGATGCGCTGGACGAAGCGACTGTGGTCGGCGCGCGCCGGGCGGGCCGCTGCGCCGGGGGCCGGGTCTGCGGGACTGGATTTCGCAGTGGTGTCGGAGTGCAGGGAACCCATGGTTCGAAAGGGGCTCTGTGCTAGATTGCTTCGAGGTGTACGGGAGGGTTGTTCAGGATGTCGAGTGCATCGTGCAAGCCCCGCAGGCCCCCACGCTGAATCTGCTCATCCGATCCCCGCCCACCCGGCGCCCGAACCCACCCATGCCTGTCCAAGAAGTCGACGACTCCGATCTGTCTCCTGGCACCCGACTGACTTTGGCCCGGCTGTTGATTCGCATTTTGAAGGGTCTGGGCCTGCTGCTGATTGCGGCTTGGAGCCTGTTGATCTTGGCTTGGGCAACGATTCACTGGTTCATTCTGCCGCACATCGATCAGTGGCGCGCCCCGATCGAACAGCAGGCCTCACGGCTGCTCGGGCAACCGGTGCGCATCGGCGCAGTGCAGGTCACGTCGAGTGGACTGGTGCCGGCCTTCGAGTTGAAGGATGTGGTGCTTCTCGATGCCCAGGCGAAGCCGGCGCTGCGCCTGCCGCGCGTGGTCGCAGCGCTTTCGGCGCATTCGCTGCTGTCGATGGAGCCCCGATTCGTGCAACTGCTGATCGATGGAGCTCACCTCGAGATCCACCGCGACGCCGCCGGCCGGCTCTTTGTCGCCGGCCTCGATTTCAGCGTGCCTGGCCGCACCGACCGTGCGCCAGCCAACTGGTTCTTCAAGCAGCACGAATTCGTGATCCGCGGCGGCTCGGTGCGCTGGACTGACGAATTGCACCCGGCAGAGCCGCTGGAGCTCAGCGACTTGCAACTGGTGGTGCGCAATTCGCTGCGCCACCACGACGTGCGCATCGATGCGACCCCGCCAGCCGTCTGGGGCGAACGATTCAGCGTCACGGGCCGTTTCACCCAGCCGCTGCTGGCGGAGAGCGCCGACTGGAAGCGCTGGCGCGGCGCGGTCTATGCCACCTTGCCCGATGCCGACGTCCGCACGCTTCGTCGGCACGCGACACTGCCGTTCGATCTCACGCAGGGACAAGGCGCCTTGCGGGCATGGATCGACGTGGTGGACGGGCAAGCCACAGCCGCGACGCTGGATGTCGCGCTGCGCGACGTGGCGCTGCGGCTGCAGCCTGAACTCGACCCGCTGGGATTCGCCGAGGTGACCGGGCGTCTGGTCGGACGACGGGACGACCGCGATACCGAGCTCGCGGCACGTCAGTTCGGCTTCGTCACCTCGGATGGCGTGCGCTGGCCGGCAAGCAACGTTGCACTCAAGTGGCGCCGGTCGCCGGACGGTGATGTGACTGGCGGGGAGCTGTCGGCCGAGCGGCTCGACCTCGCGCTGACGACCCAGGTGGTGAGGCGTCTGCCGGTGGGCGACGAAGCGCACCGGTTGCTGGCCGACTTCGATCCTCGCGGCACCGCAACGGCGCTCAGCCTGCGCTGGGACGGGGTGCCGGCCGTTGCCCGCACGCCGGCAATGGCGGCCTCGGCCGCGGTCGCGGTGGCTCTTCCGCCCCGCTACCAGTTGCGCGCCGGCGTCAGCGGGCTGTCGCTGGCCGCAGCGCCGGCGGGCGATGCGCAAACCGCGGGCAGGCCGGGCGTGAGGCAGGCCGATCTCCAGTTGACCGCCGATCAGAGTGGCGGCGAGGCACGCATCACGATGACGCACGGCGGGTTCGACCTCCCCGGCCTGCTCGAAGACCCGCTGTTGCCGTTCGATCGTCTGAGCGCGCAGCTGAACTGGCGTGTCGAGGCTTCGGCCGCCACCGACCTGCCGCCGCAGGTCACGGTGCAGGTCAAGGACGGGCAGTTCGCCAACGCCGACCTGCAGGGTGAGCTGCGCGGCAACTGGAGCACCGGGCCGGACACCACGATCGGCAAGCGCAGTCCACGCTATCCAGGACGTCTTGACCTCGACGCCAAGTTGACGCAGGTCGATGCCACGCGGGTCTTTCGCTACCTGCCGCTGGGCGTCTCGGGTGGTGTGCGCCGTTACGTCGAGCACGCGGTGCGTGGCGGCCGCGTGACCAGTGCGACCTTCCGCGTCAAGGGCGATCTGAACGATTTCCCGTTTCCCGCCGGCAGCACCAGGGACAGCGAATTCCGTATTGCCGCGCAGGTCGACAAAGCCTCCTTTGCTTACGTTCCAAGCTGGCCTGCCAGCGCGACCGAGCCCGCTTACGTCTCGACCTGGCCGCTGCTCGACGAGTTGAGTGGCGAGCTGGTCTTCGATCGCGAGGCGATGGAGATCCGCAACGCACAGGCGCGGGTGCAGGGCGTGAAGCTCAGTGGCGTGCACGGTGGCATCAGGACTCTGACCAATCGATCGGAGCTGATGCTCGAAGGCGCGGGGCGTGGTGCCGCCGCCGACATGCTGCGCTTCGTCAACGCGTCTCCGGTCGGCGGGTGGATCGGCAACGCACTGTCCCGCAGCGCGGCCTCCGGCAGCGCCGACCTGACACTCGCGCTGTCCGTGCCGCTGGCGGACCCGGCTGCAACGTCGGTGCGCGGCAGCGTCATGCTGATGGCCACTGACTTTCGCCTGCGACCCGATACGCCGCAGTTCGGCGCCGCGCGCGGTCGCGTCGATTTTTCCCAGAAGGGGTTCTCGATCGTCGGCATGTCGGGCCGGTTGCTAGGCGGCGACCTGAACGTCGACGGGGGACTTCAGCCCGACGGGTCGATGCGCTTCGTGGGCCAGGGCATCGCGACCGCCGATGGTCTGCGGCGCGGCATCGACGTTGGTGGCGCTGCACTGGCCCACCTCGCCAACTCGCTGAACGGGCAGGCCAGCTACCGTGTCGCGTTGAATCTGGTGCGCGGACAGTCTGACCTGATTGTCACGAGCAACCTGGTCGGCCTGGCCAGCGAACTGCCGGCGCCGCTCAACAAGGCGGCCGATGCGCCGCTGGCGCTGCGGTTCCAGAACGCGCCGCCTACCGAAGGCGGGGTCGGTGCCACGGCGACGCAAGACGTCATCCGACTCGACCTCGGGAACCTGGTGCAGGTGCAGTACGTGCGTGATGTGTCCGGTGCGGTGCCGCGCGTGCTGCGCGGAGGTCTCGGAGTGATGGAGCCGGCACCGAATCCAGCCAGTGGAGTGACCGCCAACCTCAACCTGTCCAGCCTGAACGTCGATGCCTGGGAGCAGGTGGCTGCCGGCGTGCCGGCGAGTTCGGCGGGCGCCGCCACGCTCGGTCCTTCGGGCGGCGACGCGGTCCCTGGCTACGCCGCCTATGCTCCGAACACGATCGGCCTGCGCGCCCAGGAGTTGCATGTCGGTTCGCGGCGCTTCAGCCGTGTGGTGGCCGGCTTGTCGCAGGAGGGCACGGTTTGGCGGGTAAATCTCGACTCCGACCAGGCCAGCGGCTACCTCGAGTACCGGGCGCCGCGTGCGTCGGTGGGCAACGCGCCTTCCGGCACGACGAACGCGGCCGGTCGCGTCTACGCGCGGCTGAGCCGGCTGTCTCTGCCCAAGGACGACGTGACCGATGTCGAGAGTCTGCTCGATCAGCCGGCGGCGCAGAGCGTGCCGGCACTGGACATCGTCGTCGACGACCTCGAACTGCGAGGCAAGCACCTCGGGCGCATGGAGCTGGAGGCCACCAATCGGCAGGGTGCGCGGGAATGGCGGCTTAACCGGCTTGCACTCACCACCCCGGAGGCGAAGCTGACTGCCAGTGGCAACTGGGCCGCGCAGGGCGCCGGTGTCAGCGCGGGCGCGGTGTCCGGAGCCGCATCATCGGCCGCGCGCCGGGTCGTGCTGAGCTTCAAGCTTGAGCTGAGCGACAGCGGGGCGCTGGTCGAGCGGCTCGGATTCGGCAAGATCGTGCGCGGAGGCAAGGGTGGCATGTCTGGTCAGGTCGCGTGGTCGGGCTCGCCGCTCGCGCTGGACTACCCCAGTCTGACCGGCCAGGTGAACATCTCGATTGCCGCGGGCCAGTTCCTGAAGGCCGAGCCGGGCGTCGGGCGTCTGCTCAGCGTGCTCAGCCTGCAGGCGCTGCCGCGGCGTCTGGTGCTCGATTTCCGCGACGTGTTCCAGCAAGGTTTCGCCTTCGACGACATCAGCGGAGACGTGCAGATCACCCAGGGCGTCGCGCAGACCAACAACCTGCGCATGCGCGGCGTGCAGGCGGCGGTGCTGATGGAGGGCAAGGCCGACATCGAGCAGGAAACGCAGGACCTTCGGGTCATCGTCGTGCCGGAGATCGACGCCGGTACCGCATCGCTGGCCTATGCCGCGATCAACCCGGCGCTCGGCCTCGGTGCCTTCCTGGCGCAGGCGTTGTTCAGCAAGCCGTTGATCGCAGTCAACACGCGCGAGTTCCGGATCACCGGCACCTGGGCCGATCCCAAGGTCGACAAGGTCGATCGCAAGTTCGGTGCGCCGGTGCCCGACATTCCAGCGCCCAGTTCGTCGATGCCGGCCAACCTGCCGGCTGCCTCCGCCAATGAACCGAGCCCCAAGCCATGAAGATCGCCGCCCTGCAGATGGTGTCGACCCCCGACGTCGAGGACAACCTGGCAACCGCCGTGCGTTTGATCGCTCAGGCCTCAGCGGCCGGCGCATGTTGGGTCGTGCTTCCCGAATACTTCTGCCTGATGGGCCACAACGACCGCGACAAGCTGGCGATCGCAGAGGCGGCTGGTGACGGCCCGATCCAGAAGATGCTCTCCGACGCCGCGCGTCAGAACGTCGTGTGGCTGATCGGCGGTACCCTGCCGATCCGCAGCGACGCCATCGACCGCGTCTTCAATGCCTGTTGCGTCTACGGGCCCGACGGCAGCCTGGCGGCGCGCTACGACAAGATCCACTTGTTCTGTTTCGACAACGGGCGCGAGCGCTACGACGAAGGCCGGGTTTTGCGCGCGGGCACCCAACCGGTGGCGGTGAGCGGGACGACCAATGGGGACGGCCCCCCGGCGGCTCCTCTGCAGGTCGGCCTGAGCATTTGCTACGACCTGCGTTTCCCGGAGCTGTACCGTGCGCTGATGGCGATGCCTGGCCAGCCGCCGTGCGACCTGATCGCAGTGCCAGCTGCCTTCACCCACACGACGGGTCGGGCGCACTGGGAGCTGCTGCTGCGTGCACGTGCGGTCGAGAACCAGTGCTACGTGATCGCTGCGGCGCAGGGTGGGTTGCACGACAACGGTCGACGCACCTGGGGCCACAGCATGGTCATCGATCCCTGGGGTGAAGTCATTGCCGTGTTGGCCGAAGGCGAGGGCGTCGTGCTTGCCGACCTCGACCTCGATCGGCTCGCCTCGGTGCGCGCCCAACTCCCGGCGCTGAGCCACCGACGCCTCGGCTGACGCCTGCCGGGGCGGGCTGCGTCACAACTTGCTGAAGAACAGGTCCTGGATGATCACTTCACGCACGGGCGCGGCGCCGTGTTCCGCGAGGAACGCGTTGAGCCGACTGCGCATGTCCTTCGACAACCGCTGCATGCCCTGGGCGTCCTGGATCGTGGGACGGTCGTAAGCGCCCAGGCTGATCTGCATCAGCAGCGCCACCTGGGTGCGGTTGGCTTCCAGAACGGCACGGGTGCTGCCTTCGGCCGCATCGAAGGCGACCTGCGCCTTGACCGAGTCGCCATTGCTGGTGGTGGCCTGCACCGCCTCCGACCGCACCCAGTTCGGTGCCGGCCGGTCAGTCTTCGCCGGCTCGGACAGGCGGACCCACGACGCGCCGATCGCCACCGCGACCGGAATTCCGATCAGCAGGATGACGCCCGCCAGCACGTAGGCCAGCCACAGGCGGTCGCTGGCCTGATTCGGCGGTGGCGCCGCCGCAACGCGCGTGCGATCGGAGATGGGTCGTGCCATGGACAAAGGAAAACGCAAGGAGGTCGTTCGGGTGGACTCTATCGTCGCCGCGCACGGCCGAACCGTCGTGACGCAGCGTACCTGTGCGAAGCATCACACGAGCATCGATCGAGCGCGCGAATGGCCAGTTCCGCTTGCGGCCCGACCTGCGCATCGGTCGTGGCATCACCTGCAGGCGGCGATCACCTGGGCTACAGCGGCGGTGAGTTTCTTGCCGTAGGGCACGTGCAGGAATTCGTTCGGCCCGTGTGCATTGCTCTTCGGGCCGAGCACGCCGCAGACCATCATCTGCGCTGCCGGGAAGCCCTGTTGCAGCAGACTCATCAAGGGGATCGTGCCACCCTGGCCGATGCAGCCACACGGCGCGCCGAAATGGGTTTGCGAGGCGGAGTTCAAGGCCCGTTCGAGCCAGGGTGCCAGTGCCGGGGCGTTCCAGCCCGTCGCGCCGGATGGTTGGCCGCCACCGCCACCGCCCGAACGGCCGTCGGCACTGAACGTGACCTTCGCGTTGTAGGGCGCGTTGTCCTCCAGCAGCGCCTTCAGCTGGGCCGCCGCCGCGTTGCCATCGATCAATGGCGGCAGGCGCAGGCTCAGCTTGAATGCTGTGTACGGCCGCAGCACGTTGCCGGCACTGCGCATCTCGGGGAAGCCGTCGACGCCGGTCACGCTCAGCGTCGGCTTCCAGGTGCGTCGGATCAGCGCATCGAACGGGTCGCTGGTGGTCGGCAGGGTCGGGCCTCCATCGGCGCCACAGGCCCACGGGAAACGTTTCCACAGATCGTCCCCGAGGGCCGCCGCGGTGGCGCGCGCCTGCTCTATGCGGTCGGCGGGAATCTCGCAATGGAAGCCTGCGGGCAGCAACTCGCCGGTGTTCGAGTCCTCGAGACGGTCGAGCACCTGGCGCAGGATCCGGAAACTCGAGGGCACCAGCCCGCTTGCGTCGCCCGAGTGAACGCCTTCGGTCAGCACCTCGACCTTCAGCACGCCGCTGACCATGCCGCGCAGGCTGGTCGTCAACCACAGCTGGTCGTAGTTGCCCGCGCCGCTGTCCAGGCACACCACCAGCCCGACGCGGCCGAGCCGCGACTTCAGCGCGTCGATGTAGGCCGGCAGGTCGTACGAGCCGCTTTCCTCGCAGCTCTCGATCAGGCCGACGCAGCGCGGGCGGGGAATTTCTTGTTCGTCGAGCGCGCGAATCGCGGTCAGCGCGGCGTAGACCGCGTAGCCGTCGTCGGCACCGCCACGGCCGTACAGCAGGCCGTTCTCGTACTTCGGCGTCCAGGGGCCCAGGTCGTTGCGCCAGCCGGTGAACTCCGGCTGCTTGTCGAGGTGGCCGTACATCAGCACCGTCTCGCTGTCACGCGCGTTGCCGCCGGCGCGAGTGGCAGGCGCGTCGAAGAAGATGACCGGCGTGCGGCCCGGCAAGCGCACTACCTCGAGCTTCAGCCCGGTCACCGGCTGCCGCTCGACCCACTGCGCGGCGTCGCGGATCACGCGATCGATGTGGCCGTGGGCCTGCCAGTCGGCGTCGAACATCGGGCTCTTGGCGGGAATGGCGATGTAGTCGACGAGGGCCGGAACGATGGTCTCGTCCCAGGCGCGATCGCAGAAAGCGGCGATCGCCGAAGTCTGATCCGGGGCCACGGGTTCGGACATTGGCAAAGCGGGATCGCGAGCATTCATCTGGCAACTCCGAAGCGTGTCAAGTCGGCATCGGCCTCAGTGTAGGACCGCGTTGTCCGCCTCCACCCGTTGCTCGCGGACGGCCGTGAAACGCAGCGTGAAGCGAGCACCCGGCCCGAACGGCGCTCCGGCCTGATCGTTCAGTCCCGCGCGGTGTCGCAGGTTGGCGTCCTCGAGCAGCAGCTCGGCTGCGTGCTGGGTGGCGATCTGGCGAACGATCGCCAGCCCGAGGCCGGAGCCGTCGACCTGCGTGCCGAGCACGCGGTAGAACGGGCGAAACACCTGCTCGCGCTCGGCCGCCGGAATGCCCGGTCCCGAATCCTCGACCTGCAGCACGACCACCTGGCCAAACGGGTCGTCGATCACGCGTACCGTGACCGTGCCGCCCGACGGCGTGTAGTGCAGCGCGTTGTCGACCAGGTTGCGTATCAGCTCGCCCAGCAGCACGCGGTGTCCCAGCACCTTCAGGCCGCCGGTCGCCGGCGTCTCGAGACCCCCCCCGACGTCACGCCCCGGACCTTCATAGCCGAGGTCGATGCGCTTCTCGAGTGCGTGCGGAACGAAGTCGCGCACCGTTTCGACGGCCAGCTCCGCGAGGTCGACCGGGCCGAGGCGCAGAGCCTGTTCCTTGTCGTCGGCGCGTGCCATCGACAGCAACTGGTTGACTGTGTGTGCGGCGCGCTGGCTCGACAGCGCGATCTGCTGCAGCGAGCGCTTGATGTCCGCCGGGTCGTTCTTGCCGGCGTCGATATCGCGCTGTGCCAGCTCGGCCTGCATGCGCAAGCCGGCCAGCGGTGTCTTCAGCTGATGAGCGGCATCGGTCAGGAAATGCTTCTGCGAACCGATCGAGCGGTCGAGCCGCGCGAGCAGGTCGTTGATCGCGCGCACCAGGGGCGACACCTCCTCGGGCGCATCGCGCTCGTCGATCGGGCTCAGGTCGCTGCTGTCGCGCTTGCGGATACGTTGCTGCAATTCGTTCAGCGGTGCGATGCCGCGTGCGAGCGCCAGCCACACCAGCAGCACCGCCAGCGGCAGGATCACGAACTGCGGAAGGATCACGCCCTTGATGATCTCGGTGGCCAGCCGCGAGCGCTTGCCGAGCGTCTCGGCCACCTGCACCAGCGGTGCCGCCTCGGCGGGGCGGCCCGGCACGTCAACCCACATGTAGGCCACCCGGACGTTCTCGTCGTGAATCGTGTCGTCGCGATAGCGGAGTTCGCCGGGTGGCACGCGGTCTTCTTCAGCCGGCACCGCCAGTGTGCTGTCGCCGCTCAGGTACTCGCCGCGCAGTCCCAGCACCTGGTAGTAGACGTCGTCAGCCTCGTCGGCGCGCAGGATCTCCGAGGCGCCTGCCGGCAGGGCGAAGCTTGCCGTCGCGTATCCCTGCTCGGACTGGACGACCACCTGCTTTGACAGCACCCGCGCCATGTTGGCGAGTTCCCTGTCGTAGGGCTGGTTGGCGATGCCTTGCGCAACCAGCCAGGTGAGCACGACGCTCATCGGCCACAGCACCAGCAGCGGTGCGAGCATCCAGTCGAGGATCTCGCCGAAGAGGGAGCGTTGTTCGTGCGGGCTGGCCATGGAGAGTCAAAGCTGCTCAGGCCGCGATTTTCTCCAGACAGTAACCCAGGCCTCGCACGGTAGCGATGCGAACCGGGCCTTGCTCGATCTTCTTGCGCAGGCGATGGATGTAGACCTCGATCGCGTTGTTGCTGACCTCTTCGCCCCACTCGCACAGCCGCTCGACGAGCTGGTCCTTGCTGACCAGCCGGCCGGCACGCTGCAGCAGCACCTCGAGCAGGCTGATCTCGCGTGCCGAGAGCTCGATCATCTGGTCGTTGATGTAGGCCACGCGGCCAGTGGCGTCGAAGGTCAGCGGCCCGTGCTTGATGACGCTCGATGCGGTGCCCAGCCCGCGACGCGTCAGCGCACGCACGCGCGCTTCGAGTTCCTGCAGCGAGAACGGCTTGGCCATGTACTCGTCGGCGCCGAGGTCGAGGCCCTTGACGCGCTGGTCGACGCTGTCGGCAGCGGTCAGGATCAGCACCGGCACGCTCGAGCCGCGCGCCCGCAGCTTGCGCAGCACCTCCAGCCCGTGCACCTTGGGCAGCCCCAGGTCGAGGATCACCATGTCGAATTCGTGCGAGGTCAGCGCCGCATCCGCCTCGCTGCCGCTGCTCACCTGATCGACGGCATAGCCTGCATTGCGCAGCGAGCGCAACAGGCCATCCGCCAGCACCTGGTCGTCTTCGGCGATCAGAACCCGCATCCGTGTGTCTCCCCTGGCAGATCCGTCATCGCGCCGCGTTGCGCGTTCAGGAAGTTTAGGGTTCAGACCCGGGGTGAAGACGGTTTCAAGGGTGGCTGTATACCCGTAGACGTCGTCCGAACGGGGGCACCACCCCGGTTGATCGACGCTGCAGAAATTGGCAGATAAAATACTGTACAAACATCCAGCTTTTGCGATAATCGAAGCCACATCCCGGAGAACCCCATGGACGCACCCGTCAAAGCCCTGAATACCGAGAAAGCCAAGGCCCTGCAGGCCGCGCTGGCGCAGATTGAAAAGCAGTTCGGCAAGGGCACGATCATGCGTCTGGGCGAGGGCGAAGTGATCGACGACATCGAAGTGGTGTCCACCGGATCGCTGGGCCTCGATATCGCGCTCGGCGTCGGTGGTCTGCCGCGCGGTCGCGTCGTCGAGATCTACGGTCCCGAATCGAGCGGCAAGACGACGCTGACCCTCCAGGTCATCGCCGAGATGCAGAAGGTCGGCGGCACCTGCGCCTTCATCGACGCCGAGCACGCGCTCGACACCGCCTACGCGCAAAAGCTCGGCGTGAATCTGCAGGAATTGCTGATCAGCCAGCCCGACACCGGTGAACAGGCGCTGGAAATCGTCGATGCGCTGGTGCGCTCGGCCTCAGTCGATCTGGTGGTCATCGATTCGGTGGCGGCACTGACGCCGAAGGCCGAGATCGAAGGCGAGATGGGCGATTCGCTGCCCGGGCTGCAGGCGCGGCTGATGAGCCAGGCTCTGCGCAAGCTCACCGGCACGATCAAGAAGACCAACACCATGGTCATCTTCATCAATCAGATCCGCATGAAGATCGGTGTCATGTTCGGCTCTCCCGAGACCACCACCGGTGGCAACGCGCTGAAGTTCTACGCGTCGGTGCGGCTCGACATCCGTCGCATCGGCAGCATCAAGAAGGGCGAAGAGGTCATCGGCAACGAAACCAAGGTCAAGGTTGTCAAGAACAAGGTGTCACCGCCGTTCAAGACGGCCGAGTTCGACATCCTCTATGGCGAGGGCATCAGCCGCGAGGGCGAGATCATCGACATGGGCGTCGAGGCCAAGGTGCTCGAGAAGAGCGGTGCCTGGTATGCGTACAAGGGCGAGAAGATCGGACAGGGCAAGGACAACGCCCGCGAGTTCCTGCGCGAGAACCCGGCGTTGGCATTCGAAATCGAGAACCTGGTCCGCGCAGCTGTCGGCATCCCCGCCTTGCCTCCGTTGGACGGCGCCGAAGCGCCCAAGGTTGCCAAAGAGCGCGCTGCCAAGGAGTGAGCCTGAGGCGTCGGTTCGCCCTCCGCGATGAAGACGCCGCTGTCGCTCAAGGGGCGTGCGCTGCAACTGCTCGCCCAGCGCGAACACAGTCGCCTCGAACTGCGCCGCAAGTTGCTGCGGCGGTTGCGCGACGCTCGTCGAGAGGCCGACGGCGACCCTCCCGAAAGCGAGTCTGCTGGCAGCGCCGGGTCCCGCGACTCACTTGATCCCGAGATCGAGGTGGACACGCTGCTCGATTGGCTGCTCGCACACCGTTACCTCAGCGACGAGCGCTTCGTCGAAAGCCGTGTCCACGCTCGATCGGCACGCTACGGCAATCTGCGGATACGCAGGGAGTTGTCGCAGCACGGCGTTGGGCTGACGCCAGATCTGGCTGGCGATCTCCGCAACAGCGAGCAGGCTCGTGCTGTCGAGGTGCGGCAACGCAAGTTCGGCGGACCGCCGGCAACCCTGACCGAACGGGCCAGGCAGGCACGCTTTCTCACGGCGCGCGGCTTTTCTTCCGATGTCGTACGACAGGTGCTGCGCACATCCGGCCAGCGGGACATGGATCTCGACGCCACACACGAGGATCTCGACGCACGGCACCTCCAGGAAGCGCCTTTCAATGACGAAGCGGATTGAGCCGAGAGCCTGCTCGTCGCATCCGGCCCACCCTCAACCGCCCGCCATCCGAACGTCGGGTTGGTGCAGCGCAGCATGTTACATTGCCCGCGCGAAATGCCAGGGGCTGGGCGTGTGTGATGCCTCATCTGCCGACTGTCCAAGCAAACGCAAGGACATCAGACCTGTGTGCGACCGACGTTTCCCCCTCTGTTCGGCGCCGCTGGACTGATCGTTTGCTCGACCGGGATCGCAGCTTCCACGGCCATTCTTCTCATTTCGGGCTCCTCGACTTCATCTTCTGCAAGAAAGCCTCCGCATGAAAATCCATGAATACCAAGGCAAAGAGCTGCTGAGCCGTTATGGCATCCCGGTTCCCAAGGGCTACCCGGCATTCAGCGTCCACGAGGCCCTGGAGGCGGCGCAGAAGCTGGGCGGGCCGGTCTGGGTCGTCAAGGCGCAGATCCATGCGGGCGGTCGTGGCAAGGGCGGTGGCGTCAAGCTGGCACGCTCGCTCGATGACGTCAAGAAGTTGGCCGGCGAGATCCTCGGCATGCAGTTGAAGACCCACCAGACCGGCCCCGAAGGCCAGAAGGTGCGCCGACTGCTGATCGAGGAAGGCGCCGACATCAAGCACGAGTACTACGTCGCGGCGGTCACCGACCGCGGCACGCAGAAGGTCGTGCTGATGGCGTCTAGCGAAGGGGGCATGGACATCGAGCAGGTCGCGCACGACACGCCCGAGAAGATCATCAAGGTGTTTGTCGACCCGCTGATCGGCTTGACCGATGCGCAAGGGTTGCAACTGGCCACCGGCATCGGCATTCCCGCAGCCAGCCAGACGCAGGCGGTCGATGTCTTCAAGAAGCTCTACACCTGCTACATGGAGACCGATTCGAGCCTCGCCGAGATCAACCCCCTGATCCTCGAAGGCTCGGGCAACATCAAGGCGCTCGACGCGAAATTCAACTTCGACAGCAACGCGCTGTTCCGCCATCCGGAGATCGTCGCCTACCGCGATCTCGACGAGGAAGACCCGGCCGAGATCGAGGCCAGCAAGTTCGACCTGGCCTACATCCAGCTCGACGGCAACATTGGCTGCCTGGTCAACGGCGCCGGACTCGCGATGGCGACGATGGACACCATCAAGCTGTTCGGTGCCGAGCCGGCCAACTTCCTCGACGTCGGCGGTGGCGCTACCGCCGAGAAGGTCACCGAAGCCTTCAAGATCATGCTGGGAAACCCGAAGGTGAAGGCCATCCTGGTCAACATCTTCGGCGGGATCATGCGCTGCGACACCATCGCCGAAGGCGTGATCGCCGCGTGCAAGGCCGTCAACCTGAACGTGCCGCTGGTGGTGCGGATGAAGGGCACCAACGAGGACATCGGCAAGAAGATGCTGAAGGATTCGGGCCTGCCGATCATCACTGCCGAGTCGATGGCCGACGCCGCGCAAGCCGTGATGGCCGCGCTGAAGAAGTAAGCGCCCCGAGACCAAGGACACACACATGAGCATCCTGATCAACAAAGACACCAAGGTCATCACGCAAGGCATCACCGGCAAGACGGGCCAGTTCCACACCCGCATGTGCCGTGATTACGCGAACGGCAAGAACTGCTTCGTCGCCGGCGTCAACCCGAAGAAGGCTGGCGAAGACTTCGAAGGCATCCCGATCTACGCCAGCGTCAGGGAGGCCGCCAAGACCACCGGCGCCACCGTCAGCGTCATCTACGTGCCACCGGCGGGCGCTGCCGCGGCCATCTGGGAGGCCGTGGAGGCCGACCTTGACCTCGCCATCTGCATCACCGAAGGCATTCCCGTGCGCGACATGCTCGAAGTGCGCAACAAGATGATCCAGAAGGAAGCCAAGGGCGGCAAGAAGACGCTGCTGCTCGGCCCCAACTGCCCGGGTCTGATCACGCCGGACGAGATCAAGATCGGCATCATGCCGGGCCACATCCACCGCAAGGGCCGCATCGGCGTGGTCAGCCGGTCCGGCACGCTGACGTATGAAGCCGTTGCGCAGCTCACCGAGATCGGCCTCGGCCAGTCCAGCGCAGTCGGCATCGGCGGCGACCCGATCAACGGCCTGAAGCACATCGACATCATGCGGCTGTTCAACGACGACCCCGACACCGATGCCGTCATCATGATTGGCGAGATCGGTGGTCCCGACGAGGCCGAAGCCGCTGTCTGGTGCAAGGCGAACATGAAGAAGCCGATCGTCGGCTTCATCGCCGGTGTCACCGCGCCGGCTGGCAAGCGCATGGGCCACGCCGGTGCACTGATCTCGGGCGGCGCCGACACCGCCGACGCCAAGCTGGAGGTGATGGAAGCCAGCGGCTTCACCGTGACGCGCAACCCGTCCGAAATGGCCAAGCTGCTCAAGAAGCTGCTCTGATGGCGGAGACGCGCCGGGCTTCGGCGATCCATGCGCCGCCGCCCGGCGCTCCGAACGCCCGGGCGCTGCTCGGGCACGCCCTGCTCGAAGCCGATTTCCTGCGCGATCCGTACCCGACCTACCGCGTTCTGCGCGAGATCGCTCCGCTGGCCTGGAGCGACGAATTCTTCGGCGGCGCATGGCTGATGTCGCGCTGTGCCGATGTCGAGATGGCGTTGCGCGACACGCGCTTCTCGGCGCAGCGAACCGGTGGCTGGGTCATGCGCACCGAGGAGTCGCGTACCGAGTTGCGCGGTTTCCAGCGCCTGTTCGCCCGGGCGATGATCTTTCTCGATGCGCCTGACCACACCCGCGTGCGACAGGTGCTCGCCGCCGGCTTCCGGCCGTCCGATCTGCAGCGGCTCACGCCGCGCATCGAGCGCGCAGTCTCCGAACGTCTCGATGCGGTGGATCCGTCCTGTGCGTTCGACTTCGTGCCCGCCCTCGCGCGTCCACTGCCTGCCCAGGTGATCGGCATGCTGATGGGCATCGACGAAGAGCCTTGCGACTTTGTCGCGTGGTCAGACGAGTTGGCGGTCTTCATCGGTGCGCCCGAGCCGACCCGCCTGCAGGCACTGGGTGCGCAGACGGCGCTGCTCGCGATGGCACGCTATTTCGAGGCGTTGCTCGCGCGTCGTCGGGCCGCGCTTGATCGCGGTGCCGACGCGCGCGACGACGTCATCGATCGCCTGCTGCTGGCCGAGCGCTCTGGCGCGATCCACGGCAGCGCCGAATTGATGGCGCAGTGCGTGATGCTGCTGTTCGCCGGCCACGAAACCACGCGCCACCTGCTGGCGAACGGGCTGCGCCTGCTGCTCTCGCACCCGGACGCCTGGCAGAGGCTGCGCTGCGACCCGGCCCTGCTGCCCGGTGCAGTTCGCGAATTGCTGCGCTACGACTGCCCGGTCCAGTACACCGGTCGTCGGGTCGTCACCGATCTCGAGTTGCACGGGCAAAGCCTTCGCCGGGGCGACCTCGTGGTGGCGCTGATCGGCGCCGCCAACCGCGACCCTGCCCGCCACGAACTGCCGGACGCCCTGGACATTACCCGACGCCCCGGCGCACCACTGGCGTTCGGCCAGGGGCCGCACGCGTGCATCGGCGCTGCATTGACTCTTCTGGAGGCGCAGACGGTCTTCTCGCAGGCGATCGAGCGCTGGCCGGACCTCGCGCTCGTGCAGTCGAACTCGGCTACCTGGACGGGCAACCCGCTGTACCGCGGCGTGACGGAGCTGCTCCTGCAGCCAGTCAGGCGACCGACAGGTCAGGCAAGCTCGGCCCCTACACTGCCGCCTCGTTCCACGGACGCACACCCAGAGAACGCATGCAAGCCCTGATGACTCCCGAGTTCTGGATCGCGGTCGGCCAGATCATCATGATCGACATCCTGCTCGGCGGCGACAACGCGGTGGTGATCGCCCTGGCATGCCGCAAGCTGCCACCGGCCCAGCGAACCAGGGGCATCCTGTGGGGTACCGCCGGCGCCATCGTGCTGCGCGTGATCCTGATCTTCTTCGCGCTACAGCTGCTGTCGATCCCGTTCCTGAAGGTCATCGGCGCGATCCTGCTGCTGTGGATCGGCGTGAAGCTGCTGCTCCCAGAGGACGAGGACGGCCACACCCACATCGAGGGCAGCGACCGGCTGTGGGGCGCCGTCAAGACGGTCATCGTGGCTGACCTGGTGATGAGCGTCGATAACGTCATCGCCATTGCCGGTGCGGCCGAGACCGCCGGCGGCGATCACACGATGCCGCTGGTCATCTTCGGTCTGCTGGTCAGCATTCCGATCATCGTCTGGGGGAGCCAGCTGGTGATCAAGCTGATGGATCGCTACCCCGCGATCATCACCTTCGGTGCGATGCTGCTGGGCTGGATCGCCGGCACGATGGCGGTCAGCGATCCCGCCCTGATCAGCCCCGAGGTGTTGCCGCAGTTGCCCAAGCTGCCGCTGACCGATGCAGTCAAGTACGTCGCCGGGGTCGCCGGAGCGCTGCTGGTGCTGGCCATCGGCAAGGCGCTGCAGACGCGTCGCCAGGGCGCTGACTGATGTCATTTCCAGCCGGTTCAGGTGCTGCCTTGCTTTGCGGAGGGCTGCTGGCCCTGGCGCTGGGCGCCTACCTGTTACTCGCCTTGCCCCGGTTGTCGTCGGCCGTGGCTTGGTCGCTGACCGGGTCGCTTTCCGTCATGCTGGTCGCTGCGGCAGTCTTCAGCGGTCTGCTGGTGCCGGGTGCCGGCGCATGGATCGCCGTGTTGTTGGCCGCTGCCGCCGCCCTGCTGACCGGACACGCGGGCTGGTCGTTGGGTCGTGCCGCAGGGCGCCGGACGGTCCCGGCGCTTCCGATGACCGTCGCCCAGCCGGCAACGCCCACGCCGCCCGGTCCGCCGGTCTCGGCACCCGCTGCGGCGAATGCCTCCGACCACGCCACCCTCGGCCGATATCACATCGAGCGCCAGCTCGGTCGTGGCGCGATGGGTGCGGTGTACCTGGGACGCGATCCGCAGATCGGTCGTCTGGTCGCGATCAAGACGATGGCACTGGCCTCGGAGTTCGAAGGCGCCGAACTCGTCGAGGCGCGTCAGCGCTTCTTCCGCGAGGCCGAAACCGCCGGCCGCCTGCAGCACCCTGACATCGTGACCATCTTCGACGCGGGTGAAGACCACGAGCTGGCTTACATCGCGATGGAGTTCCTGCGCGGGCACGACCTGCAGCGCCACACGCAGTCGTCTCAGCTGCTGCCATTGCCGCTGGTTGTTCATATCGGCGAGCGCGTGGCCAATGCGCTGGCCCATGCGCACACCCAGGGCGTGGTGCACCGCGACGTCAAGCCTGCCAACGTCATGGTCGATCTGGCGAGCGGCGTCGTGAAGGTCACCGATTTTGGAATTGCCCGCATCACCGACTCCAGTCGCACGCGGACCGGCATGGTGCTCGGCACGCCGTCCTTCATGTCACCCGAGCAGATGTCCGGGCGCCGTGTCGACGGGCGCGCCGACCTCTACTCTCTGGGCGTGATGCTGTTCCAGTTGCTGACCGGGCAGCTGCCGCATCGCGCCGAATCGATGGCCAAGCTGATGTATGCCATCGCGAATGAGCCAGCGCCCGATCTGCGCGCTCTGCGCCCCGAGATTCCCGAAGCGTTGGCGCTGCTGGTGGCTCGTGCGCTGTCCAAGCAACCCGAAGCACGCCATGCCGATGGACGCCAGCTGGCGACGGCGTTGCGCGAGGTGGCGGCCCTGTGGCCCGAGAGCGCGTTGACCCCGGGTGGTGCGTCCGCCGCGGCAGTGGTGCAGTCGGAATCCCCCGATTCGGATGCTTTCGCTGCCACCGTGAGAATCCTTCGCACTGATCCGGGGCACAATTCCGGCTTGTGATTGCCCTTGCGCGCGTCGCTGGCGGACCTAGGCGTTCGCTCTGACGCATCGCCGTTCCTTGTTCGTGCCGGTCCGAAACTTATGCCGTTCGAGTTTTTCAGTGCCACCGACACCGGTCGCGCGCGCAACAACAACGAGGACTCGGTCGCGGTCGATACCGGCTCAGCGCTGGTCGTGCTGGCCGACGGGATGGGCGGCTACAACGCCGGTGAAGTGGCCAGCAATATGGCCACCTCGTTCATCCTCACCGAACTCGGCCGCTGGCTGACCGAGGCCTCGTCCAACGCAACCGATGCCGATGTCCGGCGCGCGATGGACATCTGTGTCGACAACGCCAACCGCGCGATCTTCAATGCCGCCAACTCGAATCCGCAGTACGCAGGCATGGGCACGACGCTGGTGGTTGGCGTATTCCGTGAAGGCCGGCTGCTGCTGGGCCATGTCGGCGATTCCCGCGGCTACCGCCTGCGTGCCGGCGAGTTCACGCGCATCACGCACGACCACTCGCTGCTACAGGAGCAGATCGACGCCGGTCTCATCACTGAAGAACAGGCTGCGTTCTCGTCTAACAAGAACCTGGTCACGCGTGCGGTGGGCGTCGAGGACACGGTGATGCTGGAGTCGCACCTGCACGACCTGCTGCCCGGTGACCTCGTGCTGCTGTGCTCCGACGGCTTGTCCGACATGCTCGACGACGAGCGCATCGGTACGCTGCTGCAAGCGTGCGAAAGCATCGAAACAGGCGCTCGCGCCCTGATCGCAGCGGCCAACGAGGCTGGCGGAAAAGATAACATTGCTGTCATTTTGGTGCGTGTTCAGGGCCCGACCGGTACCGCCCGGTCCTGGTGGCCGTTCAAGCGGTGATCGCGGCGCCGGCTTTCGTTTCAACCGCTCGAGCGATGGTTTCCACCACGTAGACACAACAACAGACGAGGTCAAGCATGGGCAAACTGGTGGTATCGCTCGATGGCGTGGTGATCAAGGAAGTGCAAGTCACCAAGGACAAGACCACGCTCGGCCGCCGTCCCTACAACGACATCGTCATCGACAACCTTGCTGTCAGCGGCGAGCACGCCGTGCTCCAGATGCTGGGCGCTGACGTGTTCATCGAAGACCTGAACAGCACCAACGGCACCTACATCAACGGCAAGGCCATCAAGAAGCAGCTGCTGGTGCACAACGACACGGTCGAGATCGGCAAGTACAAGATCAAGTACCTCGTGGCCGACGGCACCGACTACGAGGCCACGCAGATCATGCGACCGGGTTCGCATGCTTCGGCGGCTCCGGTGCAGCCGGGCCTGCAGCCCGCCTCCACCTTCGGCGCGCTCGGCACCACGGCGTCGATCAAAGTGCTCAACGGGGCCGCAGCCGGCCGCGAGGTTTCGCTGACCAAGGTCGTCACCACCATCGGCAAGCCTGGCGTGCAGGTGGCATCGATCACCAAGCGCCCCACCGGATACGTGTTTGCACACGTCGAAGGTTCGGCACGGCCCACGGTCAACGGCAACCCCCTGGTGACCGAGACCACGCAGCTGAAGGACGGCGACGTGATCGAGCTGGCCGGCACCCAGATGCAGTTCATCAATCGCTGATCGAATTTCTGCCAGCGCCCGCAGCGGGCGCTGGCCGTGACGCTTTTCACGGCATCGCCTGCAGGCTGTCTGGTCGGGGCCTGAGCGCCCGGCAAACGAGACTTCCGCACCTTGTCGGAGCGGGGCACCGGAGTCAGCATCCTCCTCGCGCATTTCTTGCGCGCCAGGCTGCCCCGTGTCCGACTTCTCCTCCACACCATGACCCTGCGCGTCCTCGGCTGTTCCGGCGCGATCGCTGCAGGGTGCAGGACCACCGCCTTCCTGCTCGACGACGACGTGTTGATCGACGCCGGCACCGGTGTCGGCGACCTGCCGCTCGACGCGCTGGCTCGCATCGATCACGTGCTGGTCAGCCACTCGCATCTCGATCACGTGCTGTCGATCGCACTGCTGGCCGACAGCGTGATGCGCTCGCGCGTCGCGCAGGGCCGCGGGCCGATCCAGGTGCATGCGCTGCCTGAAACCCTGGCCGCCCTGCGCGACCACATCTTCAACGGCGTCATCTGGCCCGACTTCACCCGACTGCCCAGCGTCGACAAGCCGGCGCTGCGGCTGGTGCCGTTCGCGGTCGGTGACGTGCTCACCGTGGGCGCGCGCCGCCGACGCGCCGAGGTGCTGCCTGCCGCCCACACCGTGCCGGCCGTCGGCTTCGCCGTCGAAGCCGGACAGGCGGGCGCCGGCGCGGGCTGGTGGGTCTACACAGGCGACACCGGTCCCAACCCGGCGCTGTGGCAGCGGCTGCGCACGATGACGGTGTCGCACCTGGTGATCGAAACCGCCTTCAGCGACGACGAGCAGCAACTCGCCCATGTCAGCCGCCATCTGTGCCCGACCGCACTCGGCCGCGAACTGGCGCAACTGGCCGGCGGCGTCGATGTGCGCATCACCCACATCAAGCCCGGCGAGATGTTCTCGGTGATGGCCGAGATCGGCCGGCTCGAGCTGCCGCATCGCGTGCAGGCGCTGGCCGTTGGCGCGGTCATGTCGCTGGGCTGAGCGGTAACGCGCTCCGGCGCGCAGGCCCGCCGAAGCGCGTTCGGCCCGACCTGACAATTTTCGTCACCCCTGCGCCCGACGCGCCTTCTTTCTGCCACCACGGGTGACCCTTTGTGTCGCCACAGCCGGTCGAATCGGCAGTATTCACGCCAAAACCCGTGGCATGCGGCCTGCAACTACTCCTTCGTCTTCACCCCCCGATCCAACAAGGAGCTCATCATGCAACGTCGCATCCAGCAAGGTTTCACCCTCATCGAATTGATGATCGTCGTCGCGATCATCGGCATCCTGGCAGCGGTCGCGCTGCCGGCTTATCAGGACTACACGATCCGCGCCAAGGTTTCTGAAGTCGTGCTGGCGGGTTCGGCCTGCCGCACCACGATCACCGAGGTGTATCAGTCGGCCGCCTCCGGCGCGTCGGATTTGTCGGGCGCCTGGGGTTGCGAAACCGATGTGTCGGCAGCCAACGGTCAGTCGAAGTACGTCAAGTCTGTGCAGACCGACGCCGACGGCGTGGTGACCATCACTGCGCAGAACATTGCACAAGTCGACGGTTCTTCGATCGTGATGACGCCGATGACCGATGCGGGCATTGCAATGAGGGCCGCACAAGACATGGGCAAGTCGGTTTACGCATGGACGTGCGCCCCAGGTGGCGCGAAGCCAATGTTGCCAAAGTACCTCCCGGGTTCGTGCCGCACCTGATTTCAATGTCTCAATGTGAAAAGGGCAGCGCAGGCTGCCCTTTTTCAATCCTGCAAACGCATCGACGGTCCTGATCTGATGTTCGAACTGTTCGGTTCGGCCGCCATCGCGGCCGCCTGGTTGATCCCCGATCACTACCTCCCGTGGCTGTCTGCCTACAACGACAGTGCCATGGCGCTGGGCCTGATGCTGCTGCTGCTCGGCACCTTCAGGCGCGGGGCGACTCCGGCCCGTGTCCCGGCGGCGTTCTGGGTGGTGGTCGCGGTCGCTGCCATTCCATGGATTCAATGGACCGCGGGACAGCTGGCCTTCACGGGCGATGCGGTGGTCGGCAGCGTCTATGTGCTCGGGCTTGCAATCGCCGTCCTGACAGGCTTCACCTGGGCCCGGCGCGATGCCAAAGGATCGGCAGCTCTTCTGGCCGGCACCATCGTGCTGGGCAGCGTGCTGTCGGCGGCGATCGCTCTTTTCCAGGGTCTGCGGGTCGGTAACCTGGGGCTGTTGAGTCTGGGCTTGTGCACCGGAGGCCGTGCCTGCGCGAATCTGGCCCAGCCCAACAACCTGGCCACCCTGCTCGGTCTGGGTGCGATGGGCCTGCTGCTGCTCCACGAGCAACGGCGCCTCGGTGCGTGGGTGGCTGGCTTGCTGCTGGGTTTCCTGCTGCTGGGCGCGGCCACCTCCCAGTCGCGAACGGCGATGCTGTTCGGACCGGCCGTGCTCGTGGGATTGTTCATCGCCCGACAGCGCGGTGTGGCGCTTCGCGTCAGCCTGCTCGCGGTGTGCGCGGCCACGCTGGCGCACTGGTTGATGTCGTGGGGCTGGCCGGTGCTGCAGGACGCCTTGCTGCTGGACACCACGGCCTCGCTCAGTGCGCGCAGCATGGACGCGGGCCGCTTCCAGGGTTGGGCGATGTTCGTAGACGCGCTGTCGCAATCGCCGTGGAAAGGCGTGGGGTGGTTGCAGACCGCCAGCGCGCAACTGGCGGTGGCGGATCGCTACCCGCCGCTGCACGGGGTGTGGCAGCAGGCCCACAACCTTTTTCTCGAACTGGCGCTGTGGTGCGGCTATCCGCTCGGCGTGTTTCTGAGCGGCCTGATCTTGTTCTGGTATGCAAGCCGGTGGTGGCGGGTGGCGTCCGTCGAAGGGGTCGTCGGCCTGCTGAGCGTTACCCTGTTCGGTATCCACAGCATGCTCGAACTGCCTTATCACTACGCCTACTTCCTCATCCCGGTCGGCTTGTGGATCGGTCATGTCGAGCATGCTTGCGGAACACCTGGAACCCGCAAGCTGGCCGCCCTGAGGTGGGTGCCCGTGGCGCTGGCGTTCGTGATGGTCGCGGGCATGTGGCGCGATTACCCGCAAGTCGAGGAAGATGCCCGGCGCGTGCGCTTCGAGAACCTCCGCATCGGCCCGATGGCAGCCGCCGGGTCGGCGCCGGACGCGCCCTTTCTGTCGAGCCAGACCTCGTTTCTCATGTTCATCCGGACGAAACCGACGCCTGGCATGACCGCCGCCGAGCTGGCGTCGATGGAAGCGGTTGTGAAGCGCTTTCCGTATTCCGGCGTGATGGCCAAGATGTCGTGGGCCTGGGCCCTGAACGGGCGTTTGCCCGACGCGATCTCGATGTTCAAGAAGATCCGCTATGTGCATGGAGACGCGATGTACCGGAAGATCCGCAAGGATCTGCACGACCGGGTCGTCGTTGAACAGGAAGGCCTGCGCGGGCTCGACCAGGCCTTGCCAGAATGACAGGGCAGGTCGAACATCCGGCCCTGGGCTGACCAGGAAGAACTTCGTACAGCAAGCGTTTCACCCATGAAGGCTCGTTCCCCGATCACCCGCCTCAGGGCGGCCGGTATCCACCTTCTCGCCAGCGGCCTGGTCGCAGCGCTTTCTGCGGCGCTGGTTTTCCTGGTCTGGTATCCCCAGCCCTACGACACGCTGGCCGGAGGCGCCGGCCTCTTTCTGCTGATCGTCAGCGTCGACGTCGTCCTCGGGCCCGCGTTGACCGCGGTGGTGGCCAGCCCTGGCAAGGCACTCGCGGAGTTGACCCGTGATCTGGCGGTGATCGTGGTCATCCAGCTGGCGGCGTTCGGCTACGGGCTGTACACGATGGCGCTGGCTCGGCCGGTGCTGCTGGCCTTCGAGGTGGATCGCCTGCGCGTGGTCACGGCGGCCGACATCGATCCGGCCATGCTGGGCGACGCGCCGACGGGTCTGGGGAGCCTGTCTTGGACCGGGCCGAAGCTGATCGCGGCGGTCAAGCCCGACAACCCAGACGACCAGATGAAGTCGATCGAACTGGGGCTGTCCGGCGTCGACCTGGCGATGCAACCCAAGCAATGGCGCGAGTACGCGGCACACGCCGACCAGGTCTGGCGGGTCGCCCGCCCGGTCTCGGTGCTGCTGGCCCAGTACCCGCGGCTGGCGCCCGACGTGGCCGCCATCGCCCAGGCCGCCGGTCAGCCGCCGGCGGCGCTGCGCTTCCTGCCGCTGATGTCGCGTCGAGCGAGCTGGGTCTCGCTGGTCGCGGCTCCCGGTGCGCGAGTCGTTGGTCATCTGCCGGTGGAAGGATTCTTCTGATCGGACGCTGACCGCAGCGAGTGCGCCCGTCATGCTGCGGGGCCGCATTACGATCGTCGTCTTCTCAAGGAAGCGACATGGCCGAGACACCGATCACCCTACCCGTCCGTCTTCAAGGAACCGGTGTGTTCGTTGGGTGACATCGTGAGCTCCGCGGGTCGGCAGGGCCCGGATCCTTCGCCGATGTCGCGCAGCGACGCTGCGCCTGCCAACGCAGTGGGGCTCACCGTCGCTGCCTGTCTGGCGGTCGTGCCGGCGGCGTTGCTGGCCGCCAACCTGCCCCCGTCGGCGACCTTTCTCAACCAGGCCGCAGCGGTGTCGGGATGGGGCGTGTTCTGTGCCGTGGCGGCGTGGCGCCTGGCGTCCGCCCCCGCGGGCGTGTCGTTGCGCTGGGGCGCTGGCCTGAAGGCGCTGCTGGCTGCGCTGATGCTGTTGATCGCGGCCTGCGCGGGGTCGTGGGCGCTGACCGGCCTGCCGGCGTCGCTGGCGCTGTCGGCGATCGGGATGCTGTCGGCGGCCGGGCTGGTGGCTTGCGTCGGTGCGGCGGCGATGTCTGCCGGCCAGGGTGTGGCAGCGTTCCGGGCGTTGTGCATCGCGCTGCTGATCGCGGGCCTGCTCAGCGTGGCCGTGGGCGCGGTGCAGGTGTTTGTGCCGCACTGGGCCGATGGGCAGTGGATCGCGATCACGGCGCTGGAGGGGCGCGCGGCCGGCAACCTGCGACAGCCCAATCACCTGAGCAGCTTGCTGCTGTGGTCGGTCGTGGCCTTGCTGTGGCTGGCCGAATCGGTCGAGACCGGGCGACTGTCGGCACGGCCGGGCTGGCTCGCGGGTTTGTACGCCGGGCTGCTGGCACTCATCTTCGGCCTGGTGCTGAGCGCCTCGCGCACCGGCATGCTGGGCGTGCTGGCGCTGGCCGTCTGGGGCGCACTCGATCGCAACCTGTCGCGCCGAACGCGCCTGCTGCTCTGTCTCTCCCCGGTGATCTATGCGGTGTGCTGGTTCGGCCTGACGGCTTGGGCCGACGCCAGCGGCCATGTCTTCGGCGGTGCCGCACGGCTGCGCAGCGAGGCCGACATCTCCAGTTCGCGCTTCGGTATCTGGGCCGACACGCTGGGCCTGATCGCGCAGCGGCCGTGGTTCGGTGTCGGCTGGGGCGAGTTCAACCTGGCCTGGTCGTTGACCCCGTTTCCCGGGCGGCCGGTCGCGTTCTTTGACCACACCCACAACCTGATGCTGCAGTTCGTGGTCGAGCTCGGGGTGCCGCTGGCGCTGGTCGTGACGGCGTTGCTGACCTGGCCGCTGTGGCGCGCCTGGAAGGCCGGCGGCGCAACTGGGTCCGAACTCGGCCGTGCGTCGCCTGCGCTGGCGCGGTTTGCCTGCATCATGGTGTTGCTGGTGGCTTGGCACAGCCTGCTCGAATACCCGCTGTGGTACGCGTACTTCCTGCTGCCGGCCGCCTTTGCCTGGGGCCTGTGCCTCGGCGCCGAGCCACTGACTGTGCGACCGACGAACCCCGCATCGGCAACGCGCACTCCCGCAAGGTCACTCTGGTTCGCCTCGATGACGCTGACTGCGTGCGGCGCCTTGTCGGTGATCGACTACATCCCGGTGGTGGCAATCTTCGAGCCCGGTGAAGACGCGCCGCCACTCGCCGAACGCATTGCCGCGGGTCGGCGCAGCGTGCTGTTCTCGCACCACGCCGACTACGCGGCCGCCACCACCCACGCGTCTTCCGCAGAGGTGCTGCGCGCGATGGACGGCGCCAGGCATTTCCTGCTCGACACGCGGCTGATGATGGCCTGGGCGCAGGCGCTGGCCGACAGCGGTGATGTCGAGCGAGCGCGTCACATCGCTGCGCGGCTGCGCGAATTCCACAACCCGGCGTCGAGGGAGTTCTTCGCGACGTGCAGCGAAGACGTGACGCCGGTACCGTTCCAGTGCGTGCCGCCGACCACCGTGATGGACGATCGCGATTTCCGCTGAGGCGGCGCGTCGCGACAGAATCCATGTTCCCGCTCCGGCCTGACGAACTGCGCCACCATGACCGCCACTGATAGATCGTCGAACCCCGAGCTGGACCGCCTCGCCCGACTTCATGCCGCGGGGCAGCAGGCCGAAGCGTTGGCGCTCGCCACCGCATTGACCGGGAGGATGCCGAATCACTTCCTTCCGTGGAAGGTGCTGGGCTCGATCCACCAGGGCGCCGGCCGACTGCGGGAGGCCCGAGAGTGTCTGGAGTCTGCGCTGAAGCTCGCTCCCGACGACGCTGAGATCAACAACAAGCTCGGTGTGGTCTGCCTGTCGCAGGGTGAGCTGCAGCCTGCACAGGCGCTGTTCACCAGGGCGGTGACGCTGCAGCCGAAGATGGCATCGGCGTTCGGCAACCTGGGCATCACGTTGCATGCGCAGGGCGACTTCCGCGGCGCCGAGGCGTGCTTCCGGGATGCGCTGGCTCTCGCACCAAACAGCCCGCAGAACCTGGCCAACCTGGGTGCCATCCTGCAGGCGCAGCGCCGCCATGCCGAGGCCCGCGCCTGCTTCGAGCACGCGCTGGCGCGGGCGCCGCAGATGGCTGGAATCCACTGCAATCTCGGCCTGATGTGCATCGAGACGCGCCTGTGGGACCAGGCCGAAGTCGCCTTCGGGAAGGCGATCGAGTTGCAGCCGCAGCTGCATCAGGCTCACGAAGGGCTGGGGCGAGTGCTGGCGGAAAAGAAGCAATGGGCCGCGGCCGAAGCCAGTTGCCGACGGGCCCTGGCGATCGCGCCTCAAGAGCCTTCCAGCCTGGCGCAGCTGGGCTCGATCCTCAGCGAGTCGGGGCGATTGACGCAGGCTGCCGCGTGTTTGCGCGAGGCCATTCGACTCAGGCCCGACGACGCCCAGATCCGCAGCAGCCACCTGTTCTGCCTGACACAGGACGAGGACGTCAGCTGGGATGAGCTGTTCGATGCACACCGGGCGTTCGGCGCCCATTTCGAAGCGCCTGATCGCGTCCGCCCGGTGGCGCACGCCAACAACCGAGACCCGGATCGAAAGTTGCGCGTGGGGTTCGTCTCAGGCGACCTGCGCAGTCACGCGGTGGCTTATTTCATCCACCCGGTGTGGGCCGCGATCGACCGCGAGCAGGTCGAGATTCTCGTCTATCACTCATGCGGCGAGCAGGACTTCGTCACGGCGCGTCTTCGCGAGCACTGCCATGCCTGGCGGCAAGTGGAGGCGATGACGGATGACGAACTGGCCGAGCAGATTCGAAGCGACAGGATCGATGTGCTGTTCGATCTGTCCGGCCACACAGCCTACAACCGGCTGCAGGCGTTCTGCCGGAAGCCGGCGCCGGTGCAGGTGACGTGGCTGGGCTATCCGAACACCACCGGTTTGCTGTCGATGGATTACATGCTGTGCGATCGATTCAATTCACCGCATGGTTTGTTCGAGCGCTACTACACCGAAAAATTCGCCCGCATCCCGACGTCGGGCGCGTTCGTCCAGAACCTCGATGCGCCGCCAGTCGGCGAACTGCCGATGCTGGCAAGCGGACACGTCACCTTTGGCAGTTTCAACCGGATCAGCAAGCTCGGTGACAAGGTGGTCGCCACCTGGGCGCGCGTGATGCATGGCGTTCCCGGCTCGCGGATGCTGATCGGCAATGCATCCGACGAGCAGGTGCGTCGCAGCGTGGTCGAGCGATTCGAAAGCCATGGCATCGCGGCCGATCGGCTGGATCTGCGACCTGCCGTGCCGCTGAACGAGTATCTGCGGCTGCACCACGAGGTCGACATGATCCTGGACACCTGGCCCTACACAGGCGGCACCACGACCAACCACGCGCTCTGGATGGGTGTGCCGGTGCTGACGATCATGGGCCCTTCGCGGGCCCACTGCCAGGCTGCTTCCGGCATGGGGAAAATGGGTCTTCCAGAATGGATCGCGACGGATCCCGATGATTTCGTCGCGCGAGCCTTGCAGATGGTCAGCGACCCGGGGGCTCTCGCTGAGTTGCGCTCCGGCATGCGTGACCGATGGCGAAGTGCGCCCTTGCGGCAACCGACCCTGGTGGCTCGTGGCCTGGAGGCTGCGGCGCGCCAGATGTGGCGACGCTGGTGTCAGGGGCTGCCCGCAGAGCACCTGGACATCACGCTGCCGCTGCCTTGAAAGGAAACCACCAGACCATGTCCGCGACCCGCGTTGTCGTTTTCGGTGCGAGTACCTTCTCGAGCCTGGCCTGGTACTGCCTGACGCACGACAGTGAGCACGAGGTCGTGGCGTTCACGGTCGACAGGGCCTTCATGTCCGGCAGCGTCCATGAAGGCCTGCCCGTGGTGCCGTTCGAAGACCTGTCGGTGGCTTGCCCACCCGACGACGTCCAGTTGCTGATCCCGATGGGCTACCAGCAGATCAACGGCCTGCGCCGCGCGCGATACGAAACGGCCAAGTCGCAGGGTTACCGATTCGTCAGCTACGTCTCGGGTCGGGCCGGCGTGTGGCCTGACCTGCAGGTCGGCGAGAACTGCATGGTCTTCGACCAGGCGATCGTCCAGCCATTCGCGCGCATCGGCGACAACGTGATCGTTCGCAGCGGCGCGATCATCTCGCACCACTGCTCGCTTGCCAGCCATGTGTTCGTGTCCGCGGGAGCCCACATCGGGGGCAACGTCAGCGTCGCCGAGCAATCGTTCGTTGGCCTGGGTGCCGTCTTGAAGCACGGCTTGACGATTGCGCCCCGAACCTTCATCGGGGCTGGTGCGGTGATGCTTGCCGACACCGAGACCGAAGGCGTCTACATCGGCAACCCGGCGCGCCGCATCAGCCACGCGGCGAGCACCACGATCTGAGTTGCTGCATGGCATCACCGACTTGGCGATCGAGTAAATCGTGTGCATCCATTGGACCGGTGAATCTCGTGCCGACCCTCAAGCGTTGCTGGCTTCGCGCAAGCGACCGAATTTCCCGGAATCCGCCGCCGGGGTGCGGAGCTGAATCGAACCGCATGGCCCAAGCCAGTTGTCCCGCGCATCGCGAGCTGACATGAAGCCCGCAATCTTGTTGTTGAGCGCGGGTTCGCTGGTGGGCGAGAACGTGGTCGATGCCCTCGGTGATCGGTGCTCGGCGCTGCGCCTGGTCGCGACCAACACGCAGCCCTGGGCACCGAGTCTCGATCGGATGGATCGCGTCTGCCTGGCGCCGCCGACATCCGGAGATCCGCAGTCTTTCAAGACGTTGTTGATGCAATTGGTCGAGGAAGAGCGGCCGGCACTGGTGATTCCGTGCCGCGACGATGATGTGCAATGGTTGGCCCATTGGGCTGGAGAACTGCGTGACCTCGGTGCGCAGGCACTGGTGGGCAGTCCCACTGCGGCTGCCTGCATCGTTGACAAGTGGCGCAGCGCGCAGTTTTCTGTGGCCCGGGGCCTGCCGTTTGCCCGTTCGGCGCCGGCCGCCGATCCCATCGCCGTGGAGGCCTTGCTCGATGACGTGGGTTGGCCTCTGATCGCCAAGCCACGCGCAGGCTTTGCGTCGCTCGGTGTGCGCATCCTGCGCCAGCGAAACCAGCTGGAAGCGGTGCTGGGCAATCCCGCCATGCTGGTGCAGGAGTACCTGGGTTCGCGCGATGCCCTGGTGAGTTACCTGGATGAACTGGAGCGCCTGGGCGCCCCGCTCTTCAACAGTTTCGAGGAGCTCAAGTGTTCGCTGCAGATCTTCATCGGGCCGGCCGGTGACATCGTCGATCACCTGGTGACCTGTCATTCGATGAAGCAGGGAAAGAGCGCCCAGGTCGAGGTCTGGGTGGACTCGCAACTGGAAGCGCTGGCCTTGCGTGTGGCCCGGACGTTTTCCGAAGCGGGCTGGCGTGGCCCGCTGAATGCGCAGTGTCAGCTGTGCCCCGATGGCCGGTTCGCGATCTACGAATACAACGGTCGATTCACAGGTGCGACCAGCGCCCGGGCGCTGCTGGGCTACGACGAGGTGGGCTTGGCACTGGAGCAGTTTGCCGACTTGCCGTTTCGTCGCCACGGAGAAGACCGAGTCGCGGGTCGGCGGGTCTTGCGCTCGCCTCGCTCATGGCTGAGGCCGGCCGTTTGAAAATGCTTCGTTTTCATTCCAATTGAGCGCGGTGAGGGCATTTCTGTACAGGAGCTTCGGTAGAACCTCTTCGGAAAACGACAGCGCCTTGAAGTTGTCGACAAAGGCTTTGATGGGTGTCAATGGATAAGCGGATCCGAAAAGAAACTTGTTTGAAAAACCCTCGAAATCCTTGTTGATTGCCCGCAGCCAATCTTCATGCCCCAAATGCCATAAATAACCTTCGGGACTCAACCAGATATTGTTTCTCCTCATGGCTATCACAATTGCCTCTCTTACGTAGGGATAACATCCGTGGGCACATATTATCCGCAGGGAGGGAAATTTTTCCGCAATGATTTCGATGTGATGAGGATCGGCGTAGTTTAAATATTTCCCGCCTTTCAATCCTGAGGTTTGAATTATGACGGTGCAATTCAATTCCTGAAGCAGCCTGTAAATTTCATCAAGGCTCTCATCGGAAGGGAGGCAGCCAGGCGCTCTACCAGGCTCTATGCTGAAAACATGGATTCCCAATTCATAATGACATCTCAGTACTTCATCGAGGCAATGGTGAAAATTATTGCTCACATCTAAACCTCCGCAAGCAATGAATTTTTTCGGGTGTCGTTTTTGAATTTCGGCAAGTTCATCGTTACTTGTCGTGCGATCCGAAAAGTTGTATTTTCCTAGGCTGGCTCCTGGATTAAATCCAGATGCGGATACTGCCGTCGTGATTCCTGCTGCTTCGATCTCCTTGAAGAAGGAATCCTCAGTCCCTTCCTTTAAAGACTCGATCAGGTGAAGTCTTCCATTCTTTCTGAGTTGCTCTCTATAGTAGTCGGCTGATTTGCCGCCTGTAAATCTGCATCTGACATCGATGATCATTTCCGCTCAAGCCTCATTGCCTGTTTGTTTTCGAGAATAAAACAATGAATCGGCGTGGATTGGATTTCATTTCTGATCCACCATTCGGTGGATCATGGGGGTGAGCGTTCAAGGCGCAACTCCAATTCGGCGCGAAATTGCTCAGCCGACAAGTCTCGGCGCAAAGCAACTCTTGCATGTCGCGTGCCGAAGGCGCCAGCCTCTTCGGCACCTCGGCTCGATTGGGCAGCGCCGGCGGCAAGCTGAGCGACCGAAGGACAAGAGCAAGCTCTGCGCATTTCAGGCCCCGCAGCCCGCACGAATTCGGCGTCAAGGTCAGCCTGGCGGTGACGCACCGGCTCGGGCTGGCGAGGATCTTTTGCGCCTCGGGCACCATGGCCGGGTCTGGCGCACGCGTGCTGCCTTTGCACTGCGTTGCCGCGGTCCGCTGAATGTGCATTGCCAGCGGTGCGTCGATGGCCGGTTTGCGATCTGCGAGTACAACGGTCGATTTACCGGGGCGACCCGCGTCGGAGCGCTGCCGGGCGGCGACGAAGTGGGATGGGCACTGGAGCAGTTTGCCGGCTTGCCGCTTCTTCGCCACGGGAATGATCGAGTCCCCGGGCAGATCGTCGTTCGCTCGCCACGCTGATACCTGAAACCGTCACATTCACCATGATCACGCATGCTGCGACAGACAACATGACTTACCGCCGAGACGGGTTTCACATCGCGCGCCAGGTCCTGTCCTCTCGGTACCTCGATGCCCTGGAACATGCCATTTTTGAACCCATCGCGTTGCAGGCTGCGCACGTGCTGGGGCGTCGGTTCACGATCGAGGATCCCCTGGCCGTGCGCCAAGCGCTCATGCGCGATTTGAAGGAACAGGCACCCGACCGATATCTCAGTGCGCTGAAGGTCTCGCAACTGGATGTCGCGGTCTTGTCCGCCGCGGCTGAACCGGCGTTGCAGGGCGTGCTCAGGGACCTCGGACTGCAGCATCCCGTCGTGGCCCTGAAGCCGTACCCCATCGTCATCGCCGCCGACCTGCACTTCGAGGGTGGGTACAACATTCGTCCGCCTCACCAGGAGTGGCCGGTCATGCAGGGTTCGCACAATGGCCTGGTGGTCTGGTTTCCCTTGCACGATGTGGGTGAAGAGCACAGCAGCTTGGATATGTACCCGGGAAGTCACCTTGGCGGTGTGTTGCCTTACGACGTATCTCGCTGCGGGTCCAGAGTGCATGACTCTGCGCTGACGATGCAGCCGGTGCGCCTGGCTTTGCGTCGCGGTGACCTGGTTGCGTTTTCGGCATTCACCGTTCATCGCTCCAGCCCCGAAGGCGACGCCTTGCGAGTGGCGGTCAGCATCCGGTTCAACGACCTTGCCGAGCCTGGCTTCATCGACCGCGCCTATCCCGACACGTCGAGCTTCAGCATCTCCCGCGAGCCGCTCGACGAACTGGATCACCGGTTCCAGCCATGAGTTGCATCACCTTGGGCCCAAACACCCCTGGCGCGTCGGTTCAACCTGCCCGACAGGACCGGATCAGCTGGATCACCCGCATCACGTCGTCGTCCTGCAGGGCGGGATAGATCGGCAGGCACAACACCTCGCGTGCGGTTCTTGCCGCGTGCGGCAGGTTCGCGGGTTCCGCCGAGGGCATGTCGCGGTACATCGGCATGTCGCTCAGCAAGGGGTAGAAGTAGCGACGTGCATAGACACCGTGTTCGCGCAGGCGGGTGTAGACCTCATCGCGGCTGATCGGGAAACGGTCGCCGATGAAGATCGGGTAATACGAGTGGTTCGGCTGCACGTCCGGAAGCGTGCGTCCCACGCGGATGCCCTCGATCGAGCCCAGCCCTTCGTCGTAGAGCCGCGCGATCTGCGCCCGACGTGCGATCAGTTGATCGACATGCGCCAGCTGCAACAGGCCGAGCGCCGCCTGTACTTCGTTCATCTTGCCGTTGATGCCGGCCGCCAGAACGGTCACCTCGTTGGCGAAACCGAAATTCTTCAGGTGGTCGATGCGCTTCTTGGTCGTGGCGTCGGGGCAGACGATCGCGCCGCCTTCGAGGGTCGTGTAGACCTTGGTGGCGTGAAAGCTCAGCACCGACAGGTCGCCGTGGTTGAGCAGGCTTTCGCCGCGGTACCGCACGCCGAACGCGTGCGCGGCGTCGTAGATCACCTTCAGCCCGTGGGCGTCCGCAATCTGCTTGATGCGGTCCACGTCGCACGGCGTGCCGTAGCAGTGGACCGGCATGATCGCGGTGGTTCGCGGCGTGATGGCCTGTTCGATGCACTCCGGGTCGAGATTGCAGGTGACCGGATCGATGTCGGCGAACACCGGGGTCAGGTTGTTCCACATCACCGAATGGGCGGTCGCAGCGAACGAGTACGGCGTGGTGATCACCTCGCCGGTCACCTCCAGCGTCTGCAAGGCCGTCAGCAGGCCGACCGTGCCGTTGGTGAACAGCGACAGATGCCTGACACCCAGGTGCTCGACGAGCGCCGCTTCCAGCCGCTGGTGGAACGGCCCGCCGTTGGTCAGCACCTTCGCGTCCCAGATCTCGCGCAGGTACGGAATGAAATCGTCCAGCGGCGGAAGGAAGGGCTGGGTGACGTAGATGGGCTTGTCTGCGCTCACGGGATGTCGGGGCTGGGCGTTGGTTGGGGTTTGGTCAGCATGAGCGTTCAGGCTGGCGCCAGCCAGTCCCCCGACTTCCCGCCCTGCTTCTCCAGCACGCGGATCTGCCCCATCACCATGCCGCGATCGGCGGCCTTGCACATGTCGTAGATGGTCAGCAGGCCGATCTGGACGGCGGTCAGCGCTTCCATCTCGACACCGGTTCGCCCCAGGGTTTCGACCTGCGCGGTGCAGGTGACCCGGCTGCCGGCGCGATCGATCTCGAAATCCACCGCCACGCGGGTGATCGGCAGCGGATGGCAAAGCGGGATCAGTTCGGCGGTGCGCTTGGCGGCCTGGATGGCGGCAATGCGGGCGACGCCCAGCACGTCGCCTTTCCTGGCCTGCCCGCTCTCGATCAGCGCCAGCGTGGTCGGCAGCATGTGGATCTCGCCGCTGGCGCGTGCAATGCGGTGGGTTTCGGCCTTGGCCGACACATCGACCATGTGCGCCTGCCCGGTCGCGTCGAAGTGCGTCAGCGGTGACGCCGACGCAGGCACGGGTGAAGGAACGTCGGCGGGTGCAGTCATGGCGCGAAACAATGCAGCAAAGTCAGGCTGGCATCATAGTCAGCCCGTATGCTGAAGCCGTCAGACAGCTGCCTTGCGGTCGAACCACCTGAACTCGGCGGCGTGCCAGCGGTCTCACCATCGCCCTTGCTGCGAAAGCCCCCTTGACTCAAAACCCTTCCCCCACCCGCGATCCTCATGCGGCCGAGCGCCCGGCATCCGGTGGTCGGGAGGGTGCTTCGCGTCCATTGCGCCAGCGGGTGATGGCGGGACTGCTCTGCATGACGCTGCTCGGCAGCGTGATGTCGCCTGCGGCGCAGTCGCAGGTGAACCTGCCGTCGCTGGGTGACACCGCCTCCGAGGACTTCAACATCGGCACCGAGAGGCATCTGGGCGACGCGATCATGCGGGACATACGGCGTGACCCCGACTACCTCGACGATCCGATCCTGCTGGAGTACCTGCAGTCGCTGTGGCAGCCGCTGCTGGCCGCCGCCCGACTTCGGGGTGACCTCGGCGAGGAACTGAACCAGCGCTTCGCCTACCAGCCTTTTCTTGTGCGCGACCGCAGCGTCAATGCGTTCGCGCTGCCCGGCGGCTACATGGGCATTCACCTGGGGCTGATGGCGATCACACAGACCCGCGACGAGCTGGCCTCGGTGATGGCTCACGAGATGACCCACATCAACCAGCGCCACATCGCGCGCGGCTTTGCGAACAGCAAGCGCCAGTCGCTGATCAGCGCCGCGGCCATGATCATCGGCGTGCTGGCGGCCACCCGATCGGGGGGAGGCGATGCCGCCAACGCGATGATCGTCGGGGGTCAGGCTGCGGGCATCCAGGGGCAGTTGAATTTCTCTCGCGACATGGAGCGGGAGGCCGATCGCATCGGCTCGCAGATGATGGCCAGTGCCGGCTTCGAGCCGGCGGGCATGGCGTCGATGTTCGAGAGGCTGCAGCAGTCCTCTCGCCTCAATGACAACGGCGGCTATCCGTACCTGCGCAGCCACCCGCTGACCACCGAACGCATCGGTGAGGCTCGTGCCCGTCTCGGCACGGCCGGCCTCACGTCGACCCCTCCGCTGGTCAGCTCGCCATCGACGGCACTCGAACACACTGCGGCGCTGGCCCGCGCTCGCGTGCTGATGGACACCCGCGTGGATTCCTTGCGCCGCTGGCAGGGGCTCGATGCCGAAGGCCGTGCTTCCGTCAACGCGACGCTGGCCGAGCGCTTCGCAGACGCCTATTCCAGCGCACTGGCATCGAGCCTGCTGCGCGACTGGGCACGCGCAGATGCTTCGATGAAGAAGGCGCTGGACGTGGCCCGCGGTGGCTCGGCGGCGGTGGCCTCGATCGCCGATGTGGCAGCAACCGGTGCGTTGCCGCAACGAGATCTGCGCGGTGAACGAGCGGTCACGCTGTTGAAGGTGGAATCGCTGCTGCAGCGAGGTGAGCCGGTGCAGGCCCAGGCGGCGCTGGAGCCGCTGACGCGGACCGTCGGACCGGTGGCGCCTGACGCCTCCAACACCTCGCGTCCGGTGATGCTGCTGAGTGCTCAGATCGCGCTGGTTTCGGGGCCGGCCAGGAACGACAGCCCACCACTGCGATCGAGTGCGGACCAGTTGCAGACCTGGGTGGCACGCTACCCCGACGATGCCGAGGTCTGGTCGATGCTGGGCCGCGTCTCCGCGCAACTCGGGTGGGCGCTGCGGTCATTGCGCGCCGAAGCCGAGTCACGCTATGCGTCGGGTGATCTGCCCGGTGCGATCGACCGCTTGAAAGCGGGTCAGCGGCTGGCTCGCAGCTCCACCACGGCGGTCGATTTTGTCGAGTCGTCGGTCATCGATTCGCGGCTGCGCACGATCGAGGCGCAACGTCGCCAGCTTCTCACGGAACAATTGGGGTACCAGTAGACGAAGCCTTCTAGGCGAGGTGCGAGTGGTGCGAGCTTGGATCCAGAGGTGGGGAGTTGCGCTGCTGGCGCTCGCGTCGTTGACGGGCTTCGCTGCCGATGCCGCGACGATCGTCGGCGTCAGCCCGCAAGGCGAGGTGGCGCAGGTGCGGCAACTGGCGGTCACGTTTTCCGAGGCCGTCGCCGCCTTCGGTGATCCGCGGTTGCCCGACCCGATGGCGGTGTCCTGCGTGGGCTCCCCGACCCGGGGTGCCGGCCTGTGGACCAGCGACCGCAGCTGGGTCTTCAATTTCGAACTGCCGTTGCCGCCCGGCGTGCGCTGCCTCGCGCAGGTCCGGCCCGACTGGAAGCCGCGCGCGCCGGGCTCGGCACGCAGTGAAACGGCGCTGACCGGCGCCACCTCGTTCGCCTTCAGCACCGGCGGACCGGCGGTGGAATCGATCCAGCCCGATGAAGGCGCGACGATCGAGGAGGACCAGCACTTCCTGCTCACCGTCAACGGTGCTGCCACCGACCGCAGCGTCGCCACCCACGCGTGGTGCGAGGTCGAGGGGCTGGGCGACCGGCTGCCGGTTCGGATCGTGACCGGCGCATTGCGCGACCGCATCGCCAGCGTCGCCGGTCCGAGGCCGCTGAAGGACGCAAAGCGCGAGGCGGAGCGCCAGTCGCGGCTCGTCGTGCTGGCCTGCCCGCGCCCGCTCCCGACCGACACACCGATGCGCCTGGTGTGGGGCCGCGGCATCGCCGCGGCGGTGAACCCCGACGTGGCGACCCGCGTCGAGCAGCGTTTCGGCTTTCGCGTGCGGCCGGCCTTCACAGCCGAGTTCAGCTGCGAGCGTGAACGCGCCACCGCGCCGTGCCTGCCGATCCGCCCGCTGGTGCTGCGGTTCTCAGCGCCGATCGATCGCAAGCTGGCCGAACTGGTCAGGCTGGTGCCGGCCGGCGGCAAGCCGATCGCGCCGGCGTTCGACAAGGATGACAAGGATCCCGAGGTCAGCTCGATCACGCTCGCGATGCGCGTGGCTGAAAACGCGGCATTCACGGTCGAGGTGCCGCCGAACCTGAAGGATGCCGCAGGCCGCGGGCTCGCGAACGCCGGCGCCTTCCCGATGAAGGTGAGCACGGTCGACGCGCCGCCGATCGCCAGGTTCTCCGCCGCCCCGTTCGGCATCTTCGAGCGCTACGGCGAAGCAGCCAGCCCAGGCGCGGCATCGTCGTCGCCGCCGATGCTGCCGCTCACCCTGCGCCATGTGCAGGGCGATCTGCGCCCGTCGGCTCCCACCGGCTCGGTGCGCGTCAAACGCCTGCAGACCGATGCGGAAATGCTGGCCTGGTACGACAAGCTGCACCGCTTCCATGAGTCCGAGCTGAGCGCACAGGAGGCCGGCCTGCCGAAGGCAGAGTGGTTCACCAGCGAATCGCGCATCGACGGGCGCGGGCGCACGACGAAGCATCAGGTCGAACGCCGGGTTCAGACGCGCACGCTGTCGCTGCTCAAGTCCGATGCCACTGCAAGGCGCCTCGATCTGCCGCAACTGAAAGGTGGCGACCCGCGCCCGTTCGAGGTCGTCGGCCTCCCTCTCGCCGAGCCGGGTTACCACGTGGTCGAGATCGAATCGGCGCGCCTCGGACAGGCGCTGCTCGATCCGCGCGCGCCGATGTACGTGCGCACCGGCGTGCTGGTCACCAACCTCGGCGTGCACGTGAAGCTGGGCCGTGAGAACAGCGCGGTGTGGGTCACCTCGCTAGACCGTGGTCGCCCGGTCGAAGGCGCCGACGTGGCGATCAACGACTGCCTCGGCAAGCGGCTGTGGGCCGGGCGCACCGACGCACGCGGACTGGCGATCGTCAAGCTCGCGCTCGACCTGCAGGTCGGCGAATGCCCGAATGAAGCGGGCTACTTCGTGACCGCCCGCAAGGCCGATGCCGATCCGCGTGCGCCCCAGGTGGTCGACACCGCCTTCGTGTTCACCAGCTGGCAGAAGGGCATCGAGCCGTGGCGCTTCAACCTGCCGACCAGCAACGCCTCCGAGCGCGATGCGGTCGCCCACACGGTGTTCGACCGAACGCTGCTGCGTGCCGGCGAAACCGTGTCGATGAAGCATTTCCTGCGCGCCGAAACCTCGGCGGGACTCGCGCCGTGGGACGCCGCTGCGTTGCCGACGCGCGTCAAGATCGTCCACCAGGGCAGCGGGCAGCAGATCGTGCAGCCTCTGGTGTGGAATGGCACGCGCCACGCGGTGTCGACCTGGAACATTCCGCCGGCCGCCAAGCTCGGCTTGTACGAGGTCATGCTGGAGCGCGATGTCGTCAGCGAACGCCAGCGCGGCAGCTGGACCAGCGGCAGCTTCCGTGTCGAGGAATTCCGCCTGCCGCTGATCGATGCGCGCCTGAGCGGGCCGAGCCAGGTGCCGATCGCGCCGCGCGAGCTGCCGTTGAGCGTTCAGATGGGCTACCTGTCGGGCGGCGCGATGGCGAAGTCGCCAGCGGCGGTGTCGGCGCTGCTGAAGCCGCGTGTGCCCGCGTTTCCCGGCCACGACGGCTTCAGCTTCGAGCCGCCGCGCGAGATGTCTCCGGACGGCGAACCCGAAGACGAAGCCGACACGGCGCAGCGCGCGGGTCGGCTCGTCGCCGACAAGCTGCCGCTGCTCACGGATGCGCAGGGCGCGGCCACGCTGCTGCTCAAGGACCTGCCGCCGCTGACCCGTGCCAGCGAGCTGCACAGCGAGCTGACCTACGCCGACCCGAATGGCGAGGTGCAGACCGTGTCGACCCGCATCGACCTGTGGCCGAGTGCGGTGGTGCTCGGCATCAAGACGCGTTCGTGGGCCAGCCAGCGCGGCGGCCGCGTTCAGTTCAACGTGCTCGCGCTCGACACCCGCGGCCAGCCGATCCGTGGCCAGCGCGTCGAGGTGCGAGGCCGGCTCTCGCAGACGCTGAGCAACCGAACCCGCATCGTCGGCGGCTTCTATGCCTACGACAACCGCACCGAGCTGAAGGACATCGGCGTGGTCTGCAGCGGCAGCACCGACGAGCGAGGCGGCCTGGCCTGCGACGCGACGCTGTCGGCGGCTGGCCAGGTCGAACTGATCGCGCAGGCGAAGGATGAGGCGGGCCGCGTGGCGCAGGCCGCCACCAGCGTGTGGATCACGAAGCAGGGATAACTTTGGTTTGCACTGGACAACGACGACCGCATCGACGTGCTGCCCGAGAAGCCGCGCTACGAGCCCGGCGAGACCGCCCGGCTGCAGGTGCGCATGCCCTACCGCGAGGCGACGGCGCTGGTCACCGTCGAGCGCGAAGGGCTGATCGACACCCGCGTCGTGACGCTGCGTGGCGACGACCCGACGCTGACGCTCAAGATCGAGAAGTCGTGGGGGCCGAATGTGTATGTCGGCGTGCTGGCGCTGCGCGGCCGGTTGCGCGAAGTGCCCTGGTACTCCTTCTTCACCTGGGGCTGGAAGGAGCCGTTGAGCTGGGCGCGATCGTTCTGGTACGACGGCCGCGAGTACCAGGCGCCGACCGCGATGGTCGACCTGGCCAAGCCGTCGTTCAAGTTCGGCGTGGCGGCGCTGCAGATCGGCATCGCGGCCCATGAACTGAAGGTCAGCGTGACGACCGACCGTCCGCAGTACGCGGTGCGACAGAAGGTTCAGGCGCGCATCAAGGTGACTCAGTCGGCCGACGGCCAGACACCCGCTCCGGCCGGCACCGAGGTGGCGTTCGCCGTGGTCGACGAGAGCCTGCTCGAGTTGCGTCCGAACGACTCGTGGGACCTGCTGAACGCCATGATCCGCAGCCGTGCCTGGGGTGTCGAGACCAGCACCGCACAGGGGGAGATCATCGGCCGGCGTCACTACGGCCGCAAGGCGGTGGCCGCCGGCGGCGGCGGAGGTCGCGGCGGCACGCGCGAGCTGTTCGACACGCTGCTGCTGTGGAAGGCGGTGGTCGTGCTCGATGCCCGCGGCGAGGCCACGGTCGAGGTGCCGCTGAACGATTCGCTGACGCGGTTCCGGCTGGTCGCCATCGCCGACGGGCCGGTCGGTGCGGCCACGCCGACCTTCGGCACCGGCAGCACCACGGTGCGCGTGACACAGGACCTGCAAGTGCTCGCCGGGCTGCCGCCGCTGGTGCGAGGCGGCGATCGTTTCAGCGCACTCTTGACGTTGCGCAACACGACGTCACGCGAGATGAAGGTGCGCGCAACGCTCGCCGGCACCGCGAACCGCGGCGCGACCGAGATCGTGCGCGTGCCGTTGTCGTTCGTGCCCCAGGAGGTGGTGTTGCCGGCTGGGTCGGCGAAGGAAATCACCTGGCCGGTCGAGGTGCCGATCGAAGCATTCAGCATCGCCTGGGACGCCTCGGTGGAAGCGGTGAGTGCTTCGGGCGCTGCGGTGGCGAAGGACCGCATCAAGGTCACGCAGCTCGTCGCCGAAGCCGTGCCGGTGCGGGTGATGCAGGCCACGATCGCGCGGCTCGACGGCCCTTACTCGCTGCCTGTCGCGGCGCCGGCCGAGGCGCTGCCGGAGAGCGGCGTCAAGCGCGGCGGCCTGCGGGTCGCGCTGCAACCTCGGCTCGGCAGTGCACTGCCCGGGCTGCGGCGCTACTTCGAGACCTACCCCTACTCGTGCCTCGAACAGAAGGCTGCCAAGGCATTGGGGCTCGGCGACGTGGCTCTCTGGAGCACGCTGCTCGAGACGCTGCCGACCTACCTCGATGCCGACGGACTCGCCGGCTACTTCCCGCCGCGCGCGGGCGATGCACCCGGCGGCAACGACCGGCTCACCGCGCAACTGATCGCGACGGCGCACGAGGCTGGCTTCGCGCTGCCCGATGCGGCGCGCAGCGCCATGCTCGCCGGCCTCACGGCCTTTGTCGAAGGCCGCATCGAGCGCCGGCCGTGGGCGCCCGCGTCGGCGCAGGGCCTGAACCTCGCGGTGCGCAAGCTCGCGGCGCTGGATGCGCTGGCGCGACACGGCCGCGTGCAGGCCCGCATGCTGGGCTCGATCAACGTGACGCCCAACCTGTGGCCGACCGCGGCAGTGATCGACTGGTTCAACCTGCTGCGGCGCTTGCGCGCGCAGGACATCATCGTGTCCGATCACGCCAGGCGCATCGAGCAGGCGCAGCAGATCCTGCGCAGCCGCCTTGCGCTGGGCGGTACGACGCTGAAGTTCAGCGACGAGGTCAGCGATCACTGGTGGTGGCTGATGGACAGCGCCGACGCGAACGCGGCTCGTCTGATCCTGGCGGTGCTGGACGAGCCGACCTGGCGCGACGAATTGCCGCGCCTGGTGGTCGGTGCACTGGGCCGCCAGCGAGACGGCGCGTGGTCGACCACCACCGCCAACCTGTGGGGCGCGATCGCGCTCGACAAGTTCTCGGCGAAGTTCGAATCGCAGGCGCCGACCGGGTCGAGCACGGTGCGGATCGACGCGAAGCCCTCGGGTGCTGCGTCGGTGTCGCCTGCCCCGGCATCGGGTGCCGTCGACTGGGCGAAGCAGCCCGCAGGCGGCTCCGTGAATCTGCCATGGCCTGCCGAGCCGGCGCTGCTGACGGTTCGGCAGCAGGGCAGCGGCGCGCCGTGGCTGACGGTGCAAAGCCTGGCCGCGATCGCACTGAAAGGACCGGTCCGCGCGGGCTACGGCCTCACGCGCCACATCACGGCGGTGTCGCGGAAGGACCCTTCGCGATGGTCGCGCGGCGATGTGTTGCGCGTGCGGCTGGAGATCGACGCGCAAACCGACATGAGCTGGGTCGTCGTCAGCGATCCTGTGCCGGCAGGTGCGACGCTGCTGGGCTCGGGGCTCGGTCGTGACAGCGCGATCGCGGCACAGGGCCGGTCGACCGAGGCGGACACCGACTTCGGCAGTGCCTGGACGGCCTTCGACGAGCGCAGCTTCGAGGCCTTTCGCCGCTACTACGGCCAGCTGCCGCGCGGTCGGCATGTCGTCGAATACACCTTGCGCCTGAACGCCGCCGGCCGCTTTGCGCTGCCGCCGACACGCATCGAGGCGATGTATGCGCCCGAGACCTTCGGCGAACTTCCGAACCCTGCCATCGAGGTGATTCCATGATGCGCGTCGTCTGTGCCGCAGCGCTGCTGCTGGCGCTGGAGGCCGGCGCCGTCGTGCCGCGCTTCGACGATGTGCGCGCGCTGCACGCGCCGTCCGACACCACGCTGCTCGATCGCCACGGCACGCCGATCCAGACGCTGCGCACCGACGCCTCGGTGCGGCGCCTGCCGTGGTTGCCGCTGAGCGAGATGTCGCCGGCCCTGCTGCACGCGATCGTGCTCAGCGAGGACCGTCATTTCCACGAACACAGTGGCGTCGATTGGGGCGCCTTGGCGAGCAGTGCCTGGGCCAACGCCTGGAACACCCGGACGCGCGGCGCATCGACGCTGACCATGCAGCTGGCCGGCCTGCTCGACGAGCGGCTGGAGCGGCCGGTCGGCGGACGCAGCGTGACGCAGAAGCTCGGCCAGATCGCCCGGGCGCGCGAGCTGGAAGCCCGCTGGAGCAAGGCGCAGATCCTCGAGGCGTACCTGAACAGCGTTGCCTGGCGGGGCGAACTGGTCGGCATCAATGCGCTGTCGCAGACGCTGTTTGGCAAGCACGCCAGCGGCCTCGACACACATGAGGCCGCCGTGGCGGCGGCGCTGGTGCGCGGCCCGAACGCGAGTGCAGCGGTCGTCACGCAGCGCGCCTGCGGCGTGCTGCAGGCCCAGGGCCTGAGCTGCGGCGGACTGGGCACGCTCGTCGAACTCGCGCTCGTGCGGCGCGGCGGGCCGGCGCTCGCAGAGCAGCTGGCGCCGCATGCTGCCCGGTACGCGCTGGCATCGGTCAAGAAGCCGCAGGCGACGCTTCGAACCACGATCGAGGCATCCACGCAGCGCGTCGCCAATGAAGCGCTGCGCCGCCAGCTCGTGGAGCTGGCGGGTCGCCAGGTCGAGGACGGTGCGGTGCTGGTGCTCGACAACGCCAGCGGCGACGTGCTGGCCTGGGTCGGCTCCAGCGGCGACCTGTCCGACGCCGCGCAGGTCGATGGCGTGCTGGCACGGCGCCAGCCGGGATCGACGCTGAAGCCTTTCGTCTACGGACTCGCGTTCGAGCAGCGCCTGATCACGCCGGCCACCTTGCTTGACGACTCGCCCGCGCAGCTTGCCACCGCCACCGGTCTGTACCTGCCGCAGAACTACGACCGCGGTTTCAAGGGCTGGGTCAGCGCGCGCACCGCGCTGGGATCGAGCCTGAATGTCCCGGCGGTTCGGGTGGGTGCGATGCTGGGTGCCGAGGCGCTGTGGGCGCGGCTCAACGCCTTCGGTTTCGAGCTGCCGGAAAGCGGCGGCTACTACGGCGATTCGCTGGCGCTCGGCAGTGCCGATGTGACCTTGCTGGCGCTGACGAACGCCTACCGTGCGATGGCCAACGGCGGGATGATGTCGCCGGTGACTCTGCTGCGGCCTTCGACCTCCTCAGCGGTCACATCCGCTGCGTCGCGCGCCGCGCCGCGACGCGTGGCCAGCGCGGCAGCCACCTACCTGGTCACCGACATCCTGTCCGACAACAACGCGCGCGCCCTGACTTTCGGGCTCGACAGTGCGCTGGCCTTGCGCGCTCCGGTCGCGGTGAAGACCGGCACCAGCAAGGACCTGCGCGACAACTGGTGCATCGGATACTCCGATCGGTACACGGTCGGGGTCTGGGTCGGCAATGCGAGCGGCGCGCCGATGCACGACGTCAGTGGCATCAGCGGTGCCGCGCCGGTGTGGCGCTCGGTCATGCAGCATCTGCACGAGGCGGTGCCGGCGGGTCGGGCGGCCGCGCCGGCAGGAGTCGTCATCGCACGCACACGCTTCGAAGGCGCCCGTGAACCGGTGCGAGACGAACTGTTCATCGCCGGGACCGAATCGCCCCGGCCGCTTCCGAACATGCAGGCCGCACCCGGGATGCTGCCTGCAGCGAGCGCTTTCGGCATCCGCTCACCGCGCTCGGGAAGCCTGTACGCGATCGATCCCGACATGCCGCCACGCGCCCAGCGGATCACGTTCGAAGGCGAGGCGGGCACCTGGGTTCTCGATGGTCAGGTCGTCGGGCGAGGCTCAAGCCTGCACTGGACGCCCTGGCCCGGCCGCCACCAGTTGACCTTGCGAGGGCGCGAGGGTCGGACGCTGCAGACGGTGCGCTTCGAGGTGCGCGGTGCCGCCGTCAAGCCGGCCGCAGTTGCCCGCTGAACCGGGTCAGGTCTTCGAGGAAAAGAACCGCTCGATCGCCACGTCGATCACCATGCCGCACAGGCTGTAGATCAGCGAGCCGATCAGCGCCGCCGTGAAGCCGGTGACGTTGAAGCCCGACAGCATGTTCGCAGCGAAATAGAACATCAGCGCATTGATCACGAACAGGAACAAGCCCAGCGTGATCAGCGTGACCGGCAGGGTCAGCAGAACCAGCACGGGCCGCAGTAGCGTGTTGAGCAGCCCGAGCACGAAGGCCGCGATCATCGCCGCGCCGAAGCTCTGGACCGAGACGCCCGGATACAGATAGGCCACCAGCAGCAAGGCGGCGGCGAGCAGGAGCCAGCGAACAATGATCTTCATGCGGCAAGGATAACGCCCGCGACTCTCCGGCACCGCGGCTCGCGCGTCGACAACACGCACCGTTCACGTGCCACTTCGTGACGCGGACACGACAATCCTCGTGGCAAGGAGCAAGAATGCGTGTTTCTCCTGGGAAACGCGCTTCTCAATGCACAGGGCAGGCAGTACGATCGGCGGCGCACGACAGCTGCGATGAAGAGGGCTCATGCGGTTCTCCACCAGCCCGGCACATCAACCCTTTATTTGATGGAGAGATTTGAAATGGCAACTGCGAAGAAGGCTCCGGCCAAAACGGCTCCTGCGAAAAAAGCGGCTCCTGCAAAGAAGGCCGCAGTCGCGAAGACGGTGACGGCCAAGACTGCGGCCACCAAGGCTGCAGCGCCCGCGAAGAAGCGCTCGCCGAATGCCGCGTTCATGAAGGCGGTCACGCCGAGCCCGCAACTGGCTGCGATCATCGGCTCGACCCCGATGCCACGCACCGAAGTGACGAAGAAGCTGTGGGAGTACATCAAGGCCCACAAGCTCCAGGACGCGGCCAAGAAGACCAACATCAACGCCGACGCCAAGCTGAAGGAAATCTTCAAGAAGGCTCAGGTTTCGATGTTCGAGATGACCAAGCTGGTCAGCGCTCACCTGAGCTGAACGTCTGGGTCAGTGAAAACGGCGCTTCGGCGCTGCTGATCGATGAAAAAGCCGGCGCAACACGCCGGCTTTTTTCTTGTGCGCCTGCCTGCGGCGCCTATCCGCGCGCGAGACGGCGCTGAACAAAATCCAGCCGATCCTGGCCCCAGAAGATCTCGCCGTCGATCACGTAGCTTGGCGCGCCGAACACGCCAGCTTCGATCGCCAGCGCCGAGTCGGCCTCGTATCGCGCATGCGCGGCCTGCGAGTAGGCGTCGTCCAGTCGCCGGGCCGGCAGGCCGAGCGCGGCGAGCATCGCGGCCAGCACGCCTGCATCGGCGGTGTTCAGGTCGTCGACCCAAACGCCCCTCAGCACGGCACCAGTCAGCGCCAGCGCCGCCTCGGTACCGTCTTGCATGTCGACGGCGACGATCAACCGCGCTGCGTCGTCGCCGGACACCGGAAAGTACTTCGGCTGCAATGTGATCGGCTGCCCAAGCGCTTCGCTGAAGCGCTTCAACTCGAGCAGGCGGTAAGCCTGTCGTTGCGGAGCGCGCTTCGACAATGGCACGCCGCCGGACACCGGAAACACCTTGCCCCCGAGGTCGACCGGCAGCACACGCACGATCGCCTTCGCGGCGCGGGCGATTTCACGGAAGCGTTCGTGACCCAGGTAGGTCCACGGTGACTGTGGTGACAGGTAGTAGTCGACGGTCAGGCTCATGGTGCCTCCTGGAGCTGGGAGGCGCAGTCTAGCCACTTGCGATGACCGCGCTCCTGTGTCAGATCAACCGTCGAGCTGCTTCTGGAACACCAGCCCCGCGTGCTCGCGCAGCGCATGGAACTTGATCTTCGGCCAGTTGGCCTCGATCGCGCGCAGTTCTGGGGCGTACTCGACCAGCACCGTCGGCGCGTCGACCGCGTCGTAGGCCACGCGGTGCGAGTTGCCGTCGATGAAGCGCTTGAGCTCGCGCTCGTCGGCGGCAGCACCTTCGCCGGTTTCGCAGGTGACCCAACGGGCCACCTGAAATCGGCTCGGCATGATGCGCGCCTTGACCCCGTACTCGTGCTCGAGCCGGTGTGCGACGACTTCGAACTGCAACTGTCCGACTGCGCCCAGCAGCAGCACCGTGCCACCGACCGGACGGAACACCTGGATCGCACCTTCCTCGCCGAGCTGCGTCAGCCCCGCCCTCAGCTGCTTGGTCTTCAGCGGGTCGGCCACCTCGACCGAGCGGAACATCTCCGGCGCGAAGAACGGCAGCCCCGTGTACTGCAGCGCCTCGCCTTCGGTCAGCGTGTCGCCGAGCTGCAGCACGCCGTGGTTCGGGATGCCGATGATGTCGCCGGCGAAAGCTTCATCGAGCAGCTCTCGCCGCTGGCTCAGAAAGCTGACCACGGTGTTCGGGCGCAGTTCCTTGCCCGAGCGCACCACCTTCAGCCGCATGCCGCGCTCGAAGTGACCCGAGGCCACGCGCAGGAAGGCGATGCGGTCGCGGTGCGCCGGGTCCATGTTCGCCTGGATCTTGAAGACGACGCCGGTGAACTTCGGTTCGGCAGGCTTCACTTCGCGCTGGATCGCCATGCGCGGTCCCGGCGACGGTGCCAGATCGACCAAAGCGTCGAGCACCTCTCGCACGCCGAAGTTGTTGACTGCCGAGCCGAAGAACATCGGCGTCTGCCGGCCGGCCAGGAATTCGGCGCGGTCGAATGGCGGCGCCGCATCGGTCAGCAGTTCGATCTCGCCCTGAGCCTGGTCGTACTGCATGCCGAAGCGCTGGGCATAGGCCGGGTTGTCGAGACCGGCGAGGATCTCGTCGCTGCCCCGTTCACCGTCCTTGTGATGCCGGTCCTCGCCCGGGCTGAAGACGCGCATCTGCTTCTCGCGCAGGTCCATCACGCCGTGGAACTGCTTGCCCATGCCGACCGGCCAGGTGAACGGCACCACTTCCATGCCGAGCTCGCGCTCGATCTCGTCCATCAGCGCCAGCGGGTCCTTGACCTCGCGGTCCATCTTGTTGACGAAGGTCAGGATCGGCGTGTTGCGCGCCCGGCAGACCTGCAACAGGCGCCGCGTCTGCGGTTCGACGCCATTGGCAGCGTCGATGACCATCAGCGCGGCATCGACCGCAGTCAGCACGCGGTAGGTGTCTTCGGAGAAGTCCTGGTGACCCGGCGTGTCCAGCAGGTTGATGACGCAGTCGCGGTACTCCATCTGCATCACGCTCGACGCGACCGAGATGCCGCGCTGCTTTTCGATCTCCATCCAGTCGGAGGTGGCGTGGCGCGTGGCCTTGCGCGCCTTCACGCTGCCGGCGATCTGGATCGCGCCGGAGAACAGCAGCAGCTTCTCGGTCAGCGTGGTCTTGCCGGCGTCGGGGTGCGAAATGATCGCGAAGGTGCGGCGGCGCCGGACTTCCTTGTCGAGCGCGGACGTTGTGGGATCGGTGGACATGGGGCGTCGCGCACCCGGAGGGCACGCGGCTCGTGGAAACCTCGAATTATCCGGTCGCGCCGGGCAGGGGTCCTGGCGGGATCAGACCAGACCATCTGACGGACGTGTCTCCCGGACCGGCCTCTCCAGGTGCTTTATGAGGGCCGCTCGCAGGGCGGTGCTTGCGACCGGCTTGCTCAAGTAGTCGGTCATCCCGGCCGCAATGCAAAGTTGACGGTCTCCGGAAAGTGCATTGGCTGTCAGCGCGATGATGGGCACTGAGACGCGGTCTGGCGACCCTCGCTCCAGGGCACGAATCCGGCGCGTGGCCTCCAGGCCGTCCATCTCTGGCATCTGCATGTCCATGAGGATCAGGTCGTAGTCGTTCGCCGCGAACGCTGTCAGCGCCTCGCAACCGTTGGACGCCAGCTCTGCCGCGTATCCCATCGACTCCAGCAGGCAGAGCACCACCTGCTGATTCACGGGGTTGTCTTCTGCAACCAGGATGCGAGCCGGTCGCTCGGCTCGGTCTGTGGCGGGCGGCGACGGTTTCCGCACGTTGCGTGCAGGTCGAACCTCTGCCATGCAAGCCAGCAGCTGCGAGCGCCTCGCCGGCTTGGTCAGACCCGTCTGTACCCCCCAGGCCTGGAGCTGGGCCGATCCCGGAACCACCTCGGCAGGGGTCATCAAGACGATGCGAACACCAGCGATGTCGGCCTGCTCGCGAATCTGTTTCACCAGCTGAAGTCCAGTGACGCGGGGCATTTGCATGTCGATGAATGCGACGTCAAACGGGGCGCCGCAGGCCGCCGCATCGCGCAGCAAGTCGAGTGCCTCTGCGGCCCCGCTCGCGCGGCTTGCGTTGATGCTCCAGGCGATCATCTGGTCATGCAACGCTTCCCGACTGGCTGCGTTGTCGTCGACCACCAGCACCCGCGGTTGTCTTGCCTCGTGCGTCGGCTGCTGAGTGTTGCTGCTCGTCGGGCTGGCGAAATTTGCGGTGAACCAGAATGTCGAACCGAGCCCGCTGATGCTATCGACGCCGATTTCGCCATTCATCAGGTGGGCCAGACGCTTGGCGATGGTCAAACCCAGGCCGGTTCCACCGAAGTTTCGCGTGGTCGAACTGTCGGCCTGCGTGAAGGCATCGAAGATGCCGGCTTGGGCGTTTTTTTCGAGCCCGATACCCGTGTCGCGTACCTCGAAGCGCAGCCGCACTCCCAGATCGCTCGCCGCCACAGAATCAACAGCGATCACGACGTCGCCGTGAGGTGTGAATTTGACTGCGTTGCCGACGAGGTTGAGCAGCACCTGTTGCAGCCGACCGGGGTCTCCCGCTACCACTGCCGGAAGCCCGGGACCAAACCGGGTGACAAGCTCCAGGCCCTTGCCTTGTGCCAACCCGGCCATGAGCACGGAAACTTCCTCGACGGTCTCAACGAGATCGAATTCGACGCAATCCAGGACCAGTCTGCCCGCCTCAATCTTGGAATAGTCGAGCACGTCGTTGATGATCGCAAGCAGGATCCGGCCCGAGTGGCTGATGGTCTGTGCGTACTGCAGCTGGTTGGGCGCCAGTTCGGTGTTGAGCAGGAGCTCAGCCATCCCCAGCACGCCGTTCATTGGAGTGCGAATCTCGTGACTCATCGTTGCGAGAAACTGCGACTTGGCCTCGTTTGCAGCGTCGGCCTGCTGCTTGGCGATCTTCAGCTCGCTGACAGCCTGAGCCAGCGCCGCATCGCGGTTTTGAATCTGATCCAGCATCGTGTTGAAGCCGTCGATCAGCACACCGGTTTCTGCGCCGGTCGTCTTTCGCGCGCGCAGCGCGTAGTCGCCCTGGCGCGACACCTCAGCCATGGTCTCCGCCAGATTCAGCAGTGGCTCTGAGATGATGCGCTGCAGCCGTGATGCCAGCAGATAAGCCACGTAGAGCGCTCCGACAAACACCAGCGCCGCAAACCCGAGCTGCCGGTTGATCTGTGCCTGAAGTCGAGTGCTAGCGACCATCAGCGTGAGTCGGCCCACCGCCTTGCCATTGACCATGATGCGGTGGACGAGCAACAGGTGGTCGCCCTCGAAACGGTGCCATGCCGCAACGCCGTCCTTCAGCGCTGCCGCCTCCGATTCACGCGGAGCGCTGCCATGCGCGAGGTGCGCCAACAGATCCTGCATTCCTGCCTTGCTGCCCTGGGCGGCTGCGAAGTGCGTGCCGTCGACCAGGTCGATATCGACCGCCAGCACATCGTCTTCCTTGGACAGCGCCGTGGCGATTTCGGCTGCGGCAGTCTGGTCGCGAAATGCCAGTGCGGCCTCTGCGTTGATCGCCGACACACGTGCCAGTGAGGTTGCCGAGGACACCAGCGCTTCCCTGGCCGCCGCGGTCTGGTTCACCGCGAAAATCGTCGACGCCGACAGAAGTGCCAGTGCGGTTGTCGCCACGGCGACGGCGATGATCCGGAAGCGGATCGAGAGGTTGCTCAGCCGTGCGTGCATGGTTGTCCCGATGTGGCCTGGCCTGGCCAACCTTGGGGGTGCCGGGTCATGGATAGATCTCCCTCGCGAGGCGCAGCAACTTGGAGCTCAAGGTCAGGCGCGCGTCCTGTACGGCCTTCAGATTGACCTCGAACAGGATCTTCGAGTTCTGCACGGCCATGTTGATGGCCGCACCGTCGCGCGCAGCACCTGGGCTGTCGGTCACCACCAGCACCTTCTGCCCGTTCAGGGCCCCGAGCACCTGTGGCAGTTCGCTGATCGCCGAAGGCGCGATGTAGAGCAGCTGGCAGTCCGTGATCGGCTTGCGCGTGGTCATGTTCTGCACTGCGATGTTGCGTGTGCCGATCACCTTGCCACTGAGCTGCTGCAGCTCTCCATCGAACGGATCTTGGCCCAGGACGCACAGGTTGAGCCTGGTGCCGACCTCTGCGGGCCACTCCGTGTAAACCGCAAAGTTGTAGATGAAGGCGGCCTTCAGTCGGTATTCAGGCAGGTCAGCGCCCCGCGCAGCCGTTGCCAGCAAAAGCAGGCCAACGAGGCTCAGCGCTGTCCGGATGAGGCGGGAGCTGTGCCTCATCGAGATGCCTCTGCACCGACACGAAACCGAGGCGCAGCAGCCGTGCCGTCGTGCTGGGCAGGAACCGAAGCGCCTGCGACCTTCAGCTCGAGCAATCGATCCAGCGGCAACTGCAGCAACTGCTCTAGGTTCAGCGGGAGGACGGCACACTGAATGGAAACTGCCAGGACGCTCAGGCCCCCGCCGATGAGGCATCGGCATCGGCCGGGGATCGTGGCGAGCGTGATGGCTGCGCAGGAGAGGCGAATCATTTCCGCTCAATACCGGTAGCGCAGCATGAGACCGACACTGCGTCCGTCCTGCTGAATGGCGTTCTGCCAGTTGCTGTCGGGCGCCGGGTGTGTGTAGCGCTTGTCGAAGAGGTTCTGGATGTCCAAGGACAAATCCAGACCCGGGGCCAACGCCGAGGTGCTCAAGTGCAGGCCCGAAATGGCCTGTCCCCCCAGGTCCGTGCCTGCAACGCTGCGGCGCTTGGAGTCGAAACGCAGTTCGTATCCCAGGCGCAGGCCGGCAACCGGCAGGGGCGTCGAGAAATTGAGCCGTGCCAGCACTGTGGGCGAGTTCAGTTGATCGCCTCCGTGCGCGGCCGTCACATGCTGGATCGACACGTTTCCGCGCAGACGTGCGCCGTGATCCCACGTCCGGTCGGCACTCAATTCCAGTCCACGGGCGGTTACCGTGCTGCCCGATTGATACTGCGTCAGCCCGCTTTGCGGATCGATCCCGGCGACGATCAGCCTGTTCAGCGTCCATTTGTAGGCCGTTGCCCGCAGGGCAAGGTCACGGCTCACGCGGTGATCCGCCACGATTTCCAGCGTCTCGATCTTTTCGTCCTTCAACCCGCCGTTGGCCACCTGCGTGAGGCCATCCGTGTAATTGCTCTCGTACGCATTGGGCGCACGGTGGGCTTCGCCATACAGCGCCTTGAGCGTGGTCGCTGGGGCGGCCTGCCAGATCACGGCGGCGCGCGGGCTCATGGCGCTTCCCGTGACAGCATTGCGGTCTGCCCGCAAGCCGAGGGTGGCCGTCAGCGCGTTCGCGAAGTGCCACTCGTCCTGTACGTACACGCCCGCTCGGTAGCCGGGAGTCGAAAGCGAGTTGAGGCTGTTGGGTTCCCCCGGGATTGGCACGCCCTGGTCAATGCGGTTGTTGTCCTGGTACTCCAGCCCCAGCATGAACTTGTGATTGGTCAGTGCCGTCGAGATCAGCCGCAACTCGGCCCCGCGCCAGTCGCTGGTTCCTGGCGCTTGCGCAGGCACGTCGTCATAGATGAACACCGAGCGAAAGCGTTGCTGGCCGGCGAACAGGCGCGCCGCCACCTGCAGCGTGTTTTCAGCGAACACGTCCTGATACTGGAGTTGCGCCAGCGAGTAGGCATCGCTCTCGTATTGGCCCGACGCCATCGGATCGGAGAAATACGCTGCGGTCGGGTCATCCTTGCGGCGGTACCCATGAACGAATTCCATCGACCATGGGCCGCGGGCCGCGCGCGCGAAGAACTGGTGGTTGCGCTCCGCGTCGAGGCCGGTCGCCACACCGGAAACACCTGCGGCGCCAAAATCAAAGAAGTGATCCGCGCCCCGGGCATGCATGCCTGAAACCGAGATCAGCAGGTCGACGTCGTTGTCCAGCACCTTGCCCCAACTGGCGCGACCTTCACGCAATGACTGCGGGCTCTGGTAGGCCATCGCTAGCTCGGCGCCCCCGACAGCGCTGCCGTTTCGCGTGATCACGTTGACAACGCCAAACATCGCGTTCTGGCCATACACCGCACTTCCCGGGCCGGGAATGAATTCGATGCGCTCGACCAGGTCCATGTCGAGCGGGAAGTCGCGGCCGAAGCTGGACCCGTCATACAGCGGATCGTTCACCCGATTGCCATTGATCGTCAGCAGCACGCGGGTGTTGTAGTCACCGGACAGTCCGAAGCCACGCGTACCGAGGTAGGTGTATTGACGATCGTTCGTGGTGTAGACGCCGGGCAGGCTCGCCAACGCATCCCCCAGCGTGCGCCAGCCGAAGGCCTGTATTTCCTGGCGCGTGATGATGCTTGCCGCAGCGGCGACCTCGTTCTGCTTCTGCTCGTACTTGGCCGCGCCCACCACCGTGAGCTCCATGAGCTCTCCCAGGTCAAGACGGGTGAGGTCATCCTTCGCCGCTCGTGCCGGCATCGCGGCCGCCAGTGCGACGCACAGCGCCAGTTGACGCAAGTGCCGAGCGTGCAGGGGCTGGTGAGCGTTGTGGACGCAGGCGGGCATGTAGATCCGGGTTCTCGTCGGCCGAAGGCAGGGCGCCTCCCCGGCCCGGTGAGGTGGCGTGGAAATGGCGATACAACGGTTCTTCGGCGTTATCGACTGGAACTTGACGGACCAACCGGGCCGGATGCCTTGGCGACCCGGAGGGCCGAGGGTCGTTTCGAATCAACCCGTCGCTTCGGGCAGGAATGGGCGGATGACTGCCAGGATGCGCTCGACATACGCATCCTTCTCGCCGACCGGCGCTGCGTAATGCAGCGCTTGCGCGGCCGCATCGAGGCCGGCGCCGCGCGCCATCATCCAGGCGGCCAGGTACTGCGACGCGAGGCAACCGCCCGCGGTGGCGAGCGAGCCGCGCGCAAGGAACGGGGATTCCTCGACGCGCACCCCGGCTTCGACGACCCAGGGCTTGGTGTTGGAGTCGGTGCAGGCGGGCATGTCGGCCAGCAGCCCCAGACGCGCCATCATCAAGGTGCCCGAACACTGCGCGCCGATCATCTGACGCAGCGGGTCGAGTTGCAACCGGTCGAGCAGGGCTCCACGCTGGCCGATGTCCTCGGCGATCGCACGGGTGTAGATGCCGCTGCCGAAGATCACCGCATCGGCTTCGTTGGCGAACTCGAGCGGCTGCTGCGCCTGCACCGTCACGCCGTTCATCGACGTCATGTGCGAAGTCGGGCCAGTGATCTCGGCTTTCCAGCCCCGCGCGCTCAACCGGTTCAGCAGCCCGAGCGGCACGAAGGCATCGATTTCGTTGAAGCCGTCGAAAGTCAGTATGGCGATTCGCACGGTGACCCCTCTGCTGGAGCGGTGTGAACTTCTCAGTCTTCGAGCAGGCTGCGCAGCATCCACGCGGTCTGCTCGTGCACCGTGAGGCGCTGCGTCAGCAGGTCGGCGGTGGGTTCGTCACCGGCCTTGTCGGCCAACGGGAAGATGCTGCGGGCGGTGCGTGCGACCGCTTCGTGGCCCTCGACCAGGATGCGCACCATGTCCAGCGCCTTCGGCGGTGTGGACGGGGCGTCCTTGAGCGATGTCAGCGCACCGAACTGCGCATACGAACCCGGCGCCGGGTGGCCGAGAGCCCGGATGCGCTCGGCGATCGGATCGACCGCGTTCCACAACTCGGTGTACTGACCCATGAACATCAGGTGCAGCGTGTTGAACATCGGCCCGGTGACGTTCCAGTGGAAATTGTGGGTCGTCAGGTACAGCGTGTAGCTGTCGGCCAGCAGGTGGCTCAGGCCGCCAGCGATCGCCGCGCGATCTTTCTCGCTGATGCCGATATTGATCCGGCTCGGGGCAGCGGCCACGGTGACGGGCGCGGCACTCGACTTCGATTTCTTGGCCATCGGAAACTCCTGCGTGTCGTGAACAGATCGGTTGAGAAACCGGAAGTTCAAGTCTATCGACCCTGCCCGTCGTGCGCTTGATTCACGACAAGCGCGTGACGCCGGCCAGCGGACAGGCGTAGATCGCGTTGCGCAGCGCCGCGATCGCCTCATAGCGCGTGAAGGTGCGACGCCAGGCCAGCACGACACGCCGGGTCGGCACGGGCGGGGCGAACGGCACGTAGGTGATGTGCTTGTCGGTGTCGGCCGGCACGCTGAGCTGTGGCACCACCGTGACTCCCATGCCCGACGCGACCATGTACTTGATGGTTTCGAGCGACGAGCCCTCGAAGCTCTTGCGGATGCCTTCGGCGTCGCTCGAGAAGTGCGCGTACTCGGGACACACTTCGAGCACGTGGTCTCGGAAGCAGTGCCCGGTGCCGAGCAGCAGCATCGTTTCCTTCTTGAGCTCCTCGGCGCTGATGCGCTTGCGCCTTGCCAGCGGATGCTTCTTCGGCACGGCGACCATGAACGGCTCGTCGTACAGCGGTGCGATGGCGAGGCCCGCGTCGGGAAACGGCTCGGCGAGGATCGCCGCGTCGAGTTCGCCGGTGCGCAGCATGTCCAGCAGCTTGACGGTGAAGTTTTCCTGCAGCATCAGTGGCATCCGCGGCACCAGCTCGATGGCCTGCCGCACCAGGTCGGGCAGCAGGTACGGTCCGATGGTGTAGATCACGCCCAGGCGCAGCGGGCCCGATACCGGGTCCTTGCCGCGCCGCGCGATCTCCTTGATGCCGGCGGCCTGTTCGATCACCGTCTGCGCCTGGCGCACGATCTCGCCGCCCAGCGGCGTCACGCTGACCTCGCTGCTGCCGCGCTCGAACAGCTTGACGTCGAGTTCTTCCTCGAGCTTCTTGATGGCCACGCTGAGCGTCGGCTGCGAGACGAAGCAGGCCTCGGCAGCGCGGCCGAAGTGGCGCTCGCGGGCCACGGCAACGATGTATCGGAGTTCGGTCAGGGTCATGGTGTGGAGGCTGGCGTGCGACCGGCGTTGCGGGACCCCGGCAATGTAGCCAACTCGCGCGGTTTTCGCCTCACGCCTTCAGGTAGTCGGCTCGGCTGCCGAGCCACCGTACCACCTGACGCCGGGCCGCCTCCGGATGGCGCTCGAGCATCGCGTCGGCGGCCGTGCGTGCCGCATGCAGCAGCGGCAGGTCGTCGTTCAGGTCGGCAAAGCGCAACAGCGCCGCGCCCGACTGACGCGCACCGAGAAACTCGCCGGGTCCGCGGATCGCCAGATCGCGCCGGGCGATCTCGAACCCGTCGGTCGTCTCGGCCATCGCCCTCAGGCGCGCCTTGCCGGTGACCGACAACGGCGCCGCATACAGCAGCACGCAGACGCTCGCGACCGAGCCACGGCCGACCCGCCCGCGCAGCTGGTGCAGCTGGCTCAGCCCGAAGCGCTCGGCGTGCTCGATCACCATCAGGCTCGCGTTCGGCACGTCGACGCCAACCTCGATCACCGTGGTGGCGACCAGCACCGACAGCTCGCCAGAAGTGAACCGTGCCATCGTCGCGGACTTCTCGCTCGGTTTCATGCGGCCGTGCAGCAGCCCGACGCCGACACCGCGCAGCGCGGCGGTCAGCTTCTGGTGCGTGTCGATCACGTTCTGCAACTCGGGCCGTTCGCCGAAGGGACGTCTGGATGAGTTCGCTTCGTTGTTGAGCGGGCTGGCGTCGCCGTCGGGGTTCTCCTCGATCAGCGGGCACACCCAGTAGACCTGCTTGCCCTGCGCCACCTCGTCTCGGATGCGCGCGACCACGGCCTCGCGCTTGTCGTCGGCGAATACCTTGGTGACGATCGGAGTTCGACCCGGCGGCAGTTCATCGATCGTGCTGATGTCGAGATCGGCGTACATCGTCATGGCCAGCGTGCGCGGGATCGGGGTGGCGCTCATCATCAGCAGGTGGGGAGTCAGGGTGCCCCCAGGCCACCGTGGGCGGTGGCCGCCCCCCGAGGGGGTCAGGCCACCTTGGGGCGGCCCGGCGGTGTCCTGCAGGCCCTGCTCCAGCTTGCTTCTCAGCGCCAGCCTTTGCGCCACGCCGAAGCGGTGCTGCTCGTCGACGATGGCCAGCCCCAGCTTCGCGAATTGCACATCGTCCTGGATCACCGCGTGCGTGCCGACCACCAGGCCGGCTTCGCCCGACGCGATGCGTTCCAGCATCTCGCGCCGGCCGCGGCCCTTGCGGCTGCCTGTCAGCCACGCCGTGACGATGCCCAGCGGTTCGAGCCAGCCAACCAGCTTGCGGAAATGCTGGTCGGCCAGGATCTCGGTCGGTGCCATCAGCGCGCACTGCCAGCCGTTGTGGATCGCGATGGCGGCCGCCAGCGCCGCGACCACCGTCTTGCCCGAGCCGACGTCGCCTTGCAGCAGGCGGTGCATCGGCACTGCGGCGGCATGCGGGTCACGGTCACCGTCTCGTTGGTCAGTGCGTGCGCGCTGCAGGTCGGCCGCGATCTCCTCGACGACGCGTCGCTGCGCGCCGGTCAGCGTGAACGGCAGCGCTGCGAGCAACTGCTCTTGCAGCCCGCCGGCGCTGACGGTGAATCGCGGCGCGCGCTGCTTCGCGCGTTCGCGCTTGGCCTGCAATTGCGACAGCTGCTGCGCCAGCAGCTCCTCGAACTTCAGGCGTTGCCAGGCCGGGTGCGTGCGGTCGTCCAGCGCCGACAGCGACACGTCGGCGGGCGGGTGGTGCAGCCAGTGCAGCGCGTCTCGCAGCGTCGCCAGGCCGCGCGGCAGCAGCTCGGCCGGCACCGTCTCGGACAGATCGGCGCGCTGCAAGGCCGAGGTCACCGCGCGCCGCAGGTAGGCCTGCGGCAGCGACGCGCTGGTCGGGTAGACCGGCGTCAGCGCGGTGGCGAGCGGGCTGTCGCCGTCGACCACCTTGAAAGTCGGGTGCACCATCTCCAGCCCGAAGAAGCCACCGCGCGCCTCGCCGCGAGCCCGCACGCGGCGGCCCTCGGCCAGCGTCTTCTGGTGCGACGGGTAGAAGTGCAGGAAGCGCAGCAGCAGCGTGTCGCTGGCGTCGTCGACCAGCGTCACCAGCAGCTGCCGGCGGTTGCGCAGCTGGATCTCGCAGCGCTGCACCACGCCTTCGACCTGCGCGGTGGAGCCGTCATGCAGCTCGGCAATCGCGGCGAGTCGTGTCTCGTCCTCATAGCGCAGCGGCACGTGCAGCGCGAGGTCGATGTCGCGGCGCAGGCCGAGCTTCTCCATCGCGCGCAGCGGGCCCGACTTGGCTGTAGTCGCCGGTGCGGCGCCGGGGCCTCGGGCGTCAGTCGGGGGCGGCACGCGGGTCGGCATCGGCGGATTCTGACCGCAGGTCAACCAGGCTGAGACCCTCTGCATGGAACAATCCGGCCGCTTCGCTCAAGCGGCTCGCCACGCTGCTGCGGGCCATCGCCGTGAACTCATGACCGCCACCCACACGCTCGCCGATTTCGATTTCGAACTGCCGCCCGAACTGATCGCACAGCATCCGGCGGCCGAGCGCAGCGCGTCGCGCTTGCTCGACGGCACCGGTGCTCTGCCCGTTGACCGGGTGTTCCGCGACCTGCCGTCGCTGCTGAACCCGGGCGACCTGCTGGTGTTCAACGACACCCGCGTGATCAAGGCACGGCTGCTCGGTGTGAAGGCCACCGGTGGGCACGTCGAGGCGCTGGTCGAGCGGGTGCTGCCGGGCCGCGAGGTGCTGATGCACCTGCGCGCCAGCAAGTCGCCGAAGCGCGGCCAGTGGGTGCGTTTCGGGCGCAGCGCCGAGGCGGCGATGGCGGTTGATGCGGACAGCGGCTTCGACGCCGAGGTGCTGGGACGCGCCGGGCCCGAGGATTCGCTGTTCCACCTGCGCTTCCCGTCCGACCCGCAGGCGCTGCTCGAACGCCACGGCCACGTGCCGCTGCCGCCGTACATCACGCACACCGACGACGCCGACGACGAGCGGCGCTACCAGACGGTGTTTGCGGCGAAGCCGGGTGCGGTCGCCGCACCGACGGCGGCCTTGCATTTCGACCAGCCGCTGCTCGATGCGCTGACCGCGCGCGGTGTCGAACAGGCGCGGGTCACGCTGCATGTCGGCGCCGGCACCTTCCAGCCGGTGCGCACCGAGAACCTGGCCGACCACCGCATGCACAGCGAATGGTTCGAGGTCGGCGCCGACACGGTCGACGCGGTGAACCGCACGCGGGCGCGCGGCGGTCGTGTCGTCGCGGTCGGCACGACGAGCCTGCGCGCGCTCGAATCGGCAGCGCTCCGTGGCGAATTGCGTGCGGGAACCGGCGATACCGACATCTTCATCACGCCAGGCTTTTGCTTTCGCGTCGTCGATGCGCTGGTCACCAACTTCCACCTGCCGCGCAGCACGCTGATGATGCTGGTCAGTGCGTTGGCCGGCCACGCGCATGTGATGAGCCTGTATCGCCACGCGATCGCTCAGCGCTACCGCTTCTTCAGCTACGGCGACGCGATGCTGCTGAACGCAACGCCCGACGCGCTGGCGATGCGAGGCTGACGCTCAGGGCTCTTCCTTCGATTCCGGTTTTTGCGGTGCCGTTGCATCCGGCAGATAGCAGCGCGCGCTGCCGCACAGCCGCTCGCAGAACGGGCAGGCCGCCAGCGGCAGCCACGCCGGGATGCGGTAGTAGCGGCGCTGGATGTCGGCCAGCACGCCGTCGCGGTAGGCCTCGTAATTGAAGCCCTGGCCCTCGAGCGCGTAGAACTCGAGCTGGTTCTGCGTGTAGGTCAGCAACCGGACCGAGTCGAAATACGGCCGGTAGTCCGCGAGGTCGGGCCGGGTGGTCAGGATCACGCGGATCGTGCGGCCCTGGTAGATGCGGTAATCGACCAGCAGATCGTCCTGCCGCGCATGGAAGTTGCCGCGGCCGAACACCGGCATGTACTGGCGCTGCGCGTAGCCGTAGGTCGACGCTGGCGTGTAGGCGTTCGACATCAGCACCACGCCGGGCGCGGCAACCTGCTTCAGCATCTCGGTGGTCTTGATGCTGCGCACGATGCCCTTGTAGATCGAGGTCGACTTCCAGCGCTCCATCGGGGTCATGGCCACGCCCGCGACCGCGACCACATGCAGTCCGGTCAGCACCGCGAGCCCGACGGCGCAGGCCTTCAGCCGGTGCGCGGGCAGGCCGAGTGCGATGAAGGCGAAGCCGAACGGATAGAACGACATCACCCAGTGCAGGCCGATGATCTTCTTCAGCGACAGCAGCGTGAAGAACAGCAGCGGCACGACCACCAGGCAGCCGAGCAGGCGATGCGCCCGGAACGCGACGCCCAGGTCCGCGCGGTGCTTCCAGCTCAGCCACGCCGCCACCGGCGACACCAGGTAGACCATCATCCCGATGTAGGTCACCGGCTTCTTCCAGGTGAACAACTCGCCGGCGTTGCGGTTGATCAGGTTGAACATGATGTTCGACCAGCAGTGATCGATGTTCCACGCGATGTTGATCGCCGGCCCCGGCAGCGCGCACAGCACCAGCAACGCGAACGCGGCCAGCCGGTCGCGCCGGAACAGCACGAAGTAGACGAAGTACGCGAAGCACAGCACCACCGCGAAATACTTCGACAGCAGCGCCGCGCCCAGCAGCAGGCCGGACAGAACGTACAAGCCCCAGGTGCCGCCGTCGAGCTTCGGGCGTCGTTCGGCGATCAGCAGGCTGCAGGCCGAGGCGACCGACCAGAAGATCAGCGGCGTGTCGGTCGTGATCAGCACGTTGAGCCAGTTGATGGGGGCCAGCCAGAACAGCAGCACCGCCCACGCCGCGCGGGTGCGGTCGATGCCCGAAAGCGCCCACCACAGCAGGCCGCCGAGGGCGATCGGCAGCAGCAGCACCGGCAGCCGGATCGACCACAGCGTGTCGCCCAGCGTCGCACGCATTGCGGCGATCAGCCAGCCGACCATCGGCGGGTGGTCGTAGTAGCCCAGGTCGGGGTAGACGCCCCACCAGTAGAAATAGGCCTCGTCGCCGGTGATCGGCAAGGCCACCGTCAGCCAGCCGCGCAGCAGCAGCGAGCCGAGTCCCGCGATCAGCAGCCAGCGCGGCAGCGACAGGCCGATTGCCGCCTGCGGCTCAGGCGACATCGGCGGGTGCGAAAGGGTCGAGGTGTTCGTCATGAGGCAGCCGTCAGCAGGGGCGCGATGAAGACCAGCAGCCAGGCGATCAGCGCGCCGGCGATCCACGGATCGCGCAACAGGTCGCTCGCGACGTCCTCGCCGCGGCCGCGGTGCACCTGGTAGGCGTAGCGCAGCATCCCGAAGATCACGACGGGCACGGTGTAGACCAGCCGCTCGCCGTGCTGTGCCTGCGATTCGGGGCTGGTGGCGAACAGGCTGTAGGTCATCAGCGTGGCTGTCATCGTCACCGACACGAAGGTGTCCAGCAGCGCGGGCGGATAGTGCTCCAGCACCGCGCGCTGGCTCGCCGCGGCGTGAAACGTCTCTGCGCGGCGCTTCGAGAACCCCAGGAACAGCGCCGCGAAGATGCCGGTCAGGATCAGCCAGCGCGACGGCGGGATGCCGACGCCAACGGTGCCCGCCAGCAGCCGCAGCATGAAGCCCAGCGCGATGATGAACACGTCGACCACCGGCACGCGCTTGAGCCGCCACGAATAGGCCGCGTTGCTCACGACGTAGAGACCGACCAGTCCGAGCAGCGTGCGGTTGCCGCCTGCGAGCACGACGCCGCCGACCAGCAGCAGTGCGGCCAGCGTGAAGGCGGCTGCCGGGCCGACCGTGCCGCTGGCCAGCGGCCTCAGCCGCTTGGTCGGGTGCAGCGCGTCGCTGTCGCGATCACGCCAGTCGTTGACGATGTAGACCGCGCTGGAGAACAGGCAGAACACGCCGAAGGCCGACAGCACCAGCGTCACGCGTTCGGCGTCGTGCCACGACTGGCTGAACACCAGCCCGGCGAAGACGAAGACGTTCTTCAGCCACTGGTGCGGCCGCATCAAGGCAAGGAGCGGCGGCAGGTGCATGGGCGAGGGGCTGGCCGGGTGGGCGCGTTCGAGAGATGGGTTCGCACGCGCGATGGGTGAGTGCGGCGCCGAGGATAACGCTCCACTGCGCGGCAAGCGATGCGACACCGCACGCGACAATCGCCCGATGCTGACGTTCGACGTACTGACCACCCAGGGAGCGGCCCGCCGCGGCCGCATGACGCTCAATCACGGCGTCGTCGAGACACCGATCTTCATGCCCGTGGGCACCTACGGCACCGTCAAGGGCGTGATGCCCAGCGCGCTCGAGGCGATGGGCGCGCAGATCATCCTCGGTAACACCTTCCACCTGTGGATGCGTCCGGGTCTGGACGTGCTGGAACAGTTCGGCGGCCTGCACCAATTCGAGCGCTGGAGCAAGCCGATCCTGACCGACAGCGGCGGCTTCCAGGTCTGGAGCCTCGGCGACACCCGCAAGATCAGCGAGGAGGGCGTGAAGTTCTCGTCTCCGGTCAACGGCGACAAGCTGTTCATGACGCCCGAGGTCAGCATGCAGATCCAGCGCACGCTGAACTCCGACATCGTGATGCAGTTCGATGAGTGCACACCGTACGACACCGCCGGCCACATCACCACCGAGGCCGAGGCGCGCCGTTCGATGGAGCTGAGCGCGCGCTGGGCGCGGCGCTGCGTCGATGAGTTTGCGCGCGGCGAGAACCCGAACGCGCTGTTCGGCATCGTGCAGGGCGGCATGTTCGAGACCCTGCGCGACGAGTCGCTGGCCAGCCTGGTCGAGCTCGACTTCCCCGGCTACTCGATCGGTGGCCTGAGCGTCGGCGAGCCGAAGGAAGACATGCTGCGCGTGCTGCAGCACACCGCGCCGAAGCTGCCTGCCACCAAACCGCGCTACCTGATGGGCGTCGGCACGCCGGAAGACCTGGTCGACGGCGTCGCCGCCGGCATCGACATGTTCGACTGCGTGATGCCGACCCGCAATGCGCGCAACGGGCATCTGTTCACCCGCTTCGGCGACCTGCGTCTGCGTAACGCGCGCTACAAGAACGACGAAAGCCCGATCGACCCGACCTGCACCTGCCAGGCCTGCGCCGGAGGCTTCAGCCGCGCCTACCTGCACCACCTGGAACGCTGTGGCGAGATGCTGGCGCCGATGTTGGCCAGCATCCACAACCTGCATTACTACCTGAACCTGATGCGCGAGATCCGCGATGCGCTCGATGCCGGCCGCTTCGACGCCTTCGTCGCACAGTTCAAGGCCGACCGGGCGCGTGGCATTGGTTAGCGCGCGGTGCCGCCCCACCGCCCCATGATCTGGCTCAAGCGCCTCTTCGGCGCGCTGCTGGCGCTGGTCATCCTGTTCGAGGAATGGGGCTGGGAGCCGCTGCAGCGGCTGATGGCGCGCATCTCCCGGCTGCCGCTGCTGGCCTGGCTGGAACGCAGCATCGCCGGCCTGTCGCCCCATGTCGCGTTGGTGGTGTTCTTCGTCCCGGCGCTGGCGTTGCTGCCGGTCAAGCTGGGCGCGCTGTGGCTGATCGGGCAGGGGCACAAACTGCTCGGCGTGCTGCTCATCCTGGCTGCCAAGCTCGTCGGCACCGCCGTCGTCGCGCACCTGTTTGCGTTGACCCAGCCTGCGCTGATGCGCCTGCCCTGGTTTGCAAGCCTCTACACGCGGTGGTCGGTGTGGAAGACCGCGCTGCTGGCGCAGGTGCGCGCCTCGTGGGCCTGGCGTGCCGGCCGAGTCGTCAAGCGCCGCGTGGCGCAGCGGCTGCGCCGATTCACGGGCACCGCTCGACGGGATTCGTGACACGGCGTCTAGACTAGGTGCGCCGCTGCGTCGCCCATGTTCGATTCCTCCGCCCTCCAAGCCGACATCGCTCGACTCGCTCTCGGCGAGCGAGCCGCCTTGCGTCGTGTTTACGATGCCACGAGCGCGCATCTGTTCGGCGTCGCGCTCCGTATCTTGAACCGACGCGACCTCGCCGAGGACGTGCTTCAGGAGGCATTCGTGAACGTCTGGCACCACGCCGGCAGCTATCAGGCCAGCCAGGCTCAGCCCATGACCTGGCTGATTTCCATCGTTCGCAACAAGGCCCTCGATCAGTTGCGCAGCGGCAAGCGGCACGTCGCCGATTCGCTCGATGCCGATGAGGACCCCGAGGCTCACCAGATCGCCGACGAGCGCCCGAACCCGATGCAACTGATGATGCAGGCGGCCGAGACAATGGAAATACGCACCTGCATGGAATCGCTCGACGCCTCGCCACGGCAATGCCTTGCGCTGGCCTATTACCACGGCATGTCGCAATCCGAGATCGCAGAGCACATCACCGCGCCGATCGGCAGCGTGAAGGCCTGGGTGCGGCGCGGACTCGAGCGCCTGAAGAAATGCCTGGCGCACTGAGCGTGCCGACGATTCGTCCGCGAATGCCATGAACTACGACCACCCCGTCCTGCTGGATCACCTCGCGGCCAGGTTTGCGCTGGGCACGCTGGGCGGCCCGGCCCGCAGGCGGTTCGAGCGGCTGCTGCGCGAACTGCCTGCCGCGCGCACGGCGCTGGTGGACTGGGAGGAGCGGCTGGCCGGTCTGGCGAGTTCGGTGCCGCATGTGACGCCGCCTGACCGGGTCTGGGCCGCCATCGATGCGCGCACTGCGCCGCGCTCGGCTGCCGGTGCATCGAAGTCCGGCTGGCTGGCTCGGCTGTTCAAGCCCGCCATGGGCTTTGCCTTCGGCGCGGCGATGACGGCCAGCGTGGTGATGACGAACCCCGCTCTCTTCGTGTCGCTCGACAGGTTGGCGCAGGAAGAGCAAGGCCTGCCGCAGAGCTACGTCGGCCTGCTGACCAACGCCGACAACCAGCCCACGCTGCTGGTCAGCTCGACCCGCCAGGGCACGCGCGTGAGCGTCAAGTTCCTGCGACCGGTCAGCGTTCCGGCGGGTCGGGTGATCCAGGTCTGGGCGCTGCCGAAGGACGGTGCACCGTTCCCGCTGGGCGTGGCGGCGCCGGCCGATCCACTCAAGAGCAGCACCTTCGAGATCGCCAACAGCTCCGAAATGCTGCTGTCGAAGGTGCCCCGCCTGGGAGTGACTTTCGAGGTGGCGCCGGTGACCGGCGCTGCGACTCCGTCCGGCGAGTTCGTGCTGTCCGGGTTCTGCGTCAAGCTCTGGTAGAGACGCCGCCGCTCCCGCGGCACCCCCACTTTCCCCACTCGGCGGATCGCTCCGGAGTCCGACTCCGCCCCGCATGGCCAGAGACGCGGGTTTCTACTGAGAAAAATAGTGGTGCCGATCCGCCTCCGATCGACACATCCGCTCCGTAAGTGGGTTCAGGCGGCCACGAGGCCACCGCAAACCAACCAGCCCACACCCAAGGAGATCACCATGAACGCCACCCGAATCGCCCTCGCCCTCGTCGCCGCCTTTGCCGCTGTTGCCGTGCAGGCGCAGTCACTGACCAAGCCGGGTGTCGACGTCGCTGGAAACATCAACGCCCGGGGCACCGTGAACGGCGCGATCACGCAGATCGGCGGCGGAGCGCTCAGCGTTGGCAACAGCGAGCGGTTTGGCGTCTCCCCCAGCGGCGCCGTCATCGGGGGTCAGAAAGTGAGCGTCGGCGGTGTGGCCGGCACCGTGAGCGCCGACCGGATCGACGCCACCGGGACCGTGAATGGCCTGATCGCTCAGACCCGCCTGGGCGCTGCAGACGGATCTAACGAGCAGCTCGCTGCCGTGGGCTCGGTTTCCGACACCCAGGCCAACAATGTCCGTGTGAACGGCACCGCCACCGGTGTGATCTCGCAGACCGGTGCCACGGTGGCGGCGGGCGTGAACATTCAGGCGCTGCAGATCGGTGCCGTGACGGAAGTCAAGGCGAACAACATCAACGCGACCGGCACCCTGGCGGGCGCATCCACTCAAGTCAATACGGTGGCTGTGGGCGGTGCCAACAGGCAGATCGGGGTCATCGGTGGCGCGCGAGGCGTGGACGCCGACAACTTGACGCTCAATGGCACGCTGCGCGGCAGCCTTCTCCAGGTGGGTATGTCGGCGGGCGGGTTTGCCAACGAACAGTTCGTCACCGTGGGCGGTGTGCAAAACACGCGCGCTCGCAACATCAATGCCACGGGTACGGTCAACGGATTGGTCACGCAGATCGCGGCTTCTGCAGGTGCCAGCATGAACTCGCAAAGCGCTGTCGTCGGTGGTGTGCAGGGCGCCGACGTGAGCGGCAATGGCGAGTCGAAGTGATCGCGGGCAAGACTTTCCTCTTCACCCACGCGTTCCCCCGGAGATCAACATGACCTCAGTCCGCATGATCGCTCTGGCCCTGCTTGCAATCGCTGCGTCGCTCGGCGAAAGCGCCCACGCCCAGGACCGCGGCGTCGACGCCGGCAACATCACCACCCGCAGCACCATCACCGGCAGCCTCACCCAGACGGCCGCGGGGCAGCCGGGGCAGTCGACGCAGCAGACGAGCGCGAGCGGCGGGGTGTCGGGAAAGATCAACGCCAACGACATCAACGCGACGGCCAACGTGATCGGCGCCATCACCCAGGCCACCACCGGGGCGAGCCGCCAGAACATCGGCATCGGCTCGGTCCAGGGCAACGTGGATGCACGCAACGTGACAGTCAACGGGACGGCCGTCGGCGCCATCACGCAGAACGCGCTGGGCCGCGTCGACCAGCGCATCGGCATCGGTGCGGTGCAGGGCACGGTGGCGGCACGCAACATCACTGCCACCGGCGTCACCGGGGGATTAATCTTGCAGACCGGCACCGGCAACAGCGTCACCGACAAGCAGCTGATCCTGGTCGGCGGCGTCAGCGATGTCGATGGCCGCAACCTCACGGCCACGGGTGCGGTGGGCGGTGTGGTCACCCAGACGGCGGTCGGCGCGATCGGCGGCACCAATGTCCAGCAGCTGCTGGTCGGCAGCATCAACGACTCGCAGGTGCACAACGTCACCACCAACGGGGCCGTGCTCGGCTTCGTGACGCAGTTGGCCGGCAGCGGCCTGGCCGGGAAAAACCTTCAGGTCATCAACGTCGGCAGCGTCAACAATTCGTCGATCAGGGATGCGACCACGTTCGTGGTCGTCACCGGAAACCTCACCCAGCTGGGCGCGGCGGCCGGGAACAACAATACGCAGAAGATGATCCTTGGCGGCATCGACGGCCGCTGAATCAATCACTTCAAGACGAACGCCCAGGGAGAACGACCATGTCTGCTTGTCTGCACCGCCCCCGCCTCGCCTTGCTCGCAGCCGCCTGGCTGTGCCTGACACTGGCCCTTCCCGCGCACGCCGGTGTGCCCGAGGTCAGCGACGACATCAACGCCCGGATTGCCCGCGCCAAGATCCAGCGTGGCGGCGGCGAGGGCACCAAGGTGAAACCGGTCGATGCATCGCAGCCTGCGGGCCGGGGCGGCGACGTGCTGGGAGATGGTTGCAACATCGCCATCGGCAATGTGTTCGAGCAGTCCAAGCCCGGCTTCGGCACCTCGGCGCGCGCCCAGACCACGGTGGTGGTCCAGGGCGATGTGATCATGGCGAACAACCGCTGCAAGTGAGTCCGTCTACCCGAGCGTGCGAAAGCGAACGATGAAGAATCCCCGCAAGAACAAGAACTGGCTGATCGCTGTCGTGGCCGCCTCGCTGGTCGGCTGTGCGGCAGCGCCCGCGCCCAGTCGCCAGCAGGACGTGGCCACCGCTTCCAGCAGCCGCATCTCCACCACGCCGCAGCGCAACGTCACCGACTTCACCGACGGCCTGCGCTGCATGGACGAGACCTTCCTGCGCTACGGCACGCGCGATGTCAGCGTCATCATGGAAGATCTGGCGGACTCGACCAAGAAGGTCAGTGTCGGCACGCGCGACATGATGATCTCGGCGATCTCGGACATGACGCGCCGCAGCCGGGCGATCCAGCTCATCACCTTCGGGCAGGACGCCAACAACGT
>JBJXEJ010000117.1:0-21656 GCA_046154125.1 Rhizobacter sp. | reverse complement strand
ACGGCCTGGCGGAGACCAAGAACGGCGCCGTCGTTCGCAAGCTCTTCGGCTACGAACACATCCCCCAGCGGCATGCTGTGCGCTTCAACTCCTTCTGCTTCGAATACCTCAACCCATTCCTCAACTTCCACCGACCGTGCTTGTTCGCCACCGAGCGGGCGGACCCGAAGAAGCCCGGACGCATCAAGCGCGTGTACCGAGCCAAGGATGCAATGACGCCGCTGGACAAGCTGGCCAGCTTGCCCGAGGTGGCAAGCTTCATGCGCGAGGGCGTAACGCTCGAACACCTGCGTGCACTGGCCACGGCGCTGACCGACGTGCAGGCGGCCGAGGAACTCAACGAGGCACGGCTGGCGCTGTTCAGACGGGTGCCTGCTCGTACCGGCTGAGTTCCCCTGCGGGGCTGGATGCGGGAGGCTGTGGACATGTGGACGAAGCGCCTGAACGGCGCCGGCCTGGGCGGTGGACAACGCGGGTACACGTTGCCCACCGCCCAGCCCTTCGACCACATGCCCACAGCCTTCGACCAGCGATGTTGAAATCAAAACCCAGGCCCCAATACACTGCCTTGGTCTACAACGGATCGACTCGCTTCGCGCCGCAGATCTCGGACCGCTCCAGGCTCATACCTGAATTGGAAACTCTCTTGCGGCCGGTGCCGCGTCGCGTCCGCTGCGTGGGTGTGGCGCCGCCCCGCCCGAACGAGAGGCCCTCGCTGTACCTCTTGACACGTCGGCTAGAATTCAGGGTTGACCCTGACCCAGTGTGAATTTCGACGTGACTTTCGAGGTGATCAATGAACGATTCGCAGATCGATGACGACAAGCGCACGTGGCTGATCGCATCGAGTTGTGCCGGTGTAGTGGGTGGGGCATTTGCGGCGGTTCCGTTCGTGAGCAGCTTCCAGCCTTCGGAGCGCGCGCGCGCTGCCGGCGCTGCCGTCGAGGTTGACGTCAGCGCGCTTCAGCCGGGGGAGAAAATCACCGTCGAGTGGCGTGGCAAACCAGTCTGGATCGTCAAGCGCACGGCGCAACAACTCGAGACGCTGAAGAAACTCGATCCGCTGCTGGCCGATCCCGATTCGTCGCGCAAGCCCGACGAACTCACGCCCGAGTACGCACGCAATCCGCATCGTTCGCGCAAGCCCGAGTTGTTCGTCACCGTCGGCATCTGCTCGCACCTGGGATGTTCCCCGAGCGACAAGTTCCAGCCCGGGGCCCAGGCGTCGTTGCCGGACGACTGGGCGGGCGGCTTTCTGTGCCCGTGTCACGGATCCACATTCGACATGGCAGGCCGGGTCTACAAGAACAAGCCGGCGCCTGACAACCTCGAAGTGCCGCCCTACATGTACCTGTCAGACAACCGGCTGATCATCGGCGAAGACAAGAAGGCCTGAAGCGCGCGAGTCAGCATCCGGAGAACAAGAAATGGCCGAATTCAAGGTGGCGAGCGCCGATGCCACGGTGGCGCAGAAGTTGATGACCTGGGTCGACAACCGGTTTCCGGCGACCAAGCTCTACAAAGAGCACATGTCGGAGTACTACGCGCCCAAGAACTTCAATTTCTGGTACATCTTCGGCTCGTTGTCGCTGCTGGTGCTGGTGATCCAGATCGTCACCGGCATCTTCCTGACGATGCACTACAAGCCCGACGCCGCGGTGGCGTTCGCGTCGGTCGAGTACATCATGCGTGATGTGCCCTGGGGCTGGCTGGTGCGTTACCTGCACTCGACCGGCGCGTCGGCGTTCTTCATCGTCGTCTACCTGCACATGTTCCGCGGTCTCATCTACGGCAGCTACCGCAAGCCCCGCGAGCTGGTCTGGATCTTCGGCTGCGCGATCTTCCTGTGCCTGATGGCCGAGGCCTTCATGGGCTACCTGCTGCCCTGGGGCCAGATGAGCTATTGGGGTGCGCAGGTGATCGTGAACCTGTTCGCGGCCGTGCCCTTCATCGGTCCGGACCTGGCGCTGTTGATTCGTGGCGACTACGTCGTCGGTGACGCCACCTTGAACCGTTTCTTCGCCTTCCACGTGATCGCTGTTCCCCTGGTGCTGCTCGGGCTGGTGGCGGCGCACATCATCGCGCTGCACGAAGTCGGTTCGAACAATCCGGACGGGGTTGAAATCAAGGCCCGTCTGGGCAGCGACGGGCGGCCACTCGACGGCATTCCGTTCCACCCCTACTACTCGGTGCACGACATCTTCGCCGTCAGCGTGTTCCTGGTGATCTTCTGCGCGATCGTCTTCTTCGCTCCGGAATTCGGCGGCTACTTCCTCGAGTACAACAACTTCATCCCGGCCGACCCGCTCAAGACGCCGGCGCACATTGCGCCGGTGTGGTATTTCACGCCCTACTACTCGATGCTGCGCGCCACCACGGATCAGATGATGGCGGTGCTGTCGATCATCGTCGCCGGGGCGGCGGTGCTCGCGGTCTTGAAGGCCGGTCTGACGCGCACCTCGAGCCTGGCGATCGCCATTGGTGCGTTGGTGGTCGTGACGCTGTTCGGCGGTGTCAAGTCGCTGTTCACACTGCTCGGGATGGCGGCCTTTGCCAAAGTCGAACTGCTGGCGGGATTCGAGGCGAAGTTCTGGGGAGTCGTGGTGATGGGCGGTTCGGTCCTGATCCTGTTCTTCCTGCCCTGGCTTGACCGCAGCCCGGTGAAGTCGATCCGCTACCGGCCGGACTGGCACAAGTGGCTCTACATCGTCTTTATCCTGTTCTTCCTCGTGCTCGGCTATCTGGGCTCGCAACCGCCATCGGAAGTGGGCAACTACGTGTCTCAGGTCGGGACCTTGGTCTACTTCGGTTTCTTCTTGCTGATGCCGTGGTGGAGCCGGGTTGGCCAGTTCAAGCCGGTGCCAGAGCGCGTGATCTACACCGCGCATTGACGTGCACTGGAGAGGCCACATGAAACGAATTCTGATCACGCTCCTGGCGGCCTTGGGCCTGGCCGGCGCAGCCGCCGCGAGCGACGAGGGACCGGCGTGGGACAAGTTCCCCACGGAGCGCATGACCGATCTGGCCGCGCTCCAGAACGGCGCCAAGCTGTTCGTCAACTACTGCCTCAATTGCCACTCCGCGAGTTACATGCGCTTCAATCGCCTGCGCGACATCGGGCTCAGCGAAGAGCAGATCAAGAACAACCTGCTGTTCACCACCGACAAGGTCGGCGACACGATGAAAGTGACGCTCGACCCGAAGCAGGCCCAGGAATGGTTCGGTGCTCTGCCACCCGACCTGAGCGTGATTGCACGTTCGCGGGCCAGCATGTCCCAGGGCAGTGGGGCCGACTACCTCTACACCTATCTGCGCAGCTACTATCGCGATCCGAGCAAGGCGACGGGTTGGAACAACCTCGTGTTTCCGAGCGTCGGCATGCCGCACGTGCTCTGGGAACTGCAAGGCCAGCGCAGCGCCATCTTTGTCGACGAGAAGGACGCCCACGATCCCTCCAAGACAGTCCATCGCTTCAGCGCGTACCAGAGCCTGACGCCGGGCAAACTGGGCGCGCGTGAGTACGACGATGCGGTCGCCGACCTGGTCGCCTACTTGCAATGGATGGGCGAACCCGCGCAGGGCCAACGCGTGCGCGTCGGCGTTTGGGTGTTGCTGTTCCTGAGTCTGTTCACCGTCATCGCATGGCGCCTCAACGCCAGCTACTGGAAAGACGTCAAGTAGCGGCGCAGCAGCCGTGCACTGACGAAAACGAGGCCGGCCCGCTCTGGCTGGCGCAGTCCGGGGTGCGCAGTCGCACCCGTTGCAGATTCGATCATTACAAGGAGCCACCACCATGATGGTGCTTTACTCCGGGACGACCTGTCCCTACTCGCACCGTTGCCGCTTCGTGCTGTTCGAGAAGGGCATGGATTTCGAGATCCGCGACGTCGACCTGTTCGCGAAGCCGGAAGACATCGCGCTCATGAACCCGTACAACGAGGTTCCGATCTTGGTCGAGCGGGACCTGATCCTGTATGAGTCGCACATCATCAACGAGTACATCGACGAGCGCTTCCCCCATCCTCAGCTGATGCCGGGCGACCCGGTGGCGCGCGCCCGGGTGAGGCTGTTCCTGCTCAACTTCGAGAAGGAGTTGTTCTCCAACGTCAACATCCTCGAGTCGCGCGGCGTCAAGCCGACCGACAAGCAACTCGAGCGCGCACGTGCCCAGATTCGTGACCGCCTCACCCAGCTCGCGCCGATCTTCCTGAAGAACAAGTACATGCTCGGCGACGATTTTTCGATGCTCGACGTCGCGATCGCGCCGCTGCTGTGGCGGCTCGACTACTATGGCATCGACATGTCGAAGAACGCTGTTCCGCTGCTCAAGTATGCCGAGCGCATCTTTTCGCGCCCGGCCTACATCGAAGCGCTCACACCCTCGGAAAAGGTGATGCGCAAGTAGTCACACCGGTCATGAACAGCCCGCCGATCGCTCCCCTCACCGCGGGCACCTCGACGCGGCCGTACCTGATACGCGCCCTGCACGATTGGTGCACCGACAACGGCTTCACGCCCTACATCGCGGTGCAGGTCGATGCGCTCGTGCAGGTGCCGCTCGAATACGTGAAGAACAACGAGATCGTGCTCAACGTCGGATTCGAGGCGACCACAGGCCTCCAATTGGGCAATGACGCGATCGAATTCAAGGCGCGCTTCGGCGGGGTGTCGCGCAATATCGTGGTTCCGATCGATCATGTGATCGCGATCTACGCGAGAGAGAATGGCCAGGGAATGGCCTTCCCGTCACCGCAACCTGCCGATTCGGCAGCAAAGGACCGTGGCCCCGGCGTCGCGCCCGCACCACGGGCTCGCGGCCCGCGCCTGGCAGCGTCGGAGGGCAAGGCCGGCGAAGACGTCGACGCCGCCGGGGATTCGGATCCGACCGATCCGCCGGGTGGGACGCGCCCCTCGCTGAAGCGAGTCAAGTAGCTCCGAGCTGCCAAATGGGGCCGGGGAACCACGGATAGAAATCTGCACAAGGGTGCATCGACGACGCGATATCACCGATACACGCCGGCTTAGCTCAGTTGGTAGAGCACCCGCCTTGTAAGCGGAAGGTCGTCCGTTCGATCCGGACAGCCGGCACCATTGCACGAAAAACCGGGCAGTCGCCGGGTCAATTCGGTTGTACCTTGATTCGGATTGAGCTAGTCTGCAAGCCCCGTTCCTGCAATATCTGCTCAAGACGGGGCTGCAGATGGCGCAACTTGGCGGCAACCGAAGAATTCGCCGCTAGCAGGGACCAACCCTGTTCGTCAATCGGACCGGGTTTGATGTGTGCAAGCAATGCAGCAGGCAGGTGAGGGCGGATGGCTTCGAAGCGGGCGACCGAGTCCCGCAACAGTTTTTGCAGCCTGACCAGAGGAACGCTGCTTTGCAGCACCGTGTCGATGGGCAGTGCGTTCGGAGTCACTGGGAGCGGTTTCGAAATCACCTGACGGAGTGTACCGATGCAAGTCCTGATCACCAGCGGAAGTTTGGCGCGCACCCGGGTGCTGCGCCTCAGCCGCTGGCAGCTCGCACTGTCGTTGGCGGCCCTGGTCGCTGTGTTGACGTTGTGCTCGGGCCTGGTCTATCACTTCGTGTTCATCAAGGCCGCGCGCGAGGGATGGCCGGTGGTGAGCCAGATCATGCGTCTCGTGGTGCGCGACGAATTCGCCCAGCGTGACCGCTACTTGCGCGAAAACCTCGACGCGATGGCGCAGAAAGTGGGTGAGATGCAGGCCAAGCTCGTACGGCTCGAGGTGATGGGCGACCGCGTCTCGGGCATGGTTGGCGTCAAACCCGAAGAGTTCCGGCCGATCGTCAAGCCGGTTGCGGGAACAGGCGCCCAGGGCGGGCCGTTCCTGCCGGCGCGTTCGGTCTCGCTCGATCAATTGCGCGGCGTCGTCGATGCCCTGGACGTCGAGACCGATCAGCGCACCGATCTGTTCACGATGATCGAATCGCGCCTGCTCGAAAGCAAGCTGCAGGCGCTGATGATCCCGAACAGCAAGCCGGTCGACGTGGCGGTTGGATCGGGCTTCGGCTTCCGGCCCGACCCGTTCACCGGCGTCAACGCGCTCCATGCGGGGCTCGACTTTCCCGGACCCGTCGGCACCCCGGTGATGGCGGCCGCTGGTGGCGTGGTGCTGCTGACCGAGCAGCATCCACAGTATGGGCAGGTGATTGAACTCGACCACGGTCAGGGGCTGGTGACACGCTATGCCCACAACTCGAAGATGCTGGTCAAGACCGGAGACATCGTCAAACGGGCCCAGAAGATTGCCGAAGTCGGCACGAGCGGACGCTCGACCGGTCCGCATCTGCACTTCGAGGTGCGATTGGACGGCGTGCCTCAGGACCCGGCCAAGTTCCTGTCGAGCGCGGGTGCGGTTTCGGTGACTGCGATTGCCGGCAGCGGGGCATCGGCCCGCGTCGAGGCCGGCCGCAAGGAGGCGCGAGCGAACGTGTCGAGGCCGAGCGCACCGCGTGCGCCAGCGGCAGTGAGCCGCGCCGAAGCGGCACTACCGGACGTTACGCGCGCTCCCGCTCCTTCGGTCGAGGCGCCGAGCAACCCGGTCCAGAGCGAGCCCTGACCACGTCGGCACAGCGGCGGCCGATCGAGCCGCGCGGCCGATGCGCAGCGAGGGGCGGGTGCTAGAATTTTTGGCTGCTCCCGCCGATCACGCTCGTTGCTCTTGAATCAAGGCCCAGCAGGGCCAACATGCGGCTGAGCACCCAGGCATCGCCCGAACGGTGGCGCGTGGCCGGACACCTAGCACGCATTCACTCTCACGGACACCGACCCCGCATGTTGCCCAAGCTTCTCACTTCCATTTTCGGCAGCCGCAACGAGCGTCTCCTCAAGCAATACCGGCGCGTTGTCGAACAGATCAACGTCCTCGAGAGCCGCCTCGAGGCGCTCGACGACGCGGCACTGAAGGCCAAGACGGACGACTTCAGGGCGCGATTCGCGCAGGGCGAAACGCTCGATCAATTGCTGCCCGAGGCCTATGCGACGGTGCGCGAGGCGAGCAAGCGCGCCCTGAAGATGCGCCACTTCGACGTCCAGCTCCAGGGCGGGATCGCGCTGCACAACGGCAAGATTGCCGAGATGCGCACCGGCGAAGGCAAGACGCTCGCCGCAACGCTGCCGGTCTACCTGAATGCCCTCACCGGCAAGGGCGTGCACGTCGTGACCGTCAACGACTACCTGGCGCGGCGTGACGCCGAATGGATGGGGCGCCTGTACGGGTTTCTCGGCCTCAGCGTGGGCGTCAACCTGCCGCAGATGTCGCGCGAGGAAAAGCAGACGGCCTACGCCGCGGACGTGACCTACGGCACCAACAACGAATTCGGCTTCGACTACCTGCGCGACAACATGGTGCAGGACATCGCCGACCGGGTGGCGCGCGGTCTGGCCTACGCCATCGTCGACGAGGTCGACTCGATCCTGATCGACGAGGCGCGTACGCCGCTCATCATCAGCGGCCAGGCGGAGGACCACACCGAGCTCTACACGCGCATCAACGCGGTCGTCCCGCAACTGAAGAAGCAGATCGGCGAGCTCGACCTGCGTACCGGCGAGGGCGTGATCGAACCCGGCGACTTCACCGTCGATGAAAAGACGCACCAGGTCTTTCTGACCGAGGACGGGCATGAAAACGCCGAGCGGCTGCTCAGCGAGGCCGGCCTGCTGGCCGAGGGCGCGAGCCTGTATGACCCCGCCAACATCACGCTGATGCATCACGTCTACGCGGCACTGCGCGCGCGCCACCTGTACAACCGCGACCAGCACTACGTGGTTCAGAATGCCGAAGTCATCATCGTCGACGAGTTCACTGGCCGGCTGATGACGGGCCGGCGCTGGTCCGACGGGTTGCACCAGGCGGTCGAGGCCAAGGAAGGGGTGCAGATTCAGAGCGAGAACCAGACCCTGGCGTCGATCACGTTCCAGAACTACTTCCGCATGTACGGCAAGCTGGCCGGCATGACGGGAACCGCCGACACCGAGGCCTACGAGTTTCAGGAGATCTACGGCCTCGAGACCGTCGTGATCCCGCCCAACAAGCAGACGATTCGCAAGGACGAACTTGACCTGGTCTACAAGACCAGCCGGGAGAAGTACGAGGCGGTGATCGAAGACATCCGGGATTGCCACGAACGCGGCCAGCCGGTGCTGGTCGGCACGACCTCGATCGAGAATTCGGAACTCGTCTCCGGCCTGCTGCAGACGGCCAAATTGCCGCACCAGGTGCTCAACGCCAAGCAGCACGCCAAGGAAGCCGAGATCGTGGCCCAGGCCGGCCGGCCGGGCGTGATCACCATCGCTACCAACATGGCCGGCCGGGGCACCGACATCGTGCTGGGCGGCAACGTCGAGAACCAGGTCAAGTTCCTGGTCGCCGACGACGCCGTTCCCGAGGCCGAAAAACTGACGCGCACGCGCACGCTGCAAGACGAATGGCAGGGCCTGCACGAGGCGGTGAAGGCGCAGGGCGGGTTGCGCATCATCGCCACCGAACGGCACGAGTCACGCCGCATCGACAACCAGCTGCGCGGCCGCTCCGGTCGTCAGGGCGACCCGGGTTCGTCACGCTTCTATCTCTCGCTCGACGACCCGTTGATGCGTATCTTCGCCGGCGACCGCGTGCGCGCGATCATGGAACGCCTGAAGATGCCCGATGGCGAGGCGATCGAAGCCGGCATCGTGTCGCGCAGCATCGAAGGCGCGCAACGCAAGGTGGAAGCCCGCAATTTCGACGTGCGCAAGCAGCTGCTCGAGTACGACGACGTGTCGAACGACCAGCGCAAGGTGATCTACCAGCAGCGCAACGACATCCTCGAGGCGCAAAGCCTCACCGCGCAGATCACGAGCCTGCGCGAGAGCACGATGGCCGATGTGGTGCGCACTTTCGTGCCGCTCGAAAGCGTCGAGGAGCAGTGGGACCTGAAAGGCCTGGAGCGCGTATTGCACGACGAATGGCAGCTCGATCTCGAGCTTGCCAGCGAAGTGGAGAAGAGCGACTCCATCACGGACGAAGACATCGTCGCCAAGGTCGTCGCCACGGCCAACACCAGCTTCGAAGCCAAGATCGAACGCGTCGGACTCGAGCAGTTCACGCCGTTCATGCGCATGATCCTGCTGCAGTCGATCGATTCGCATTGGCGCGAACACCTCGCCGCGCTCGACTACCTGCGCCAGGGCATCCACCTGCGCGGCTACGCCCAGAAGAACCCGAAGCAGGAATACAAGCGCGAGGCATTCGAGCTGTTCTCTCAATTGCTCGACGTCGTGAAGATGGACGTGACGCGCATCCTGATGAACCTGCGCATCCAGACGCAGGAAGAGGCCGCCCAGGCCGCTGTGGCGATCGAAGAGCGCGCCGAACGCATCTCCAACGTCACCTACACGCATCCGAACGAGGATGGCAGCGTATCCGAGGAACCCGACCTGGCGACTCATCTGGCCCAGGTGCCCAAGGTCGGCCGCAACGACCCCTGTCCCTGTGGTAGCGGCAAGAAGTACAAGATGTGCCACGGCCGGCTGGCCTGACGGCCGCGGCGCTCTGCGCGGACCCTGAATGCGGGGCCCAGCCTTGACCACGGTGCGTGTTTCGACCTGAAAGTGTGGTCATTTGTCGCGCACTGCGCGCCAGCCCGATTGCCGGCACGCGTTGGCGGACGCTATCCTTGTTGAGCAAGATGACATCCGCATCGAAACCGGAAGCGAGCATCGACGCGTTGGTGCGCCGGGAGCTCCTGCGTCTGGCGCTGTTGAACTCGATGCGCAGCATCCCGCTGCAGTTGCTCGCCGTCGGCATCATCGTGCTGCTCGGGTTTTCGGCGTCGGCCCACGCCGCTGCAAGTGCTGCGGCCGCCATCGGCGTGGTCGTCGCCGTCTGGCGCTTCGTCCTGTCGCGCCGCTTCGGGCACACGGGGGAACTGACCGAGGCCCAGATCCGGGCCGCAACGCAGGGCCTCGAAGGGAACGCAGCGCTCGCCGGCATGTTGTGGGCGGTCTGCTCGATCGGCATCTATCCCTCATTGCATGGCACGTCCGCAGTTGCCTATGTCGTGATTGCGTTCGGCTCGGTGGCGACGGCGGCGCTCTTCATGGCCCTCGTGGGCCGGTGTTTCCAGTTGCTGGTATCGCTCAGCCTGGGCACCTTCGTCGCTGCCAGCCTGGTCGTTCCCCAGGTGCAGTCGCTGCCGGTGGCGGCGTTGGCAGCGCTGCTCGGTCTGACGATGTATCGCGGTGGCCGGGAAGTTGCCGACACGACGCGCCGCGCCATCCGGCACAGTCTCGAGAAAGATCTGGCGCTGGCCGACCTCGTCAAGGCCAAGGAAGCGGCGGAATCCGCCAACCTCGCCAAGTCCCAATTCCTCGCCACCATGAGCCACGAGATCCGCACACCAATGAACGGCGTGCTGGGTGCGCTCGACCTGCTGCGGCACTCGGAGTTGAGTTCGGCGCAGCGGCGCCTGGTACGAACCGCCGCTTCGTCGGGCGTGTCGCTGATGGGCATCTTGAACGACGTTCTGGATCACTCGAAGATCGAAGCCGGGCGGCTCGACTTGATCCTCGCTCCCATGTCCCCGCAGGCGATTGCGGGGTCGGTGGTGGCCTTGTTTCGAGCCAATGCCGAGAGCAAAGGGCTCGCGCTGGGGCTGGACGTCGAGCCGGGCGTGGAGGAATGGGTCCTCGGCGACGCCCAGCGCCTGAAGCAGGTGCTGCTCAATCTGGTGGGCAACGCCATCAAGTTCACCGAACGAGGCGGGGTGAGTCTGCGCTTGAGCGCCCGGCCGGCGGCCCTCGGTACGGCGGCGATCCGGTTCGAGGTCCACGACTCCGGTGTGGGCATGTCGGCCGAAGCGAGACGCAGCCTGTTTCAGCCCTTCCACCAGATCGACAACGAGCGCAATCGGCGCCGCGGCGGCACCGGCCTCGGTCTCGTGATCAGCCAGAGCATCGTCGAAGCGATGGGCGGTCGGATCGAGGTCGAGAGTGAACCGGGCGCGGGTTCGTGCTTCAGCTTCACCGTGACGATGGAACGCGACCAGTCGGCCGAACATCCACCATCCGGCGACTCGCTGTTGACCGGTTTCGACAGCGAAGCCGCGCTGCAGGGGACGGTGCTGGTCGTGGAAGACAACGACGTCAATCGCATGATTGCGCGCGAAATGCTCGCGTCGCTCGGCGTCAATGTGGTGGAAGCGGACGATGGGCAGCATGCCCTCGATCAGCTGGCCCGTTTCTCGGTCGATCTGATTCTGATGGATTGTCAAATGCCCGTGATGGACGGCTACGCCGCTTCGCGGGAGATTCGCAGCCGCGAGAAGTTGGCCGGCGGCGGACATATCCCGATCCTGGCCCTGACCGCCAATGCCTTCGACGAAGACACCGCGCGCGCACGCGAGGCCGGCATGGACGCCCACCTCGCCAAGCCCTACACCCGAGCCCAGCTGCACAAGATGCTGCATACCTGGTTGTGACGGCGGCGTGCCGGCCTCCCGGGCGGGCCGCTCGAAGGATACGGCCTACGCCAACGAGGCCAGTTCGCTGAATCCGGATCGCTCGATGCCCCACGCGGTGTCGAGTTCCATGCGCTTGATCTCTTCGACGGCGCCTTCCTCCGCACCACCGACCTTGCGCACCTGCGCCCGGGCCAGCCGCTCCATCAGGCGCATGTCGCGATTGCTCAGGCCCATGGCGGTGACGGCCCAGTGGTCGACGATGGTCTGCAGCGACTCATAGGGAATTGGAGCCGCAACCCGACGCGCCTGCAACGCCGCGATCGTGCCGCGGAAGCGCGGCTCCATCGTTCGCACCAGGTGTTCGAGCATGGTGGGTCCTTGCCCGTCGTCGACCACGTGTTCGACCAGCCCGCGCCGCTGCAACTGGTCGGCGGTGTAGATCTGGCCCGACAGCACCATGTCGTTGGCGACCGCGAAGCCGGCCTTGCGAATCGTCAGGTTCCAGCCGCCCATGCCCGGGAACAGATTGAACAGCACTTCGGGGAAGCCGGCCTGGGCGCTGCGTTCCATGATCACGCTGTGATGCAGCAGCGCCGACTCGAGCCCGCCGCCCAAGGTATCGCCCTGGACCAGCGCGACGGTATGCACCCCCAGATTGGCCGCGTTCTCCCACCACCACACCAGATCGAGGCAGCGCCGGGCGTACAGGCGCAAGGAATCGAGGTCCTTGGCGCGCACCAGCAGCACGAACAGCGACAAGTCGCCGCCGAAGTTGAATACGCCCGGAACGTCGGACGCGGTCACGAAGTGGCGCACCAGGCCCGGGTTGGCCGAGATGTCGTTGAAGACTTGCTGCAACTCGGCCAGCGCTGCCAGGCTGTAGCACTGGATCGGCTTCACCCGCATGCGGGCAATCAGCATCGAATAGTCAGGGTTCCATTCGAGACGGATGTAGCGGTAAGCCCGGTTGAACTGCGCCGGCAGCAAGATCCTGAGCGTGTCGTTCATATCGCCTCCAGGACCTTTCCGAATTGGTCGAAGTTGAAGCAGACCGATTCGATGATCGCTTCCTTGGCCTCGTCGTCCTGGATCGTGTTCAGAATCACGCGCAGATCGGCCATGTGTTCGGCGTCGAGCGTGGCGTGCGAGCTGATGAACGAGATGCCGCGGTCACCTTCGAGCAGCAGTGAGTCCTGGATCGCCGCGGTCATCGGGCCGCCGTAGACCGACGCGATGACTTCGAGGGCGTACAACATACCGAGGATGGACAGCGGGTGCCTGCGGTCCGCCGACCAGTAGTTGTAGCCATTGAAGGCCAGCAGCAGGTTGGACGGCCGATAGGCCAGCGCGCTCTTGTTGTCTACGCCCACGACCACCAGGTCGTTCAGCACCCACTCTTCGTGGCCCTTCTCCTCCTGCATGTGGTCGTAGAGGAAGTAGCGCACCTGCTTGTGCTGGTCGCTGACGCGGCTCGCGGCGGCGGCGCAGGCCGGGTTGAAGTGCCACACCACGTGGTACAGCTCGAGCATCAGTTTGCGATAGCGCTCGACCGTGAGCCCGTTCGCAACGATGTCGAGTACCTTGCTGTTCGTCTCGAAGGCGCGGCGTGCCTCGTCGGTTCGGGCGACGAGGTCAATGAAGAAGGGCAATGTAGGGGACTGCATGAGCTTTCACTGCTTTGGCGGGCTACCGTCTGCGATGGGGCCGGATTGGAATCGCGCGCGTCACGTTGATCAAGGTGTCCATTTGCCGGAACCGTCACTCGCCAATTTCGTGACGGAGTTCACGGCAGCCGATTGTCCCTGAACAGGGCCGGCCTCCTCGGGAATGACACACTTGTTTGCAGGTTTTCTGGCCGCGACCGAACCGCACCGCGGTGTTGCGTCCGTCCCGGGCACGACGGCATCGACTTCTACAATGGCCGCATCGCGCTCCCGAATGCAATCGCCATGCCTGTGAATCTTGTTGCCCCCGATCCCTCCGCCTTGTATCCGGTCCGAGGCGTCGAGCTCGGGGTCACGATGGCGGGCGTGCGCAAGGCGAATCGCCGCGACCTGATGGTGATGACGCTGGCTCCCGGCAGCAGCGCGGCCGGCGTCTTTACGCGCAACCGGTTCTGCGCCGCGCCGGTGCAACTGTGCCGCCGGCATCTCGGCGCCGGCCGCGGAATTCGCGCCCTCGTCATCAATACCGGGAATGCGAACGCGGGCACCGGCGAGGCTGGCCTGGCGGCGGCGCAGACAACCTGCGACGCGCTGGCGCGCCTGCTTGGGCTCGCACCCGAACAGGTGTTGCCGTTTTCGACCGGCGTGATCATGGAGCCGCTGCCGGTGGCGCGTATCGAGGCTGGCCTGCCGGCAGCGATCTCCGATCTGGCGCCGGACCACTGGTCGAGCGCAGCCGAGGCCATCATGACCACCGACACAATTCCGAAGGCGGCGTCACGCCGCGTCGAGATAGGCGGCCGCAGCGTCACCGTCACCGGCATCGCCAAGGGCGCGGGCATGATCCGTCCCAACATGGCAACGATGCTCGGCTTCGTCGCCACCGATGCGGCCATCGCCCCCCACCTGCTGCCCGAATTAGTGCGCGAAGCGGCCGACCGGTCGTTCAATCGCATCAGCATCGACGGCGATACCTCGACGAACGATTCGTTCGTGCTCGTCGCCACCCACCAGGCCGGCCATGCACCGATCAACCAGCTCGAATCGACCGACGGTGCGACGCTGCGCCAGGCCGTCATCGACGTGGCGCAGCAGCTCGCCCAGGCGATCGTGCGCGACGGCGAGGGCGCCACCAAGTTCATCACCGTGCGTGTCGACGGTGGCAAGACGAAGGACGAATGCCGGCTCGTCGCCTACGCGATTGCGCATTCGCCGCTCGTGAAGACCGCGTTCTACGCCAGCGACCCGAACCTCGGCCGCATCCTCGCCGCGGTGGGCTACGCCGGCATCGACGATCTCGACCAGACCCGCATCGACCTGTTCCTCGACGACGTGCACGTTGCGCGCGAAGGCGGCCGCCATCCGGCGTACCGCGAGGAAGACGGCCAGCGCGTCATGAAGCAGAGCGAAATCACGGTGCGGGTTGACCTGCACCGCGGCGCCGCGCACGCAACCGTCTGGACCTGCGACTTGAGCCTGGACTACGTCCGGATCAACGCCGACTATCGGAGTTGACCGGCCCCGCCCGCAGGCGGCGCAGGCCGCGTTGCGGCGGCCACGATCCACGCCGCGCCCACCGCGGCAAGCAGGTGCTTGAGCGTGTGGCCACTCGAGATGTGGATCGCGCTCAGCACCCAGGCGTCGGCGAGTTCCATGACCTTGGCAGCGCCGTACCAGCCCAGAACCGCCCACCAGGCGCTGGCCGGCACGGCGCCGGCGTGGCGCGTCGGCAGCTTCATCAACAAGGCAACCGGCACCAGCAGCATGGGCAGGAACTGCACCGCGAGGTAGGGTCGCAGATCGCCCCGTCCGCGCTGTTCGGTGAACCACCACCAGGCCACCGCGGCGGTGCCGAGCAGCAAGGCCACGCCCAGCGGCGCCGGGCCGGCCCAGCGCGGGTCGGCGCGCTCGCCCAGAAACGCGCACAGCAACGCGACGCAGGCCCAGGCGATCGGGATTCGGTCGGCGACGAGCGCCGCATTGTTCGGTGCCCAGTGGTACAGCGCAGAACCCGCCGCGGTGAAGAGCAGCGAGACGCACAACACCAGCCACGGCAGCCGCGCCGCCGTCGGGAGAATCGAATTCGGCAGGCGCCACAGCCCAAGACAAGCGACGAGTGCGAACGGCAGGTTGCTCAGCACATTCGCCGCGTTGGGAAGGCCGAGCCAACTGCGGGTGTCGGCAAACGCGTGGTAGTCGCTCCACTGTGCGATCGGACCTTGCGTCCAGAGTCCGATCAGCGCGGCGATTACCGGCAAGGCCAGCCAGGCCGGCCTGATTGAAGCCGATTCAGAGTTCAAGGGCTGCGAATTCCATCCATTGAAGAGCAGCCAGGATATCGCGACCACGGGACGGGCGCGTTTGTCATCAATCGTGAGGATGAAACGCGTTCCGAGTTCGTTGGCCCGATGAAATCTCGGGATAGCATCAATTTCGGCATCAATTCGGTTGCCTGAATTCAACAAGCTTCGAGGAGACATGGAGATGGTTCGATATTGCGCCCGTCGGGTGGTCGCTGTTGCCGCGCTGATTGCGCTGAGCGGATGCGCGACGATTGTTGGCAATCCGACGCAACTGTTGCCGATCCAGAGCACGCCGGGCGACGCTGCAGTCGTCATCGTCGACGAAACCGGCACCGAGGTCTTCAAGGGCAATACGCCGACGACGGTCACCCTGCAAAAGAGCACCGGCAAGTATTGGGGCAAGAAGAGCTACACGGTGAAGATCAACAAGGAAGGCTTCCAGGAGCAGTCGATTCCGATCACGGCGTCGGCAAACGGCTGGTACATCGCGGGCAATTTCCTGTTCGGGGGACTGATCGGCTGGTTCATCGTCGATCCGCTCAGCGGCAACATGTACACGCTGTCGCCCGAGACGATTGCGTCCAACCTGACCACCAAGACCAGCCACAACAATCTGAAGAACGATGGCAGCATTTCCATCGTGCTGCTGCAGGACGTGCCGGCCGAGTTGCGCGGGCGAATGACGCGCGTGCACTGAAGCGGTCCGCCCGAGGGGGCGCACCCCCACCGCGGGCGGGCGCGGCTTGTGCCCAACAAGGCAGCGTACAACGCTGCATCCTGCTTGCCTCCGGCCGCTTGCCGCTGGTACGATCGAGGCTCGCCCCAAAGGAACCTTGCCCATGGACTTCAACCACGCAAATCGGAAGCACATGCCGCGTTGCGGCGTGGCCGGCGTGGTGATGCTCTGGCATCGACGCGACGGTCACACCGTCCGGTCCGGCGAGCGCTCCGCCACCGCCGCGCTGAACCTGCTGCCGCGGGTCATTGCCGGCATCTAGCCCTCTCAGTCACCACTTCGAACCGAAGTTCCGCTGAGAGTCTCAGCGGAAGAATCGGTTTGTTCACTGTTCTCCGCTGCAATGGGTCCAACGACCCGACAGGTCACCCACAAGGCGGCCGCACAGAGAAGAAAAGAATGGTGAGTCCATGTTGAATCGTTTGAGGAAGTGGGGCGGTGCATGGCGGGCCCGATTCACGCTGCCCGAGGGCGACTTGCTGCGCGATGCGGCGTACCGTCGGCTCTGGACGTCGATCCTGATCAGCTCCTTCGGCGGCCAGGTCACGATGCTGGCCCTGCCGCTCACCGCCGCGGTGCTGCTGCACGCCAGCCCGACCCAGATGGGCCTGCTGACGGCGATGGAGATCGCGCCCTTCGTGTTGTTCTCGCTGCCCTCGGGCGTGTGGCTCGACCGGGTGCGCAAGCTGCCGGTCTATGTCGTCGGCGAGAGCCTGCTCGCGGTGGTGGTCGCGAGCGTGCCCCTGGCATGGTGGATGGGTTGGTTGTCGATGCCCTGGCTCTACGTCGCCGGTTTCGTGATCGGTACGGTCTACACCGTTGCGGGCAGCGCGGCACAGATCGTTCTCACGCAGGTGGTGGCGCGCGAGCGCCTCGTCGAAGCGCACGCCAAGAACGCGCTCGCCAGTTCGGGCGCCGAGGTGGCCGGGCCGGGCGTCGCCGGTGCGCTCATCAAGGTCGTCGGTGCACCTCTCGCCCTGGTTGCCGACGCGGTGATGCTGATCGTCTCCGCGCTCATCCTGCGCGGCATCCGCATCCATGAAGACCGGCGCCGCATCCAGTCGAGCGACTTCTGGCGCGATCTGAAGGTCGGTGTGCGCTTCGTTGTTGGCAATCGACTGCTGGTCACGCTTGCCTGCATCGTGGGGGTGTGGCAGATGTGCCAGCACGCGGCCATCGTGGTGCAGATCCTGTTCGCGACCCGCACCCTCGGGCTGAACGAACAGGCGGTGGGCTTGAGCTACGTCGGCCTGGGCGTGGGCACGGTGATGGCGAGCCTGTTCGGCGACCGCATCAGCAAACGGCTCGGTCCCGGGCCCTGCCTCGTGCTCGGCTGCGCGATCTGCGGTGCCGGCTGGTTGATGCTCTCGTTCGCGCCCGTCACGGCGTGGGGTGTGCTGATGTTCGCCCTGATGCTGCTGCTGTTCGGCTTCGGCGCGGTGCTGGTGTTCATCAACTTCCTCGCACTGCGCCAGGCGGTCACGCCCGAGCCGCTGCTCGGCCGCATGACGAGCACGATGCGCTGGTTGATCCTGATTCCCGCCGGACCGGGTGCCTTGCTCGGCGGTTGGTTGGGGGAACACGTCGGGCTGCGCTCGTCCCTCGCGTTTGCCGGCGGTACCGGGTTGCTGCTGGCGGTGGTGGCATGGCGCATTCCGGTGATCCGCAATCTGCGCAAACTGCCGCAGCCCGACAACGAACGCGACTGGATCGGCGCCGAAGCCAGCGTGCGCCCGACGGCGGTGATGGACCCGACCTGAGGAAAGGCGCTCAGGCCAGGTTCATCGACGCCGGTGCGAACCGGTCGACGGCGTCGGTGATCAGGCCGTCGATGCCCAGCGCAAGCAGGCGGCGCGCATCCGCCGCCTCGTTGACGGTGTAGACAAGGGCGCGCATCCCGGCGGCGCGCAGGCCGGCAAGCACACCCGCGTCCATCAACGCGTGATGGGTCACGACGGCGCTGCAGCCGAGCGAGCGTGCTGCTTCGAGCCAGCCCGGCCACAGCGTATCGAGCAGCAGCGCACGCGGCAGCGGCTCGGCCGCTTCCTGAGCGCCCTTCAATGCTTCCGGCTGAAATGAACTCAGCAGCGGCGGCACCGCCTCGTCAGCCCAAAGGCGCGCGGCGGCGGCGGCGACCACGCGCCCGGTGTGCGTTTCGTGCCCGGGCGTCGGCTTGATCTCGATATTCAGCGCGAAGGCGTTGGCCGTGCAGTAGCTCGCAATCGATGCGAGCGTTGGCAGCGGCTCCCCGGCGTACGCGCGGCTGTGCCACCCACCGGCGTCGAGGCGCGCCAACTCGCCCCACGACAGGCTGCCAGCGACGCCGCGGCCCGGCGTCGTGCGTTCGAGCGTGGCGTCGTGCAACAGGAAGGGCACGTCGTCGGCACTGAGTTTGACGTCGCACTCGAACGCCCGGTAGCCATGTGACGCGCCGAGGCGGAACGCCGCCAATGTGTTCTCGGGCGCCAGCTTGCCAGCGCCGCGGTGCGCAATCCAGAGCGGATACGGCCAGCGCGTCACGCGACGATCCGTTGCCGCGTCGCCGGGTCGAACCAGTGCAGGTGCTGCGCGGACGCGTTCAGCGTGACGATTGACCCGACCGGCGGCGGCACGCGCGTGCCGTCGATGCGTGCGGTGAAGAGCGCATCGCCAAGCCGCCCGTAGACGAGCCGCTCGGCGCCAAGCATCTCGACCACCTCGACGCGCAACTGCCAGCCCGCGCCGCCGGCCGAATCAACGAGTTCACAGTGCTCCGGCCGCAGCCCCAGCAGCAGCTCGCCGGCGCGCGGCGCCGGCTGCGGCAGCGCGAGCGCCTGGCCGCCGGTGTGGAACTGCTGTCCCTCGCCGTGGCCGGCGATCAGGTTCATCGGCGGCGAGCCGATGAAGCCGGCAACGAAGGTTGTCGCCGGTGCCGCGTACACCTGCTCGGGGGTGCCGATCTGCTCCATGCGGCCGGCGTTCATCACGATCATGCGCTGCGCCAGCGTCATCGCCTCGACCTGGTCGTGCGTGACGAACAGCGACGTGACGCCGAGTTCGCGGTGCAGCTTCTGGATCTCGAGCCGCGTCTGGGCGCGCAGCTTCGCGTCGAGGTTGGACAGCGGCTCGTCGAACAGGAACACCTGCGGCTGGCGCACGATGGCGCGGCCCATCGCGACGCGCTGGCGCTGCCCGCCCGAGAGTTCGCGCGGGCGCCGCTCGAGAAAGGTGCCAAGCTCCAGAATCTTTGCCGCCTTGTCGACGCGCGTCTTGATCTCCTCCAGCGGCACCTTGGCGATCTTCAGGCCGTAGGCCATGTTCTCGAACACGCTCATGTGCGGGTAGAGCGCGTAGTTCTGGAACACCATCGCGATGTCGCGGTCGGCGGGTTCGACGTCGTTCACCACCCGGCCGGCGATCGCGATTTCGCCGCCCGAAATCTCCTCCAGCCCGGCCACCATGCGCAGCAGCGTGCTCTTGCCGCAACCCGACGGCCCGACGATGACGATGAACTCGCCATCCGCAATCTCGGCGTTCACGCCGTGGATCACCGGGTTGGCCTTCGCGCCGCTGCCATAGCGCTTGACGACGTTGCGGATCGAGATCGCGCCCATCAGCGGCCCCAGACGGTTGTTTCTTGCTTCATTTTTCGGTGTCCACCAGGCCCTTCACGAACCACCTCTGCATGCTCAGCACCACCAGCGCGGGCGGGATCATCGCCAGGATGGCGGTGGCCATGATGACGTTCCACTCGTTCGCTGCGTCGCCGCCGACGAACATGCGCTTGATGCCCATCACCACCGGGTACATCGACTCGTTCGTCGTGACGAGCAGCGGCCACAGGTACTGGTTCCAGCCGTAGATGAACTGAATCACGAACAGCGCCGCGATCGACGTGCTCGACAGCGGCAGCAGGATGTCCTTGAAGAAGCGCAGCGGCCCGGCGCCGTCGATGCGCGCCGCTTCGGTCAGTTCGTCGGGCACGGTCAGGAAGAACTGGCGGAACAGAAAGGTCGCGGTCGCCGAAGCGATCAGCGGCACGGTCAGGCCGGCATACGTATTCAACATGCCGAGGTCGGAGACGACCTGGTAGGTCGGGAAGATGCGCACCTCCACCGGCAGCATCAGGGTGATGAAGATCATCCAGAACACCAGGCCGCGGAACGGGAAGCGGAAGTAGACGATCGCGAACGCCGACAGCAACGAGATCGCGATCTTGCCGATCGCGATCACGAGCGCGCTGACCAGGCTCACGAACATCATCGGCGCGACCGGCGTGATCTTGCCGCCGTAGCTCGTCTCGCCTCCGAACAGCGCGAGGCCGTAGGTCTCGATCATGTGGCCGCCGGGCAGCATCGACATCGGCACGCTGGTGACGATCTGCTGCGACGTCTGGGTCGATGCGATGAAGGTCACGTAGACCGGAAACGCGACGATCAGCACGCCCAGCACCAGCACCACGTGGGCGAGCAGCGTCTGCGCCGGGCGACGTTCAACCATGGGGGTGCTGCGGCGCGCGCATCAGTAGTTCACCTTCTTCTCGACGAAGCGGAACTGCACGACGGTGAGCGCGATCACGATCACCATCAACACCACCGACTGCGCCGCCGAGCCGCCGAGGTCGAGTGCCTTGAAGCCGTCGTAGTAGACCTTGTAGACCAGGATCGCGGTGTCCTTGCCGGGGCCGCCGTTGGTGGCCGCGTCGACGATCGCGAAGGTGTCGAAGAAGGCGTAGACGACGTTGATGACGAGCAGGAAGAACGTGGTGGGCGAAAGCAGCGGGAACACGATGGTCCAGAACCGACACCACGGCCGCGCGCCGTCGATCGCCGCGGCCTCGATCAGGCTCTTCGGAATCGACTGCAGCCCGGCGAGGAAGAACAGGAAGTTGTACGAGATCTGTTTCCAGACCGCGGCGAACACGATCAGCGTCATCGCGTGCGTGCCGTTGAGCAGGTGGTTCCAGTCGATGCCGATCGCGCGCAGCGCGTAGCTCACGATGCCCACCGACGGCGCGAACATGAACAACCACACCACGCCCGCCACCGCGGGTGCCACCGCATAGGGCCAGATCAGCAGCGTCTTGTACGCGGTGGCGCCGCGCACCACACGGTCCGCCATCACCGCAAGCAGCAGCGCAATCGCCAGGCCGAACACCGCCACCAGCACAGAGAACACGGCGGTCGTCTTGAACGACGCCAGGTAGCTCGCGTCGGCGAACAGGCGGTCGAAATTCTCCATCCCGACGAATTGCACCGACCCGCCGAACGCATCCTGGGTCAGCACGCTCTGGTAAATCGCCGGGCCGGCCGGCCAGAAGAAGAACACGAGCACGATCACCATCTGCGGCGCAATCAGCGCCCAGGGCAACCACCAGCTCTTGAAGCGGACGCGTTTTTCGGAGGCCAAGGGGGTGCGAGTCCGATCAGCTCTTGTTGGCTTTTGCGAACCGCTCCAGCTGCTCGTTGCCGCGCTGCACCGCCGAGTCCAGGCCCTCCTTGGCGCCCTTCT
>JBJXEJ010000116.1:0-3204 GCA_046154125.1 Rhizobacter sp. | reverse complement strand
TCGAGCAGATCGCCGGCACGCTGGCTGACGCGATTCGGCGGGCCGCCTGACCTCAGGCGGCCGGACTGACAAGCCGCTGCCCGCCCTACTCCATGAGCTTCCTGGACACCGATCGCGATCTGGCTCGTCACTCGTATTACGACGCTACCGTGCAGCGTCCGGCAGCTTTGCCTGCGCTGGCCACGGACATCGAATGCGATGTCGCCATCGTCGGCGGCGGTCTGGCAGGCCTGTCAGCAGCAATCGAGCTTGCCGATCGCGGCTTCGATGTCGTGCTGCTCGAAGCGAGGCAGGTCGGCTGGGGTGCCTCCGGCCGCAATGGCGGACAGGCGCTGGCGGGCTTGGCTTGCGAGCAGGACACGATCGAAGCGCAGCTCGGCCTCGACGAGGCGCGCCGCGTCTGGTCGATGACGATCGAGGCGCTCGCATTGATCCAGCAGCGGTGCACGCGCTTCCAGATCGATTGCGACTGGCGCCCCGGTTACCTGAGCCTGGCGGTCAGCGACCGCAAGGCGCGTGAACTGCAGGCCTGGCAAGTGCGCATGCAGTCGCTTTATGCCCACGAGACCGCCTGGATTGCGCCACACCAGTTGCCGCAATGGATCGCCAGCCCGCGCTTTCACAGCGGGCTGCACGATCCGCTGTCAGGCCATCTGCATCCACTGAAGTACAGCCTCGGTCTCGCGAGAGGTGCCGCCCAGCTGGGCGTGCGCCTGTTTGAAAACTCTGCCGTGACCGCGCTCGATGCCGCAGCAGCTGCCGGTGGCGCGGTGCGATTGCGCACCGCCGGTGGCAGCGTGCGGGCCGCGCATGTGCTGCTGGCCGGTAATGTCTACCTGCAGGGCGTGGCGCCGATGCTGGAGCCACGAATCATGCCGGTCGGCACCTACATCATCGCCTCCAAGGTGCTGGATTTGGAAATGGCTCAGTCGCTGATCCCCTCGGGCTCGGCGGTCTGCGACACCAATTTCGTGCTCGATTACTTCCGCGTTGCCAGCAACACGACCGCGGCAGGTGTCGATCACCGCATGATCTACGGCGGACGCGTCAGCTACAGCACCTCAACACCGATGAACCTGGCCGCGAGCATGCAGAAGCGCATGGCGAAAACCTTTCCTCAGCTCCAGAGCACGGGTGTTGAGTTCGCCTGGGGCGGCTTTGTCGACATCTCGATGAACCGGGCACCGGATTTCGGTCGCCTCGCCGATCGAATGCCGTCAGGCTCCGCGCAGGGTCTGTCGAACGTCTACTACCTGCAGGGCTTTTCAGGACATGGACTGGCGCTGACCGGCATCGCAGGCAAGCTGGTGGCCGAGGCGATCGACGGCAACGCCAGCCGATTCGACACCTTCAGCCGCCTGCGGCACCGTGAATTTCCTGGGGGTAAGCTGCTGCGCACGCCTGCCTTGGTTGCTGGCATGGCCTATTACCGATTGAAGGATCTGATGTGAACGGCCTGCGCGGGCACATTCATTGCACGAGTCGGCACGGCCTGTCTCTGTGACGAGCAATGCCTGCTGCCCGCCAAGCGCCTCCACGCCCATCATGAAACGCAAACCCATTGTCCTTGTGCCAGCCTGTCACCGCAGGGTGGAGGAACACGTCAGCCACACCGTCGGCAAGAAATACACCGACGCCGTGCGACTCGCCGGGTGCCTGCCACTGCTTTTCACCACCATCGAGGGGAACGATGAACTGAGCGATCTGCTCGATCTGGCCGATGGCGTGCTGCTGACCGGTTCGCCGTCGAATGTCCACCCCCGTCATTTCGGCGAGCCCGTACACGACACCAGCTTGCCGCTCGATCCCGATCGCGATGCGGCGACGCTTGCGCTCATTCCGCAGGCCATCGCGCGCGGCATCCCGGTGATGGCCATCTGCCGTGGTTTTCAGGAGGTGAACGTCGCGCTTGGCGGCAGCCTCTTCCAGGCGGTGCATGAAGTCGACGGTCAACTCGATCACCGTGGCGCGGACGAGGGACCCCTCGACGTGGTCTACGGCCTGGCCCATTCGGTCGGTCTCGAGCGGGGTGGATTGCTTGCCGGCCTGCTCAAGTGCGAAAAGATCGAGGTCAACTCGGTGCACGGTCAAGGCGTGAAGCGCCTCGCACCCGGCTTGCGCGTGGAGGCGCGCGCCCCCGATGGTCTGATCGAAGCGTTCTCCCTGGGTGGCGGCTCCACGCCTTCGCCTGGCTTCCTGCTTGGTGTGCAATGGCACCCGGAGTGGCAGGCGCATCTCAACCCGGTATCGACCCAACTCTTCGAAGAGTTCGGGCGGGCCTGCAGCAACTTTCGCGACCGCCATCGAGGCCCCGACGGGAGCCGCTGACCGACAGACGACGCCCACACGACAACGACTGCAACTCCTCAAGGTGACATCCCATGGTGGCCCGAGAAAACTTCACTTTCAGCGACCTCGAAAACTGGTTCAACGAACGCCGCGTGACCGAGATCGAATGCCTGGTGCCCGACCTCACCGGCGTGGCCCGCGGCAAGATCCTGCCGCGCGAGAAATTCACCGAGGACCGCGGCATGCGGCTGCCGGAGGCGATCGTTGCCATCGGGGTGACGGGCGAATTCCCGGCCGAAGGCCCTTACTACGACGTGATCCACGCCACCGACCGCGACATGCATCTGCGCCCCGACCCGTCGACCGTGCGCATCGTGCCCTGGGCGACCGACCCTACCGCGCAGGTGATCCACGACTGCTTCGACCGCGATGGCGTGATGATTCCGTACGCACCCCGCTCGGTGCTGCGCCGCATCTGCGACCTGTATGACGCCGAAGGCTGGGCGCCGGTGGTCGCACCCGAACTCGAGTTCTATCTGATCGAGCGCAACGCAGACCCCAACACGCCGCTGCGCCCGCCGAAGGGCCGTAGCGGCCGCGCCGAGACCTCGCGGCAGGCGTACTCGATCGACGCCGTGAATGAGTTCGATCCCCTGTTCGAAGACATCTACGCCTACTGCGAAAAGATGGAGCTCAACGTCGATACGCTGATCCACGAGGTCGGCGCGGGGCAGATGGAGATCAACTTCTTCCACGACCACCCGCTGGGTCTGGCCGACGAAGTGTTCTTCTTCAAGCGCACGATCCGCGAGGCCGCGATGCGCCACGAGATGTACGCCACCTTCATGGCCAAGCCCATGTCCAACGAGCCGGGAAGTGCCATGCACGTGCACCAGAGCGTGGTCAACAAGGTCA
>JBJXEJ010000115.1:0-73379 GCA_046154125.1 Rhizobacter sp. | reverse complement strand
TGCGCGCCCATGTTCTGGAGCTTGTCCTTCAGCTCGATTTCCTTGGCGACCGAGACACCGTCCTTGGTCACCGTCGGGGCGCCGAACGAACGCTCGAGCACCACGTTGCGACCCTTAGGGCCCAGTGTGACCTTGACCGCGTTGGCCAGGATGTTCACGCCTTCGACCATGCGGGCGCGGGCGTCGCCGCCGAAAACTACGTCTTTTGCTGCCATGTGTGTATCTCCTGAATATTGAGTGGGTGCGTCGCGGGAGAAGTGATTACTTCTCGACCACGGCGAACAGGTCTTCTTCGCGCATCACCAGCAGTTCATCGCCATCGACCTTGACGGTCTGGCCGCTGTACTTGCCGAACAGGACGCGATCACCGACCTTGCAGTTCAGGGCAATGAAATCGCCCTTGTCGTTGCGCTTGCCCGGGCCGACGGCCAGAACTTCGCCTTGATCAGGCTTTTCGGCTGCGTTGTCGGGGATGACGATGCCGGAGGCGGTCTTGGTTTCTTGTTCCAGGCGCTTGACGATCACGCGATCGTGCAGAGGACGAAGTTTCATAGCATCTCCTTGAGGTGTAGGAACGGTTTTCAGTCGTTGTTCGGGCGGCACCAGCTTTGTGAAGCTGCCGGGCCGTTGATTCGGCAGCAGGTGCCTGAATCCCGTTAGCACTCAATGAACCTGAGTGCTAGCAAGTCAATTATAGGGACGCTCCTTGACAATTCAAGGGCCGAACCAGGTTGATGCCGTTCAAAGTTCTGGAGTCGGCGGAGGGTCGTCAAGATCATCCGGAGACGGCAGTGAATCGACTCTGTAGCCTTCGCTTGCCCAGGCGCCGAAATCGGCGTTCTTGCAGCGCTGGCTGCAAAAAGGCCGATACGGATTCTTGCTCGCGTAGATGCTTTCGCCGCCGCAACTGGGGCAGCGGACGATGCGCTCGGGGACATTGCTCGTCGTCAAGAGCAGAGGGTCAGTTCGAAGCTGCTGTCAGCGGTGTGGGTGCGTAGGCGACCTTCTGCGTCCTGACGCATCAGCCGCACAGACACCATCAACCGGTGTCCTGTGATCTCCGGTACCAGGCCGCCCTCCGGGTCCATGCGGACCCGCATCAGGTGATAGGTCCGACCCGCGGGCAGACTTTGCTGGAATTGCCCTGCCGGTGCCGTGACGCGCTGGGCTACACCCGAATCACGCAACAGACCCAGCAGGACCGTGAGCGCCTCGGCCAGTGGCAGAAGCAGCGCGATCCAGCGCGCCAGGTCGGCGCGACGGCGTGTCGGCTCTTGCTGCTGCCAAGCGTAATAGGCTGGCAGATCGAACTCGCAGGTTCCTCCCGGAATGCTGATGCGGCTGCGGATGCTCATCAGCCACTCGTTGGAAGTCAGCGCATGTCCGGCCTTGCCCGGCAACTGGTTGAGGCCTGCAAAGGCGTGATCGATCTTGTCGACGACCCTGTCCAATGCCTCTTCGGAAATCGACGGATTGCCCCTGTAGCTGTTGAGCTGGGCCTTCTGACGCTCTAGATCCTTGAGGAGATCCGATTTCAGATCGGCGCGCGAAGCGACTTCCATGATCTCGAAGATCGTCGCGATCGCGTAATGGTGGTCGACTGCGGTGTCGCGCGGGGCCAACTGCCCGAGGCGGTCGAACAGGTGCTCGAGCCGCAACATCGTGCGTATGCTCTCGTTGAACGGGTACTCGTAAAGGATCAAAGGGCCTGCCTTCAACGTCTGTGGAAACACCAATGGCCGGACAGGAATCCCGACTCTTTGGATTGTTTCACAGGGGCCCGGTTCTGCGCGCACTCCATGCACGCCACAGCGCGGCCACGCGGGCGTCGAGTTCGGCTGGCGAGATGCCGTCGTTGACGATCAGATCGTCCGCAATGGACCGTCGCTGGTCCCTGCTTGCCTGTGCTGCTACGACAGAACGCACCGTTGCCTCCGACCATCCCGAGCGCTTCATGACGCGCTCGATTTGAGTTTGCTCGCTGCAATCGATCACCAGAACGCGATCAACCCGGTCGGCCCAACAGCCCGACTCGGCCAGCAGCGGCACATCGAACACGATCACCGGAGCCGATGGGTGCAATGCTGCCTCCTTCTCTGCTTCGCTCGAGATCATCGGATGCAGGATTGCTTCGAGTCGGCGTCGTGCAATGGGGTCGTCGAACACGAGGCCACGCATGCAGTCGCGGTCGAGTGCTCCGCTGTGCGCAATGACCTTCTCACCGAATGCCTTGCGCAGAGCCGGTACGGCGAGCCCGCCTGGTCCGGTCAATCGGCGCGAAATGGCGTCTGTGTCGACGATGACCGCACCCTGGGAAGCCAGCAGGGCTGCCACCGAACTTTTCCCGCTGCCGATCCCTCCGGTCAGGCCGATGCGCAGCGAGGCGGGCGAACAAGGGGTCGAAGTGACCATGATGAAGAAGCTGTCGACGCCGGATCGTGGCTCGACGGGGCAGCGATCAGGCCCAGCCCAGCCAATCCAGGACGCGGGGCGCGCCGATCAACAGCACCGCCAGGCCCGAACCGGCGAGAAATGGACCGAACGGCACGTAGCGTCCGTCGCGAAGCTTGCTGTTCAGTTTCATCCCGATTCCGACAAACGCGCCAATGATTGACGCTCCGAGCACCACAGGCAGCACCATCGGTGCCCCGAGCCAGGCGCCCAATGCAGCCAACAGCTTGAAGTCACCGTGGCCCATGCCTTCCTTGCCCGTCGCGAGCTTGAACAGCCAGTAGATCGACCACAGCGACAGATAGCCAGCCACGGCGCCCCAGACCGCGGTCGACAGTGGAACGGTCAGGCCCCACGCTGAAGCGATCAGTCCGGCCCAGAGCAAGGGAAGGGTCAAGCTGTCGGGCAGTAGCGTCGTGTCCCAGTCAATCCCGGCAAGGGCCACGAGGGTCGCCGCGAAGGCGCACCAGGCCAGTGTTGACGGCTGCGCGCCGAATCGCCACGCGATGACTGCAAACAATGCGGCCGTCGCAATCTCGTACGTTGGATAGCGAGCCGAGATCCGCGTCCTGCAGGCTGAGCATTTGCCGCGCAGCCACAGATAGCTCAGCACCGGAATGTTCTCGTGCCATGCAATGGCGTGACTGCACGACGGACAACGCGATCGGGGACTGGAGAGCGTTATCTCGGCAGGGACGTCGACCGTCATGCCGAGCATGTCGGCACTGTCCAGTTTCCAGCCACGCTCCAGCATCAAGGGAAGGCGGTGGATGACCACATTCAGGAAACTGCCGATGCACAGGCCCAGCAGTGCAAGGGTCCAGGGGGACAGCAGCGTTTGCAAGACTTGCGTTTCCATTCCCTTGCGTCAGACGACCTGGCCGAGCTTGAAGATGGGCAGGTACATCGACACGACGATGCCCCCGATCAGCGTGCCGAGAATCACGATGATGAAGGGCTCCATCAGGCTCGACAGCCCCTTGACCGCTTCGTCCACCTCATCCTCGTAGAACTCGGCAGCCTTGCCGAGCATCTGGTCGAGCGAGCCTGACTCCTCGCCGATGGCGCACATCTGAAGCACCATGTTCGGGAAAACGCCCGTGGTCTGCATCGACGTGGTGAGAGATGCCCCGGTGGAAACGTCCTTCTGGATCGCTTCCGTGGCTTCAGCAAACACCGCATTGCCGGAAGCACCGCCGACCGAATCGAGTGCTTCGACCAGCGGCACCCCGGCGGCAAACATGGTGGACAGTGTGCGAGTCCAGCGAGCCACGGCTGACTTGTTGACCAGTTCGCCGAACACCGGAACGCGCAGCAGCAGCCGATCCATGGCTTTTTGCATCTTTTCCGAGCGTTTCCAGGATTCAAGGAAAAAGTAGATGCCGCCACCCAGGAAGCCAAATATCGCCCACCAGTACTTGACGAAAAACTCGGACATCGCGATCACGACCAGCGTGGGTGCTGGCAGGTCCGCTCCGAACGACGAGAACACGTCCTTGAATGCCGGGATCACGAAAATCATGATGACCGCCAGCACCACGAAAGCGACAACCAGCACGGCGATCGGGTAGATCAGGGCGGACTTGATCTTGTTCTTGATCGCCATCGTCTTTTCTTGATAGATCGCCAGGCGGTCAAGCAGTGCTTCCAGAATACCGCCCGCTTCGCCGGCTTCGACGAGGTTGCAATACAGCGCGTCGAAGTACAGCGGGTACTTGCGGAATGCCGCCGACAGGCTGGTGCCGGTTTCAACATCGGAGCGAATGTCGGTCAACAGCTTGGTGAGGCGCGGGTTCGGACTTCCCCGGGCCACGATGTCGAATGACTGGATCAACGGCACTCCGGCTCGCATCATCGTGGACAGTTGCCGCGTGAAGATCGCGATGTCCTTCTGCTTGATGGAGCGGCCGCCGCTCATGCGACGCTTCTTGATCTTGGTGGTCAGTATTCCCTGGCGCCGCAGGCTGGCGCTGACCATCGCTTCACCGCCAGCGCGCATCTCCCCGCGAACGATCTTGCCGTTCTTGTCCTTGCCTTCGTATTCGAAAACAATGTCTTTGATGCTTTTCGCGGCCGCTGCAGTCGCCATGAAACCTCCGGAACTCTTGATCCACCCCCGTCGTTATCGGTCGGGTGGCGAATTTATTCACCACCAATCACTCGTTCGTGACGGAAATCACTTCTTCGAGGGTCGTGAGACCGGTGCGAACCTTGACCAGCCCTGATTGGCGAAGATCGCGTACCCCTTCGCGCTGGGCTTGAACAGCGATGTCGACCGCGGTGCCTTCGGTCAGGATGATGCGCTGGATCTCGTCAGTGATCGGCATCACCTGATAGATGCCGACCCGGCCTCGATATCCATTGCTGCATGACGAACATCCCACTGCACGGTAAGGCGTCCAGTTCCCATTGATGTCACTTTCGGCGAAACCTGCCTTTAGCATCGCCTCTCGCGGGTAGGTGGCCGGTGCCTTGCAGCTCTCGCACAGCTTGCGCGCCAGCCGTTGGGCCGTGATCAGGAGAACGCTGGATGCGATATTGAATGGCGCGACGCCCATGTTCAACAATCGCGTCAAGGTGGTCGGGGCATCGTTGGTGTGCAGGGTCGACATCACCATGTGTCCCGTCTGCGCAGCCTTTATCGCGATGTCGGCCGTCTCCAGGTCACGAATCTCGCCCACCATGATGATGTCTGGGTCCTGACGCAGGAAGGACTTCAGGGCTGCCGCAAAATTGAGTCCTGCCTTGTCATTGACGTTGACCTGATTGATGCCCGGCAAGTTAATTTCAGCCGGATCCTCGACGGTCGAAATATTGACTCCCGGCTGATTGAGGATGTTCAGGCAGGTGTACAGCGAGACCGTCTTCCCGGAGCCTGTCGGACCCGTGACCAACACCATTCCGTAGGGTCGGTGAATGCAGTGGATCAAGCGGTCTCGCTCGATCTTTTCGTATCCGAGGGCTTCGATGCCGAGCTTGGCACTCGACGAATCCAGAATCCGGATCACGATCTTTTCGCCGAACAACGTAGGCAGTGTGCTCACTCGGAAGTCGATGGACTTGCTGCCGAATTTCAGCTTCATTCGCCCATCTTGCGGGACGCGCTTCTCGGCGATGTCCAGGCGCGAGATCACCTTGATGCGGGAGGCCAGCTTGTCCTTGATGGCGATCGGCGGCTGCGTGATTTCGCGCAACTCTCCATCAACGCGGAATCGCACTCGATAGTGGTACTCGTAGGGCTCGAAATGCAGGTCTGATGCGCGCGCGTTGATGGCGTCGATCAACATTTTCTGCAGGAAGCGCACAACCGGGGCATCTTCGACGTCCGGTGCGGCTTCGGCAGTTTCCTGGGCCGCGGTCTCGTCGGTGACATCGAACTCGAAGTCACCCGACGACATGGACTCCAGCGTTTCCGTCGCACTCGTGCCGTTGGCTTCAACGATCTTCGCAAGCTTGTCGTGCTCTACGATGACCCATTCCGGTGTCAATTGAGTCGCGAACTTGATGCGCTCGACCGCTTCCTGGTCCGTCGGATCTGCGCCTCCGATGAAGACACGGCCTCCACGCTTGCCGAGGACCACCAATTGATACTCGGACGCCAGCTTGACGTCGACGATGTTTCGGGGGAGCTTCTGTGCGTCAACCGCGTTCAGGTCGAGCAAGGGCAGAGCGAGCGCTGTCGATAAGGTGTGCGCGAGATCTGCCGGAGAAACCGTACCCGCTGCTATCACCGCAGCAACGAAACTGACCTTTTTTTCGCGTGCCGACTTGACCAGCGTCTCGGCAGCCTTTTCGTTCAGTTTCCCCGCGTGGACGAGAACCCTGGCCACGCCTGAAAGCGCAGATTGAGGGGCTTCAGCGAGCGTGTCTGCCATTCAATGCCGATCTCGAATGTTCAAGTGCCGAATGGATCGCCGCCCGATCGGAACCCCAGGGTTGGTCGGGGTGAGAGGATTCGAACCTCCGGCCTCTACGTCCCGAACGTAGCGCTCTACCAGGCTAAGCTACACCCCGAATCTGGATCGTGAATCGCGCGGAATATCTGCAAGTCCTTACGAAGACCGCCCCACCGAATCCATACACAATTTTATCAGAGCATCCCGGTAGATTGATGGCGGCAGGGCCGTCAATCGGCTTTTTGCATGTTCAACCTGTTCACGCGCGGCATCTCTGGTGGCTTGAAGCGCTCCGGTGCGCCCCACGGCTTCAATCACTTCCGCGAGCCGCTCAACTTCGCCACGCTGGATCGCACTGCGAATCAGTTCGCGCTCCTTCGGCGTTCCCCGTTGCATAGCCAGCAGCAAGGGCAGTGTGGGTTTGCCTTCGCGAAGGTCGTCACCAACGTTTTTCCCCAAGTCTTGGGTTGATCCTTCGTAGTCGAGCAGGTCGTCTACGAGTTGGAAGGCCGTACCAAGCGAGCGGCCGTACTCCGCACATGCCTCCTCGACGTCGTCGGGTGCGTCGGCCAACACAGCGCCCAGTCGGGCGCTCGCCTCAAACAACTTGGCTGTCTTGAAGCGGATCACTTTCAGGTAATCATCGACATGCAGGTCAGGGTCGTGCATGTTCATCAACTGCAGAACTTCGCCTTCGGCGATGACGTTGGTTGCGTCCGACAGTACCTGCAGTACCCGCATGCGGTTCACCGATACCATCATCTGGAAGGCCCGGGAGTAGACGAAGTCGCCTACCAGGATGCTCGCCGCGTTTCCGAAGATTGCGTTCGCCGATTTGCGGCCACGGCGCAAGTCGGACTCATCGACGACGTCGTCGTGCAGCAGTGTGGCGGTGTGGATGAATTCGACCGTTGCGGCCAGCTCAAACCGCTCAGCCCCCTGAAATCCAAGCGCCCTCGAAAACAGCAGAACCAGCAGCGGCCTGATCCGTTTGCCGCCGGCGCCGATGATGTACTTGGAGATCTGGTCGATCAGCACGACCTCAGAGGCAAGTCGCCTTCGGATGACGGCGTCAACCTCCTTCATCTCTGCGTCCATGCTGCCGTCTGGACTGGCAAGGCAATCGTCAGAGTTGGCTGTCAGTTCGGCTTGCACGCTGCTCTTTTCCAAAAAACTCGAATTATAGGAACGCGACGTGCGCGAGGCCCCCGTTTGGCACCGGCAGTCAGCAGGCGCTGGTACAAAGCGGATTTTTCCGGATACAATGCGCGGTTGTGCAATGCTCTGCCTTTCAAACGGCAGCTCAACGCGAAAAATTCAATCGAAAGGGCTGAAATGTACGCAGTCATCAAGACCGGCGGTAAGCAATATAGGGTTGCCGCTGGCGAAAAACTCAAAATCGAGCAGATCACTGCGGACGTGGGCCAAGAAATTACGCTGGACCACGTGTTGGCAATCGGCAGTGGCGCCGATCTGCAGATCGGTAGCCCGCTGGTCAGTGGTGCAACCGTTACCGCCACCGTGACGGCGCAAGGTCGGCATGACAAGGTGCGCATTTTCAAAATGCGTCGACGCAAGCACTATCAAAAGCGTCAAGGCCACCGCCAGGCGTTCACGGAAATTGAAATCCGCGCCGTCAACGGCTGAAGCTCCCAAATATTCGAGGGTTAAACCATGGCACAGAAAAAAGGCGGCGGATCCACACGGAACGGCCGCGACTCACAGCCGAAAATGCTCGGCGTCAAGACATTTGGCGGCGAATCGATCCCCGCCGGTTCGATCATCGTTCGTCAGCGCGGCACCCAGTTCCATCCGGGAACCAATGTCGGTGTGGGCAAGGATCACACGTTGTTCGCGTTGGTCGATGGCGAAGTTGTGTTTGCTGTCAAAGGTCCGCGCAATCGCCGTACCGTGAGCATCAAGGCAGCCTGATAGAGGCGATGAGTTATCGAAGGGCCCCGGCTTGCCGGGGCTTTCTTATTTGGGATCGGGCGTTCGTGTGTCGCGACTCGGCGAACAATCTGTACAACCTCGCGCTACCTCTCTCCATTGACGCCAAGCTCTGGCGCGATTCGTCCCCTACGCTCCAACAACACGAGCTCTCTCGCCCATGAAATTCGTCGATGAAGCCACGATAGACATTGCCGCCGGTGACGGTGGCAACGGCTGCATGAGCTTCCGCCGAGAAAAATTTATCCCGTTCGGCGGACCCAACGGCGGTGATGGGGGGCGCGGTGGCAGCGTTTACGCCGTCGGGGATCGCAATCTCAACACGCTCATCGACTTCCGCTATGCACGTCGGCACGAGGCGCGCCGGGGGGAAAACGGCAGAGGCTCCGATCAGTTCGGGGCTGCAGCAGAGGACATCGTTCTGCGCATGCCCATGGGCACGATCATCACCAACGCCGACACCGATCAGGTGATCGCAGAGTTGCTTGTGCCTGACGAGAGGGTCCTGATCGCCAAGGGCGGCGATGGCGGCTTCGGCAATCTGCATTTCAAGACCAGCACAAATCGGGCGCCACGGCAAAAGACGCCGGGCTGGCCAGGCGAGCAGTTCCGCTTGCGTCTGGAGTTGCGGGTCCTTGCTGACGTGGGCCTGTTGGGCATGCCCAACGCCGGTAAGTCGACTCTGATCGCTGCCATCTCGAATGCCAGGCCGAAGATCGCCGACTATCCGTTCACAACGCTGCACCCCAATCTTGGGGTTGTGCGTGTGGCACCGGAGCAGAGTTTCGTGGTGGCCGACATTCCGGGCCTGATCGAAGGAGCGGCCGAGGGCGCGGGACTGGGCCATCTTTTCTTGCGGCACTTGCAGCGCACGCACCTGTTGCTTCACCTGGTCGATTTCGCTCCGTTCGATGAGGACGTGGATCCGGTCGCGCAGGCGAAAGCAATCGTGCGCGAGTTGCAGAAGTACGACGCTTCGCTTTACGACAAGCCCCGCTGGGTGGTTCTCAACAAGCTTGACATGGTGCCGGAGGCGGATCGCCGCCGGCGTGTCGACGACTTCGTGAAGCGGTTCAAGTGGAAAGGCCCGGTGTTCCAGATCTCAGCTCTGACGCGCGAGGGTTGCGACCCGCTGATTCGTGCCATTTACGAACACGTCGCCAAGCTCAAGAACGTCGTTGCTCTCGACCCCGATCCACGGTTCGCCGGCGAAGGTGCCGATCCGGGTGCTTCATGACCGGCGCTCTCAAATTGGCCAATCGCATCGTTGTCAAGGTTGGATCCAGTCTTGTGACCAACGAAGGGCGTGGCCTGGATGCCGATGCCGTCGGCAACTGGTGTCGTCAGCTGGCGGTGCTCGCATCACAAGGCCGAGAGGTCGTGATGGTATCGAGCGGTGCGATCGCCGAAGGCATGAAGCGCCTGGGCTGGGCAACTCGTCCGAAGCAACTTCACGAGTTGCAGGCAGCTGCCGCCGTGGGGCAGATGGGTCTGGCCCAAATGTACGAATCGAAGCTTCGCGAACATGGCGTCGGCAGTGCGCAGGTGCTGCTTACCCATGCCGATCTGGCCGATCGCGAACGCTATCTCAATGCGAGATCGACGTTGTTGACCTTGCTGAACCTGAAGGTGATCCCGGTCATCAACGAGAACGACACAGTCGTCAACGACGAAATAAAGTTCGGCGACAACGACACATTGGGTGCGCTGGTGGCCAATCTGATCGAAGCGGACGCGCTCGTCATCCTGACCGATCAGGCCGGTTTGTACTCGGAAGACCCTCGCAAGAGCTCAACGGCGCGGTTCATCCATCAAGCCATGGCTGGTGACCCGGCTTTGGAGCAAATGGCTGGCGGTGCGGGGTCGGCGATTGGGCGTGGAGGCATGATCACGAAGATCCTTGCCGCCAAGCGAGCGGCGAGCAGCGGTGCCAGCACGATCATCACGTGGGGCCGTGAGCCTGATGTGTTGATCCGGCTGTGTGATGGTGAGGCCATCGGAACGGCACTGTCTGCGCAGACACCCAAGATTGCCGCCCGAAAGCAGTGGATGATCGATCACTTGAAGTTACGCGGCTCGGTGACCATCGACGCAGGCGCTGCCCTGAAGATCAGGGAGAGCGGAAAGAGCCTTCTCCCCATTGGCGTTGTCGATGTCGACGGAGATTTCCATCGTGGAGATGTCATTGCGGTGCTGGACCCATCGGGCAGCGAGATCGCGCGTGGGTTGGCGAATTACGCCAGCGGAGAAGCCAGACTGATCTCTCGTAAACCATCGGGAGAGTTCGAGCGGATCCTTGGCTTCTCTGGGGAGTCTGAAATGATCCACCGCGACAATCTCGTCCTTCTTTGACGCGGATTCCTGGTCGGACCAGTTTGATGTCGGCGCGCTTAGCCGGAAAGAACATGCGTCAGAACGGCGGCAGTACGGATCAGGCTGCCGGCTTGATCTCCGGTGGAGGTCCCTTTCCATCCAAGGGAGTCACATTGTTCTCGACACCGAGTTCAGGCAGCAGTTGACTCGTCGATGGGTCGGTGGAACCGCCTTCGTCTCTTGAACTGCCTCGCATGAACCGAACGTGATGGCTGGGCTTCGGTATGAACTTCGACAGCTCGGTCAGGGCCATTTGGTAGACATCACGCTTGAATTCGATGACCACTTCGAGTGGTATCCAGTATTCATTCCAGCGCCATGCGTCGAATTCGGGATGGCTGGTGGCGCGCAGGTTCATGTCGCTGTCCCTGCCGGTCAATTGAAGCAAGAACCAGATCTGCTTTTGCCCACGGTAATGTCCACGGGCATCGCGTCGAATGAAGCGGTCCGGAACCTCATAGCGAAGCCAGTCGCGGGTGCGGGCAAGGATGCGGACATGGTCAGAAGTCAACCCCACTTCTTCGTGGAGTTCCCGATACATCGCCTGCTCCGGCGTTTCGCCGTACTTGATTCCTCCCTGGGGGAATTGCCAAGAGTGAGTTCGGAGACGCTTCCCCCAAAACACTTGGTTCCTCTGGTTGAGCAGGACGATGCCGACGTTGGGTCTGAACCCCTCACGGTCGAGCATAATCGACTCCAAAATTCTTGTAATTTTCATTATTGCACCGCGCTGGCGTAACGCAAACCCTCCACTTGCGTGCCAGTGATCGTCAGGCCTTCGTGCCCAGCCCTCCCATTTTTCCGATGCCGATGCGGCCTTTTCGATGAAAGTCTCCCAGTTTTTCATTTCGACTCTCAAGGAAGCGCCTGCTGACGCCGAAGTCATAAGCCACAAGCTCATGCTTCGTGCCGGATTCATCAAGCGGCTGAGCGCCGGGATCTACACCTACATGCCGATCGGGCTCAGGGTGATTCGCAAGGTTGAAACCATCATTCGTGAGGAGATGGTCCGCGCCGGCGCCGTCGAGTTGCTGATGCCACTGGTTCAGCCTGCCGAGCTGTGGCAGGAGACGGGTCGTTTCGACAAAATGGGGGCGGAGTTGCTGCGAGTTAAAGACCGCCACGAACGGGATTTCGTGATCCAACCAACCAGCGAAGAGGTCATCACCGACATCGCTCGCCAGGAGTTGCGCAGCTATCGTGCTTTGCCAAAGTGCTTTTTCCACGTTCAGACGAAGTTTCGGGATGAGCGTCGTCCGCGGTTCGGCGTGATGCGTGGGCGCGAGTTCACGATGAAAGACGCGTACTCGTTCGATCGGGACGTGGAGTCAGCCGCGAAGAGTTACGACACCATGTTCGCCGCCTATGTGCGAATCTTCGAGCGCATTGGCCTGACCTTTCGGCCGGTTGCGGCAGATACCGGTGCCATTGGCGGCGACCGTTCGCACGAGTTCCAGGTCATCGCCGACACCGGCGAGGACGCGATCGCCTATTGCGCCACCTCGAGCTATGCCGCCAACGTGGAGCTTGCCGAGGCGGTTGTGCTGGACGATCGTCGCCCGGCAGCGACACAGTCGATGGCCGAGGTGCCTACGCCCCGAAAATCGACCTGCGAAGACGTGGCCGCGTTCCTGGGCGTGCCGCTGCAGTCGACCGTCAAGTCACTCGTACTGGCCAGCGATGAGGAATTGCCCGCCGACGCAGGGACGCGAACGACTGTCTGGCTGCTCCTGATTCGCGGTGATCACGCCCTCAACGAGGTCAAGGTCGGCAAGCTGCCCGGCTTGACGGCTGGGCATCGTTTTGCCACAGCCGCCGAAATCGTCGAGCATTTCGGCTGCAAGCCCGGCTATCTGGGCCCGCTTGGGTTGTCGACGCAGGTGAAGGTGATCGCAGACCGGACAGTTGCGGCGATGAGCGATTTCATCTGCGGTGCCAATGCGGAAGATTTCCACCTGACTGGAGTGAACTGGGGGCGCGATCTGCCGGAGCCTCATCTTGTCGCTGACATTCGCAATGTGGTGTCCGGTGATCCATCCCCAGACGGTCAGGGAGAATTGTCGATCCAGCGAGGCATCGAAGTCGGGCATGTGTTCTATCTCGGCACCAAGTACAGCGCCGCGATGAAGGCGACGTTTCTCGACGAGAACGGCAAACCGAAGCTGATGGAGATGGGCTGCTACGGAATCGGCGTCACGCGGATCCTCGGGGCGGCCGTTGAGCAGCGTCATGACGAGCGCGGGATGATCTGGCCCGCTGCCATCGCACCTTTTGCCGTCGTGATCTGCCCGGTCGGATACGACCGTTTCCCCGCCGTGAAAGCGGCTGCGGACGACTTGTATCAATCGCTGCAGGCGGTCGGTGTCGACGTGGTTCTCGACGATCGGGGGGAGCGTCCTGGTGCAATGTTCGCCGACTGGGAGCTCATCGGGGTGCCGCATCGGATCGCGCTCGGCGAGCGCAGCCTCAAGGAAAACGTCGTCGAGTACCAGGGGCGGCAGGATCTTGAATCCACGCCAGTTCCCTTGGTCGAGATTCGGGCCTTGCTGATGGACAAGTTGGCGTCATGACGCTGGGCCGACGTGCTGTCTTGATGTCGGCGCTTGCGGCTGCGATTCGGTCGCCGGAAGCGAGAGCGGCCGGACAGACCGAGGAGCCGCTGGCCGATGCCGTGCGAACGGCCCTTTCGGCTGCGGTTGGCGACATCGCCCCTCCCAGGCCGTCGTTCGACACGATGGAACAGCGTTTGGCCTACCTCCGCTGGTTGAGCGCAGCCAGCGATCGCCTGAAGAAGCGCAAGGCAGAGTACGAGGCCCGCGTCGAGTTTCTGGAGGCTGTCTGGTACGAAAGCAAGCGCAAGGGGTTGGACCCGACGCTGGTGCTCGGGCTGATCCAGGTCGAGAGCGGGTTCCGGAAGTACGCGATCAGCAGCGTTGGTGCCCGAGGCTACATGCAGGTGATGCCGTTCTGGGCGAGATTGATCGGCGACGGCAATGTGGACAAACTCTTTCACATGCAAACCAACCTGCGCTTCGGTTGTGTGATCCTGCGTCATTACCTCGATATCGAGCGCGGAGATCAGTTCCTCGCTTTGGGTCGATACAACGGTAGCCGGGGCCGTTCCGAGTATCCCAATCTTGTTTTTGGCGCCCGCCGCCAATGGGACGGGATGACGGCCTGACGCTCGCCGCCGGTGCTACAGACCGTTCCACGCCCTCGGTAACGCGGTCTCGACACCTATCAATGCCAGCACGCGTTCCACGGTGTCATCGATCAGTTCATCGATGCTCTGCGGCTTCAGATAAAAGGCCGGCAAAGGCGGAAAGATGACCCCGCCCATCTCCGTGACCGCTGTCATGTTGCGCAGATGCGCCAGATTGAATGGGGTTTCCCTCACCATCAGCACCAAGCGCCGTCGTTCCTTCAGCGTCACATCGGCCGCCCGGGACATCAGGTTGTCGGACAGTCCGTGCGCGACCGCAGCCAGCGTCTTCATTGAACAGGGTGCGACGACCATGGCCTGGGTCGCAAAGGAGCCGCTAGCGATCGACGCACCTACATCTGCAGGGCTGTAGGCGTGATCTGCCAGGCTCTCTAGTGCTTTCCGGTCGAGCCCGAGTTCATGGTGCACATTGAGGACGCCAGCCGGACTGGCAACCAAGTGGGTTTCGCAGCCTGCAGTCCTGCATCGCTCCAGCAGGCGAACGGCGTAGATTGCTCCGGATGCGCCTGAAACTCCGATCACGATCCGTGGGCGGTGCCCCGCGGTGCTTTCGTTGGAATTCACTCGCCGTGGGTCGGCTCGGCTCGGCTCAGCTCTTCAACAAGGCTTGAAGCTCACCCGCCTCATGCATCTCGGACATGATGTCCGATCCTCCGACGAACTCGCCCTTCACATACAACTGCGGAATGGTCGGCCAGTTGGCATATCCCTTGATTCCCTGGCGAACCTCTTCATCCTCAAGAACGTTGAATGTCTTCACGTTCGTGGCACCGCAGGCCTTCAGGATCTGGATGGCTCGGCCGGAAAAGCCGCACATCGGGAACTGGGCAGTTCCTTTCATGAAGAGAACCACCTCGTTCCCCTTGACCAAGTCGTCGATTCGCTTGTGCACGTCGTTCATGGGAGTCTCCACAAAGGCATATTTCAGGAGGCGCGAGATTACACGAGATCGCGTGGCCTTTGGCGCGCCCCGGTTGTCTCGCTCAAGGACTCAGAACGAGTAGGAGACTCCGAGCTGAAGCAGCGGCGCCAGCCTCAGATCGCGCAGCAGATCGTCAATGCTTTGAGGCCCTGTGAGCGCCGATCCGAACTTGACTGACGATCGCGTGCTCATCGCCATCAATCCGAAGTCGGCAGTGAATCCCCAGCCCGCGCGACCCGGAACATCGGTGTAGCCCACGCCGAAATAGGGCACGGCCCCGCTGTCGCCGGTCTTTCCATCCAACCATCCCGAAGGAATGCCGGATGCTCCGAAACTGCGCGGGCCGACCATCAATCCGCTGGTGGCGCGGAATCCGCTGGAAGTGGCTGTCGTCTCGGTTGAAGGTGACCTGAAAAAGAAATCGCCCAGGACACTCAGCCCGGGCCGCTGCATACCGTGAGCGTGCGCAGCAATGTTGTACGGGTCGGCGTAGCTGGAGTGCCCCATGCCGTGGTTGAACTCGATCCGTGCCTGCCACTGGCCCGTGAGCCACCCGTTGCTTGACGGATCAAGACCCTGACCCTCCTGACACCAGGCCGAAGCCACCGCCAAAACGAAGGCCACACTCGAAATGCGTGCGTAACTGATCCGCATGGTCGTGCTCCCGGGTGAGTGAATCGGAAATGCGCACCTCCATCCTACGACCATCGCGCACAGTCCGTGGGGCCCCTGTTGGGAAATCCCTCACACGTCCATCCAATCGGGAGTGGGGGCCGAACGATGGTGGTCCGGATTTCACCCCCAAGCGGGCTCAGCAAGCCATGGCGCTTCGCCGGCGTGATCAGCGACCCAGCTGACTGGTGCCAAGTCGACCGCCGGAGCAACGCTCCAAGCCTGCCGGATCGAGGCGCGTCTGCACGTCCTCGAAGCCGGCCACGCCAAGGCGCTGACGGACCGCCTCCGCCTGATCGTGTCCATGTTCCAGCAGCAGCCAACCGCCGGCGGTCAAATGCTCCGATGCTCCATCGACGATCTGGTGCAGATCCGACAAACCGTGCTCGCCGGAAACCAGGGCGATCTGCGGCTCGTGGCGAAGCGCGGCCAAATGTTCGTCCCCGGGCGCGATGTAGGGTGGGTTGGACAGCGCCAGGTCGAAACGCCGTCCCCTCAGCGCGGACCACCAACTGCCCCTCACCAGACCGACGGTCAGGCCGAGATCCATGGCGTTGCTGCGGGCAACTTCCAGTGCCGTAGCACTGATATCGACGGCTGTCAGCGCGGCGCCCGCACAGCGATGCTTGATCGCCAAGGCGATGGCCCCACTGCCGGTGCCCAGATCGACGACCTGGGGCGCCTCGATGACCGACAAATCCCCGGTCAGCAACTCCAGTCCCCATTCGACGAGCGTTTCTGTGTCGGGGCGTGGGATCAGAACCTGCGGTCCGACTCGCAATCGAAGTCCCTGAAACTCTTTTTCGCCGAAAAGATAGGCCAGCGGCTCGCCGGCCGCGCGGCGGCTCAACCAGTGGGTGTATCGCACGCGCTGGTCTTCGCCGAGAAGCGAGTCATCGTGTGCGATCAACCATGCCCGCGACTGACCGAACAGCTTCTCGAGCATCCATTGCGCATCCAGCCGATCAACGCCACAAGCCGCTGCTGACGTCAGGGCCCGCGCAATGGACAACGCCTCGGGCGGGCTTGCTTCGCCTGCCTGGATGTCGGTCATGCGTCGCCGCTTTCAAGCAGTGCCAGTTGCTCGGCTGCGCTCGCGGCCTGCAAAGCCGCGACGACCTCGTCGAGATCGCCGTCGAGCACCGACTGGAGCTTGTAGAGCGTCAGGTTGATTCGGTGATCGGTCAGCCGGCCCTGTGGAAAGTTGTAAGTGCGGATGCGATCACTGCGGTCGCCGGTTCCGATCAAGCCCTTGCGCGTGGCAGCATCCTTGGCAGCCCGCTCGCTGCGGTCCTTGTCGCGCAGTCTTGCTGCGAGTACCGCCATGGCCTTGGCCTTGTTGCGGTGCTGGGAACGATCGTCCTGGCATTCCGCAACAAGACCGGTCGGCAGGTGCGTGATGCGTATCGCGCTGTCAGTCTTGTTGACGTGCTGCCCACCTGCGCCACTGGCCCGGAAGGTATCGATGCGCAACTCCGCCGGGTTGAGCTGGACCTCCTCTGCGGCATCCGACTCCGGAAGCACCGCAACCGTACAGGCGCTCGTGTGGATGCGCCCCTGCGTCTCGGTGGTGGGCACGCGCTGCACGCGATGCCCGCCCGATTCGAACTTGAGCTGGCCGTACACGCCGTCTCCTTCGATCCGGATCACCACTTCCTTGTAGCCGCCGAGGTCGGAGACGCTTTCGGACATCAGCTCGGTCTTCCACCCGTGGCGTTCGGCGTGACGCAGGTACATGCGTGCGATGTCGGCCGCGAACAGCGCCGACTCATCACCACCCGTGCCGGCACGAATCTCTAGAAAGGCATTGCGCGCATCGTCCGGGTCGCGAGGCAGCAAAGCTGTCTGCAACGCCTGGTGCAGGCGTCCTGCTTCGGCTTCGGCGGACGCGACTTCGTCGCGAGCCATCTGCGCCATTTCGGGGTCATCGTCCGAGCGATCCAGGATCGTTCGTGCCGAGGCCGCATCGGCCTCACGCGCTTCGTACTGGCGGAACAAGCCGACCACGCTGTCTGCTTCGGCGTGCTCGCGACTCAGCGCACGGAAGCGCTGCATGTCGCCGGCCACGGATGGGTCTGCAAGCGTGGCCTCCAGTTCGTTGAGCCGCATGGCCAGTCGCTCGAACTGTTGTCGAAGGGAGGCTTTCATCGGAGTCCGGGAGTGGGGCTGTGCCGCTCGAAAGGTGCCTGCAGTGCTGCCCGATGACGGACATTCACCACAGGCCGCCCGGTCGGCGACGTGGCGCTACAGCAAGGAGGCGTCGGAATCGGAGGCGTTCGGTCCAGCCGCGAGTGTCGCCCTGTTCGTGTTGCCGCTGTTTCGCAGAAACAGGCGTGACACCGTGTGCGTCAACTCGACGCGGTTGCTGCCGTCGGTGGCATTCAATTCCACCAGCGCCCCGTGCAGCATTTTCTGCGTCAGCCCCCGAGACAGCGACTCGAGCACAGCATCGATGCTTTCGCCCTTGGTCAGCAGCTTGCGCGCTCGCGCAATTTCGACAGCCCGCCATTCCTCGGCCTGGGCGTTCAGCGCCTGGATCAGCGGCACCGTTCCGCGCTGCCCCAGCCAGTTGACGAAACCCTGGACGCCGGTCTCGATGATGGCCTCGGCCTGCTGAACGGCCGCCTGCCGCTTCTCGCCAGCGATCTGAACCAACGAGGACAGGTCATCCACGGTATACAGATAGACGTCGGACAAGCGGCTGACCTCGGGCTCGATGTCGCGCGGAACCGCGAGGTCGACCATGAACATCGGCCGCCGCTTGCGTGCCTTCAGCGCCCGCTCGACCGCCCCCAGTCCGATGATCGGCAGGGTGCTGGCGGTACAGGAAATCACCACATCGAACTCGCTCAGACGCTGTGGCAGATCGGCCAGCGGCAGCACTTCGGCGTCGAACTTGCTGGCGAGCTTTTCACCGCGTTCCCGGGTTCGATTGGCCAGCGCCATCGACCGGGGCTTTCTCGCCGCGAAATGGGTGGCGACCAGTTCGATCATCTCGCCCGCGCCTACGAACAGTACCTTGAGCTCGCTCAGGTCCTCGAAGAGTTGAGAAGCGAGCCGCACCGACGCAGCAGCCATGCTGATCGAATGCGATCCGATCTCGGTGGATGTGCGAACCTCTTTTGCCACTGCGAAGGAGCGCTGGAACATCTGGTGCAAGGTGGTGCCGAGCGTGCCCGCAGTGTCGGCTTCGCGCACGGCCTGTTTCATCTGTCCGAGGATCTGGGGCTCGCCCAGCACCATCGAGTCGAGCCCGCTGGCAACCCGGAACGCGTGGCGTGCCGCTGCTTCGTTCTCGAGCACATACGCATGTTCGCGCAGCGCTGAACCCGACATGCCACCGACCTCGGCCAACCATTCGAACGCAGGAGTCACCAGACTGGCATCAGCGCCGACGTACAGTTCGGTCCGGTTGCAGGTCGAGACCAGCGCTGCTTCCGGTGAGCGCTGCAAGCGCTGGCGGAAGGCACGAAGCGTCGGCGCCAGTTGTTCCGCTGAAAAGGCAAAGCGTCCGCGCAGGTCGATCGGCGCGGTGGCGTGGTTCAGTCCCAGGGTAAATACGCTCATATCTGTCAGGCAAAATTTACAGCAATCCGAGATTCCAGCCTACCGCGTTACACCCGATCCATCCCGGGCCGGCGCACGCGCAGCCATCATTGAACCCCAGCGGCAGTTCCAAGCCATGAATTTCCTCGCCCTCGTGTGGCATGTTTCCAATTTTTCGGCCCCGGCCCTGCTGCTCGCTGCCATCAGCGCCACTGGGGCCAAGCTGATTTGGCGCAGCCAGCTTCGGGACCGGACCTGGACGCGGTTGTGTGTCGGTGCGGCAGTGGCGAACCTGATCGTGTGTCTTGCGGGACTCATCGTGACCGGCCATGACGGCAGGATGGTCACCTACGCTGGCATGGTGTTCGCGTGCACTGCCAGTCTGTGGTGGAGTACACGACGCCGCTGAGTTTGGCTGATCCCTGGGCACGCCTGCTCAGGCCATGACCGCGTCGCCGCGCAGCGAATTCGGGTTGGCCTGCGTCACCGACACTTCGATCAACTGACCGATCAGACGCGACGGCCCCTTGAAGTTGACCTTGCGGTTGCAGATGGTTCGTCCCATCAACTCGTCCGGGTCCTTGCGCGAAGGACCTTCCACCAGGATCTGCTGACGGGTGCCGACCATCGTCTGACTGATGTGCTGTGCGTGCCCTTCGATGGCAGCTTGCAGCCGTTGCAGCCGCTGCAGCTTGATCGCTGGTGGCGTGTCGTCGTACAGGTTGGCGGCCGGCGTTCCCGGTCGCGGACTGAAGACGAAGCTGAAGCTGGTGTCAAAACCGACATCGCCGATGAGCTTCATCATCTTCTCGAAGTCGTCGTCGGACTCGCCGGGAAAGCCGACGATGAAATCGCTCGACAGCCTCAGGTTGGGCCGCACTGCGCGCAGCTTGCGCACCGTGCTCTTGTATTCCATCGCCGTGTAGCCGCGCTTCATCGCCATCAGGATGCGGTCGCTGCCGTGCTGCACCGGCAAATGCAGGTGATCGACGAGCTGCGGCACCTTGGCATAGACGTCGATCAGCCGCTGCGTGAACTCGTTCGGGTGGCTTGTCGTGTAGCGGATGCGCTCGACACCCGGGATCTCGGCCACGTACTCGATCAGCAAGGCGAGGTCGGCGATCTCGCCGGTTTCACGTCCCATCGCGCCGCGGTAGGCGTTGACGTTCTGACCGAGCAACGTGACTTCCTTGACGCCCTGGTCGACCAGCCCGGCGACTTCGCCCAGAACGTCATCGAACGGTCGCGACACCTCTTCCCCGCGGGTATAGGGCACGACGCAGTAGCTGCAGTATTTCGAGCAACCTTCCATGATCGACACGTAAGCACTGCCGCCTTCGACGCGGGCCGGCGGCAGGTGGTCGAACTTCTCGATCTCGGGGAAGCTGATGTCGACCTGCGCGCGCTCCAGTGTGTTGCGGCGGTTCAGCAGGTCAGGCAGCCGGTGCAGCGTCTGCGGCCCGAACACCACGTCCACGTAGGGCGCCCGCTCGATGATGGCGGCACCTTCCTGGCTCGCCACGCAGCCGCCCACGCCGATCAGCACACCCTTGGCCTTCAGGTGCTTGACTCGGCCGAGGTCGCTGAACACCTTCTCCTGTGCCTTCTCGCGCACCGAGCAGGTGTTGAAGAGGATCAGGTCGGCCTGTTCGACATCCAAGGTCGTCTCGTACCCATCGGCCTGCCGAAGCACGTCCACCATCTTGTCCGAGTCGTACTCGTTCATCTGGCAACCGAAGGTCTTGATGAAGACCTTCTTGCCGGTGCCGGGCGCCGTCATGGCTTGGTCCAGGTCTGGGTGCCGGGGTCGAAGCTCCATGTCGCCGTTTGCTCGGGTGTCTTGGGCCACGGCTTGTTCGCTTTCTCTTCATCGCGCAGGATCCACAGGTCCTTGATCAGGCCGGTGTTCTCCAGCGTGTAGTGAACCGTCTGCTTGGTCCCGGTCAGGGTGCCGGACAGCACCATCATGTTGTTCTGTGCCCGCAGACGGGCACCCGGAGACAGCCGGGCCGGCGCACCATTCAGCGTCACCTCTGGCGGCACGCCGAACGTGACCTCGCCACGCAGTGCACTCCGAGGGAACAGTCTGGTTGGCAGATCCTGCGCCCAACTGGTCGCGGCGCTGGTGATGGCGAGGGTGGCGAACAAGGCGATACAGCGGTACATGGTGTCGTCCAGTGGCTGTCGTTGACGTTCTCTTGAGTCTGCGCCCGGGCCTTGTGGCAGGGGCACAGATGAAAACGGCTCCGGGTCGTGAAGACGCGGAGCCGATCGGAAATCTGGTGGCGCTTCAGGGATTCGAACCCCGGACCTGCGGATTATGATTCCGTCGCTCTAACCGACTGAGCTAAAGCGCCTCAAGCCCACAATTATAGCCGGCTCTGGGCTGCTCCAACCGCCGCCCGGTGACGCCGGCCCGGATCCTTCAGCGCTCGCCAACCCCGCATCGCATGTTCAGCTTTTTCAAGAAGAAGACACCACCGGCCGCGCCGATTGCCGCATCGAACCCCGATCCGATCCTCGTCGAGGCGCCCTTGCTGGTGAGCGCACAGGCGGTGCCCGCGGCTGCTGCTGCGGTTCCGGAGCGCCGAAGCTGGCTCGACAAGCTGCGCGCCGGCCTGCGCAAGACCGGATCGGGCATCGCGCAGGTGTTCACCGGCACCCAGATCGACGACGCGCTTTACGAAGACCTGGAGTCCGCACTGCTGCTGGCCGACGCCGGCGTGAAGGCGACCGAGTACCTGCTGGCCGACCTGAAGATGCGTGTCAAGGACGCGCGCGTCACCGACCCGGCGGCCGTCAAGGCGTTGCTGATCGAGGCGATCACCGAGTTGCTGCAACCGCTTCAGCGGCCGCTCACGGTGGGCGAGCACACGCCGACCGTGATCATGGTCGTTGGCGTCAACGGCGCTGGCAAGACCACCAGCATCGGCAAGCTGACCCGTCACCTCGCTGAAGGCGGGCAGAAGGTGCTGCTGGCCGCAGCCGACACCTTCCGCGCGGCTGCGAAGGAGCAACTGGAGGTCTGGGCCGGACGCAACAGCGTCGAGATCGTCAGCCAGGAAGGCGGCGATCCGTCGTCGGTCACCTTCGATGCCGTCTCTGCGGGCCAGGCGCGTGGCTGCGATGTGGTGATCGCGGACACCGCCGGACGCCTGCCGACACAGCTGCATCTGATGGAAGAACTGCGCAAGGTCAAGCGCGTGATCGGCAAGGCCCAGGCAGGTGCGCCGCACGAGGTGCTGCTGGTCGTCGACGGCAACACCGGGCAGAACGCGCTGGCGCAGGTCAAGGCCTTCGACGACACCTTGCAGCTGACCGGCCTGATCGTCACCAAGCTCGACGGAACGGCCAAGGGCGGTGTACTGGCGGCGATCGCGTTGTGGGCGCGCGAGCGGGGACGCGGTGCGGGCGAGACCGGCGCCACCGGGCCGGTGCCGGTCTATTTCATCGGGGTCGGCGAAAAGCTCGAAGACCTGGAAACCTTCGATGCGAGAGAGTTCGCGACGGCGCTGCTCGGTTGACCACGCGCGGGCGCGCGGTCAGCGCATGCCACCCATGCCCTTCATGCCACCGAGTCGCTTCATCATCTTCATCATTCCGCCGCCCCGCATCTTCTTCATCATGTCGCGCATCTGCTCGAACTGGTTGAGCATGCGGTTCACCTCCTGCACCTGAACGCCGGCACCAGCCGCGACGCGGCGTTTGCGGGTGGCCTTCAGCAGTTCAGGCTTTCGGCGCTCCAGCGGCGTCATCGAGCAGATCATGCCTTCCATGCGGCGCACGTCGCGCTCGGCGCGGTCCATGTCGACAGCACCCGCCTTGGCGGTCATCTGCGTTGGCAGCTTGTCCATCAGACCGGCCAGGCCGCCCATCTTCTTCATCTGCGAGATCTGCTGAAGGAAATCGTTGAGGTCGAAAGCATCGCCCGACTTGACCTTGTCGGCGAGCTTCTGCGCCGCAGCGATATCGACGCCCTGGGTCACTTGCTCGACCAGTGCGACGATGTCGCCCATGCCGAGGATGCGACCGGCATGGCGATCGGCGTCGAAGACTTCGAGCCCGTCGATCTTCTCGCTGACGCCGGCGAACTTGATCGGGGCGCCGGTGATCTGCCGCACCGACAGCGCTGCGCCGCCGCGTGAATCGCCGTCCATCTTGGTCAGCACGATGCCAGTGATAGGCAGCGCTTCCTTGAATGCCTTCGCGGTGTTGATCGCGTCCTGGCCCTGCATCGCGTCGACGACGAACAGCGTCTCGATCGGCTTCAGCGCAGCGTGCAGCGCGCTGATCTCGGCCATCAGTGCCTCATCGATGGCCAGCCGGCCTGCGGTGTCGACCAGCAGCACGTCGAAGTAGTGCTTGCGCGCGTAGTCGAGCGCGGCGTTCGCGATGTCGATCGGCTTGTCGCTTGCCGTCGACGGAAACCACTCGGCGCCGGCCTGCTTCGTCACTGTCTTCAGCTGCTCGATCGCAGCCGGCCGGTAGACGTCGGCCGACACCGTCAGCACCTTCTTCCTGCGCTTCTCGATCAGGTGCTTGGCGAGCTTGGCTGTCGTCGTCGTCTTGCCGGCGCCCTGCAGGCCGGCCATCAGGATCACCGCGGGCGGTTGCGTCGTCAGGTTGATATCGGCAGCGTTGCGGCCGTCGACGCCGATGTCGTTGCTGCCCATCGTCGCCGCGAGTTCGCGGTTGACGATTCCGACCAGCGCCTGCCCCGGAGACAGCGAACCCACCACTTCGGCGCCAAGCGCCTTGTCCTTGACACGCGCGATGAAGTCACGCACGACCGGCAGCGCGACATCGGCCTCGAGCAGCGCCATGCGAACTTCACGCAGCATGTCCTGCACGTTCGATTCGGTGATGCGGGCCTGGCCGCGCATCGTCTTGACGGCGCGACTCAGTCGTTCGGTGAGGGTGGAAGCCATGCGGAGGTCTGTAGTGCCGTGAGCGGCGTGTTGCGAAAGTACACTTTGGCGATGAGTCTATCTTCTGAGGGGTTGCGGTGAATGGGGTCGCGTTCCCGGCCCTGTTGACCACTGTCAGCTTGCTGGCATTGCTCGCCTATGCGACCGCTGCACTGGTGCCCGAACGGGCGCCCGGTGGTTTGCGCTGGTATCTGCTGGCCGGCTGGTTGCTGCATGCGGTGGCGATCGGCATCGACACCTCCGGCATCGGTACGGATATCCAGGGCGCACGCTTCGGCTTCGCTCCGGCTCTTTCGGTCACGTTGTGGCTCGTGATCGGCGTGTACGTGGCCGAGAGCCGGTTCCTGCCGATCAACGGAGTTCGGCGCACGCTCGCAGTGCTGGGCGCCATTGCGGTGTTTCTGGCGCTGATGTTTCCGGGAGAGTTCCGTCCGCAAGCCGCGTCGCGCTGGGCACCGATTCACTGGGTGCTCGGCATCGCGTCTTACGGCTTGTTCGGTGCGGCCGTGCTGCACGCCACGATGCTCAATCGTGCCGACCGGCAGATGCGTCTGAACCTGCAGCCGGCCCGTCAGGCGGCTGACGGATCTGGCGGCGCCTCGCCTCCGATGGGTCTGCCCGTGATGCGGCTGGAGCGCCTCACCTTCCGCTTCGTTTCGGCCGGGTTCGTGGTGCTGTCGATGGCGATCTTTCTCGGCTGGCTGTTTGCCCATCCCTGGCGCTGGGATCACAAGGTCGTGTTTTCGATCCTCGGCTGGCTGGTGTACGCCGGCCTGCTGACAGGGCGGCGCCGCTTCGGCTGGCGGGGGCGGCAGGCCACCCGCTGGGTCTACACCGGCGCCGTCCTGTTGCTGCTGGCCTATGTGGGTTCACGCTTCGTGATGGAGGTTCTGTTGAACCGGCCGCTGGGCGTGTGATCGAAGCCGGTCCGGGGATCTGCTGGGGGCGCACTCCGTCATGAAATTCTTTCTGCTTCTGGGGCTGTTCCTCTTGGTGGTGTGGCTGGTTCGTGGCGGGCGGCGCAGTCTGCCACCCAGGCCCGATCCACCACCCGATTCGACCGATGGGGCGCCGGCGCATCCATCCGGTCACGAGGAGATGGTCGCCTGTGCCCACTGCGGAGTCCATCTGCCGCAAAGTGAAGCTGTTGGTGCATCGGCTGGCTGGTTCTGCGGACAGGCGCACCGCGTCGCCCACGAGAAGAGCAAGCCGCCGCGTTGATGGATACGTCGACCACCCCGACTGACCGCCGCAGGGCGGACCGCCGCAAACGCCCGCGCGGAACGCGCTCCGGCGAATCGTGGTTTGGCGCGTTCCTTGGCGAGGCGGACTCGCAGACCGACGATGACAGCCGCCTCGAGGAACCGGGCGCTGCACTCGATCTCGATTCGCGCTTTCTGCCGCGAGACGGTGACCTGACCATACCCGCCGGGCAGTCTGCCTTCGACCGTATCTACCGTGCGTTCCTGAGCGCCCGCGCGGCGCTCGGCGTCGCGCTGGTCGCCACCATGGCGGCGGGCGGATTCTTTGGTGCGCAGCCGGGCCGCGGCGTGATGTGGGTCAGCCTCGCCTATGCAGCACTGTCAGTAGGCATGTGGCTGACGCCCGCTTCGGGGGGCGACGACGAACATGCCACGGTGCCTCGCCTCACTCGACTCCAATGGGTGGCAGGCATCGGAGCCGACATCGTCTGCTTCACCGCGCTGCACATGCTGTCGAAGGCCAACAGTCTCAATTTTGCGGCGCTGCTGGTGCTGCCGGTGCTGATGGCAGGCGTGCTGACGCGGCGCGTCCAGGCGCTGGCGACCGCGGCAGCAGTGGCTCTGCTGTTGCTGGGCAACGCCTGGCTTGCCGTCATGTCTGGTGGTGACGCGGCTTCACTGATGACGCAGGCCGGGCTTGCTGGCAGCGGCCTGTTCGTCATCACCGTGCTGGCTGGAGAGTTGGCGAGCCGGCTGGCGCGAGAAGAACTGACCGCCAAGGACAGCATGGAGCTGGCGCGACAGCAGGCTCAGCTCAACCGCCTGGTGATCGAGGAAATGCAGGACGGCGTGCTGGTGGTCGATCGCACCGGCCGCGTTCGTGCCGCCAATCCGGCTGCCCGGCGTTTGCTGGTGCGGCGCGGCCTCGGCCGCCCGGCGCCGTTTCAGTTGCGCGGCGTCGTCGCCTGGGACCAGCTCGTGAAGACGGTGGAGCGCGGCTTTCACGAGGCGGTCTGGCCCGAGGCCGGCCGCGACGTGGTGCTGCATTTCGAGCCGGCCACGACGCGAACCTTGCGTGTGCGCATCCGCTTCACGCGCCGCGCCGACGAGCCGTCGGCGGAGGAGTTGTGCGTGCTGCTGCTCGAAGACGTGCGCAGCATGCAGGCCCGGATGCGTCAGGAAAAACTCGCGGCGATGGGGCGGGTGTCGGCAGGCATCGCTCACGAGATCCGCAATCCGCTGGCAGCCATCGCTCAGGCCAACGCGCTGCTGTCGGAAGACGCGGTGACGCCCGGCCAGCAGCAGCTCACGCGGATGGTCGCCGAGAACGTCAAGCGACTCAAACGCATCGTCGACGATGTCATGGAGGTGGCCCCGGGTACGCTCGCCGAGGCGGCCGTGATCGATGCCAGCGCCGAGGTGGCCGCCGCTTGCAGCGACTGGGCGCAGGCAGCCTCGCTCGGATTGGGCGAAAGCAGCGTTCTCAAGGTCGAGCTGCCTGTCGATCCGCTGGGCGTGGTCTTTGACGTCGAGCATCTGCGACGCGTGCTGATCAACCTGCTCGACAACGCGCGTCGCCACGCCACAGATCAGCCTGGATCGGTGCACGTTCGTCTCATGACGCTCGATGAGGCCACCGCGCAACTGAGCGTCTCCAGCGACGGCCCCACCATACCCAGCGAAGTCGAGCGCTACCTGTTCGAGCCGTTCTTCTCGACGCGCAGTCGAGGTACCGGGTTGGGCCTGTATATTTGTCGGCAGCTCTGCGAGCAGTACGGAGCCAGCATCGATTACCGGACGCGACCGGCCGCCGAGCCGAACCGCAATGATTTCTTCGTCAACATGCGTCGTCGGGACGGGGTCACCGCTGAGGCGCGGCTGCAGCTTCCGGTGTGATGCACGGAAGCACTGAACGAGTCTTCGCCATGTCTTCCCCCGCCTATTTCAGCTTGCTGGTCGTCGATGACGAACCCGACCTGCGCACGCTGTACGAGCTGACCCTGCTTCGCGAGGGTTACGACATCGAAACCGCCGGCAGCGTCGAGGAAGCGCGGCTGCACCTGCAGGACCGCGTCTACAGCGCGGTCATCACCGACATGCGCCTGCCCGACGGCTCCGGCCTCGACTTGCTGAGCTATCTCGAAAGCAATGCCCGGCGAGAGAAGGCGATCGTCATCACGGCCTACGGTTCGGCCGAGAACGCGGTGGAGGCGTTGAAGGCCGGCGCCTACGATTACCTGACCAAGCCCGTCGACCTGAAGCAGTTTCGAGCCGTTGTTGCATCGGCGCTCGGACGGGGGCCTTCGACCGCGCCCAGCACGCTGCCGTCCAGCCTGCCGACCGAGCGGTCACTGCAGCCTGGCGCGCTGGCTGCAGACGATGGGGCGGCTCGGGTCGAACCTGCGACTGTTGCGACCCGGCAGGCACCAATCGCCGTTCGCCCTGCACCTCCGACGACAGCATCGCCCAGCGTTGCGCTCGACCGCATGGCCGGGCAGTCGCTTGCGATGAAGCAGGTGCGCGCGCTGGTCGACAAGGTCGCGCGCAGCATGGCGCCGGTGCTCGTCAACGGCGAGTCCGGCACCGGCAAGGAACTGGTCGCCCGCGCGATCCACGAGGTCAGCCCGCGCAGCGCGCAGCCCTTCATCCCGGTCAACTGCAGTGCCATTCCCGAGCACCTGCTCGAAGCCGAGTTCTTCGGGTACCGCCGAGGGGCATTCACCGGTGCCAACGAGGACCGCGAGGGCTTCTTCCAGGCGGCCGACGGGGGCACGTTGTTCCTCGACGAGATCGGTGACCTTCCGCTGTCGATGCAGTCCAAGTTGCTGCGCGCGGTCCAGGAGCGTTCGGTGCGGCCGGTTGGTGCGGTCACCGAACTGCCGGTGAATGTCCGCCTGCTCAGTGCCACGCACAAGGACCTCGGCGCGGAGGTGCAGGCCGGCCGCTTTCGGCAGGATCTTTACTATCGGCTCAACGTGATCCAGATCCGCGTGCCTCCGCTGCGTGAGCGTCTGGAAGACCTGGCCAGCATCGGCGAGCGGGTGCTCGAACGCATCTCGCGCGATGCCGGTGTCTGGCCCGCCCCGCGGCTGACCCACGCGGCACTGCTGCATCTCGCGGCCCATCCTTTCCCGGGCAACGTTCGTGAACTCGAGAACCTGCTGCATCGCGCCGTGGCGCTTTCGGGCGGCGAGATGATCGATGTCGTCGACCTGGGGCTGCCGAACGATCCGCAGGGCGACGTTCTGTCCAGCGACCCGGAACACGGCACCGGTTCGTCGGACGCCGTGAATTCGATGCTCAGTGCCGCGGCGCGTGTCGACGCCGCGCAGGGTGCACTGCAGACGCCTGCCTCGACCTCGAATCTGCCCAGCGATCTGGCGGCATACCTCGATGAAATCGAGCGCGACATGTTGCTGCGCGCCCTCGAACAGCATCGTTTCAATCGCACGGCGGCAGGGGCCAGCCTCGGACTGTCCCTGCGACAGATGCGGTACCGCATGGCCCGGCTGAATGTGATGGGCGGTGGCGACCCGCACCTTGATGCAGAGCGCGGAAACGGCTGAAGCTCACGGCGACTGGCAGCGAGGCTGGTGGGCTCGGGCGCGGCACTGCCCTTCGCCCCATTTCGGGCCGCGACCGATCGGCACCGTGCCGACTCTTGCCGTGGTGCATTCGATCAGCCTGCCGCCGGGCGTCTACGGTGGTGCGCAGGTCGAGCAGTTCTTCCTGAATCAGCTCGATGTGTCTGCGCACCCGTATTTCGACCACCTGCGCGGCCTGCGGGTGTCGGCGCATTTCTTCATCCGTCGCGATGGTGCGTGCGTTCAATTCGTCTCGTGCCTGGAGCGGGCTTGGCATGCCGGTGCGTCGGTCTGGCGCGGTCGATCGAACTGCAACGATTTTTCGGTCGGCATCGAACTCGAAGGACTCGAAGGCGAGGGCTTCGAGGCGGCGCAGTACGCCACGCTGTGCGAGTTGCTGACGTCACTCGCCGGGCCCGGTGGCTGTATCGACGTGGCCGGACACGAACAAGTGTCAGCTGGGCGGAAGATCGATCCAGGTGCTGGATTCGATTGGGCTCGAATCGTCCTTGCACTGGGCTGGCCCGCACAGTGTTTTCCCGAGGATGTGATCGCCGCCCTGTGAGAAGACTGGCACTGTCCGGACCGGATGGTTCTCCGGTTGTTCGCTGCGGTCGAACCGGACGCGAGCATCGGCGCGCACTGCCGTGAGAGTTCGCGTCGCAGGCCAATGAATTGGCGGCTTTGCGCAGCGAAGCGCAACGCTCAGGCGGTCAGGCGCAATACCGGCCGAAACGCGGCCCTGAGCAAGGTGTGTCATCAGGCGCCTGCGGTTTGATCTTGCCCGGGACCACTTTCTTGCGAACACACTAGCGGTAGTGCTTGAAGGCGCTTTGGACCCCAGATATAGTGTGTCGATGCACAAAGCCTCTTCAGCGGCCTCATTGCGATCAAGGGCGGCGGCGTCGCTGGTCGCCAGCACGCGAACGACCGGCTCCGAGTGGGCGGAATCACGCTGTTGAACTGAGCTTTGTCGGGCCAGCCGGCGGCCCTCAACGCCGGCTTCGACATCACCCGAGCAGTGCGGTCTCCGACCCCTCTCCAAATCAAAGGCCATTCATGCAAACACTCCAAACCACCCCTGGCGCTTATCCCTACGTGGCCGATCGCTCGGATACCGCGGCCACTGCACCCGCGTCGGCCTTCGATGCCTTCCACATCATCCGGCGCAACGGCGCGGTGGTGCCATTCGAGCCGAACAAGATCGCGGTGGCCCTGATGAAGGCCTTCCTCGCGGTGCACGGCACGCAAGGTGCAGCTTCGGCGAGCGTGCGCGAGACGGTCGATGGGCTGACCGAGTCGGTGGTGCGCGCGTTGCTGCGTTCGCGGCCGGGTGGCGGCACCTTCCATATTGAAGACATCCAGGACCAGGTCGAGCTCGGGCTGATGCGTGGTGGCCACCACGAAGTCGCGCGTGCCTACGTGCTGTATCGCGAGCGCCGCTCGCAGGAGCGCGCGAAGCAGTCGCAGCCGGTCGTCGTCAGCGAGTCGGTCCTGACCGTGCTCGACCGCGGGCGGCGAGTGCCGCTGGAAGCCATCCATCTGCAGGCCATCGTGCAGGCGGCCTGCGAAGGGCTGGGCGCCGATGTGCGTGCCGAGCCGATCCTGGCCGAGACCCGGCGCAACCTGTACGACGGCGTGCCGATCGATGAAGTCCACAAGGCATCGATCCTCGCGGCGCGCACGCTGATCGAGAAAGACCCGGGCTATACCCGCGCCACCGCACGCCTGCTGCTGCACACGATCCGTCGCGAAATCCTCGGCGAAGAAGTGCTGCAAGCCGACATGCATGCGCGCTATGCGGACTATTTCCCTGGCTACATCAAGAAGGGCGTGCAGGCCGAACTGCTCGACGAAAAGCTGCTGCAGTTCGATCTGTCCCGCCTCGGTGCTGCGCTGAATGCCGGTCGCGACATGCAGTTCGACTACCTCGGTCTTCAGACACTTTACGACCGCTATTTCCTGCACATCGACGAGGCACGCATCGAGTTGCCGCAGGCGTTCTTCATGCGTGTCGCGATGGGTCTCGCACTCAATGAAATCGACCGCGAAGCACGCGCCATCGAGTTCTACGAAGTGCTGTCGACCTTTGATTTCATGAGCTCGACGCCGACCCTCTTCAACGCGGGCACCCGCCGATCACAGCTGTCGAGCTGCTATCTGACGACGGTGGCTGACGATCTGGATGGCATCTATGAGGCGCTGAAGGAGAACGCGCTGCTGTCCAAGTTTGCTGGCGGGCTCGGCAACGACTGGACCAACGTGCGAGCACTCGGCAGCCACATCAAGGGCACCAACGGCAAGAGCCAGGGCGTGGTGCCGTTCCTCAAGGTCGTCAACGACACGGCGGTTGCGGTCAACCAGGGTGGCAAGCGCAAGGGTGCGGTCTGTGCCTACCTGGAAAGCTGGCACCTGGATCTGGAGGAGTTCCTGGAACTGCGAAAGAACACCGGCGATGACCGCCGCCGCACGCACGACATGAACACTGCGAACTGGATTCCGGACCTGTTCATGAAGCGTGTGATGGAGGGTGGCGACTGGACACTGTTCTCGCCCAGCACCTGTCCCGACCTGCACGACAAATTCGGCAAGGATTTCGAGGCGGCCTATTCGGGCTACGAAGCGCGCGCAGTTGCGGGCGACATCAAGCTGCACAAGAAGGTGCCGGCGCGTGACCTGTGGAGAAAGATGCTGTCGATGCTGTTCGAGACCGGGCATCCTTGGATCACGTTCAAGGACGCTTGCAACGTTCGCTCACCTCAGCAGCACGTTGGAGTGGTGCACTCGAGCAACCTCTGCACCGAGATCACGCTGAACACCAGCGAGTCAGAGATCGCAGTGTGCAATCTTGGTTCGGTGAATCTGTCGCATCACCTGATCGATGGCCCGAGCGGCAAGCAGATCGACCATGCCAAGCTGAAGAAGACGGTGTCGACCGCGATGCGCATGCTCGACAACGTGATCGACATCAACTACTACGCGGTGAAGAAGGCACGTGACTCGAACCTGCGCCATCGGCCCGTCGGACTCGGGATCATGGGATTTCAGGACGCGTTGCACGAGTTGCGCGTGCCGTATGCATCGGACGCCGCGGTCGAGTTCGCCGACCGCTCGATGGAAGCGGTTTGCTATCACGCTTACTGGGCTTCGACCGAACTCGCTGCCGAGCGTGGGCGCTATTCCAGCTATCGAGGTTCGCTTTGGGATCAAGGCGTACTGCCAATCGACTCGCTCGACCTGCTCGCGGAGCAGCGTGGCGGCTATGTCGATGTCGACCGCAGCACCACGCTCGACTGGAGTTTGCTGCGCGGTCGAATCGCAGAGCATGGCATGCGCAATTCCAACTGCGTTGCCATCGCACCGACCGCAACCATCTCCAACATCGTCGGTGTCAGCGCATCGATCGAGCCGTCGTTCGGCAATCTGTCTGTCAAGTCGAATCTGTCGGGCGAGTTCACCGTGCTCAACGAGTACCTGGTCCGTGATCTGAAGAAGCTGGGTCTGTGGGACGACGTGATGGTCATGGACCTGAAGCACTTCGATGGATCACTGCGCCGCATCGATCGCGTGCCCGAGGAGCTGAAGTCGCTCTACGCCACTGCATTCGAGATCGAGACCCAGTGGCTGGTCGAGGCAGCTGCGCGTCGCCAGAAATGGATCGATCAGGCGCAGTCGCTGAACATCTACATGGCCGGCGCGTCGGGCAAGAAGCTCGACGAAACCTACAAGCTCGCCTGGACCCGTGGGCTGAAAACCACCTACTACCTGCGCACGGTCGGAGCCACGCACGCCGAGAAGGCGACAGTGAAGACGGGGCAGCTCAACGCGGTGAGCAGCGGGTCCAGTGGGGACGCCGTGGCAGCCAGCGCCCAGGCTTGGCAATCCGGCGTTGAGCCGGCAAGCGACATCAAGTACTGCGCGATCGACAACCCTGATTGCGAAGCCTGCCAGTAAGCGCCCGCCGCTGATTCGTTGCGTGGATCGATAAGAGGCGACGCGACAGCGCAACGAATGCGAACTGCGCGATGCGGTATCCGGCAATTAATGCTTTGTGTTTTGTCACATCGCTTGGATAATCAATATCTACTGGAAGTGCACCATGTTGGTTTGGGAAGAAGAAATTAAATCACCGATGCCGTCGATGGCGGCCCTTTCGACACCGCGGATTCCTGAAGAAATTCAGAGCCGTTCAGCTGATGTGGGCCTCTCCGATCCGGATTCGAAGCGAGTTGCCGGTTTCAGCGCTTCCAGTCGCCGGACATCGAGCGTACCGGTTGAAACCGCCGAGAAGCGGCGGGTGGTGGCGGCTGATAAACGCATCATCAACGGCCAGACCGATGTCAATCAACTGGTCCCTTTCAAGTACAAGTGGGCTTGGGAAAAGTATCTTGCCACGTGCGCAAACCACTGGATGCCGCAAGAAGTCAACATGTCGCGCGACATTGCGACATGGAAAGATCCAAATGGGTTGAGCGATGATGAGCGCCGAATCATCATGCGTAACCTCGGGTTTTTCGTGACCGCAGATTCGCTCGCCGCCAACAACATTGTGCTGGGAACGTACCGGCACATCACCGCGCCGGAATGCCGGCAGTTTTTACTGCGCCAGGCCTTTGAAGAGGCGATCCATACCCACGCATACCAGTACATCGTCGAATCGCTTGGGCTCGACGAGGGAGAAATCTTCAACGCCTACAACGAGGTAGCCTCGATCCGGGACAAGGACCAGTTCCTGATTCCGTTCATCGAGGCGGTGATGGACCCGCACTTCAACACCGGCACGCTAGAAAACGACCAGAAACTCCTGAAATCGCTGATCGTTTTCGCCTGTCTGATGGAAGGTCTGTTTTTCTATGTCGGATTCACGCAGATTCTGGCGCTCGGTCGGCAGAACAAAATGACCGGCGCCTCGACTCAGTATCAGTACATCCTGCGCGACGAATCGATGCATTGCAATTTCGGCATCGACCTGATCAACCAGATCAAGTTGGAGAACCCCCTGCTCTGGACGGCGGAATTCAAGGCCGAAATCAAGGCGCTTTTCATGCGAGCGGTCGAACTCGAATATCGCTACGCTGAGGACACCATGCCCCGTGGTGTTCTGGGGATGAATGCGTCCATGTTCAAAGGGTATTTGCGCTACATCGCCAACCGACGCGCCACGCAAATCGGTCTGGAAGCGCTGTTTCCAAACGAGGAAAACCCGTTTCCATGGATGAGCGAAATGATCGACCTGAAGAAAGAAAGCAATTTCTTCGAGGTGCGTGTCACCGAATACCAATCTGGTGGTGCACTCTCATGGGATTGATAGACGTCGGATGCGGTAACGCGCGAGACGAATGTGAACAGATCAAGATTTGCAGATCGAGTGGCGACGACGCAGAAGCGCTGCTCTCGATTTGATACCCGATTCATCGCACCGGGGCGCCTCTCAAGGGCAGTTTCCGGGTGATGAATAACTGTCTGGGGCCGGCTTTTGCGGGAACAGGACAGTGCTTCTTTAACTTGATCAAGGAGAAATGTAATGGCAACTGCGAAAAAGGCCGCTCCGGCCAAGAAGGCCCCTGCGAAGAAGGCCGCTGCTCCAGCCAAGAAGGCTGCGCCGGCTAAGAAGGCGCCGGCGAAGAAGGCCGCTCCGGCCAAGAAGGCTCCAGCCAAGAAGGCGCCGGCGAAGAAGGCCGCTCCGGCCAAGAAGGCTCCGGCCAAGAAGGCGCCGGCGAAGAAGGCCGCTCCGGCCAAGAAGGCTCCAGCCAAGAAGGCCGCTCCGGCCAAGAAGGCGCCAGCGAAGAAGGCGGGGACCAAGAAGGTCGTCGTCAAGAAGGCCGCTGCCAAGGCCCCTGCGAAGAAGGCCGCAGCCAAAGCGCCCGCGAAGAAAGCTGCAGCGAAGAAGGCGCCCGCTACCCCAGCCGCTGCTCCGGCGGTGGCCAAACCTGCCGCGCCGGCTGCCAAGACGACGCTCAGCCCCCAGGCTGCGTGGCCGTTTCCCACAGGCTCCAAGCCGTAACGCGAAGGTCCGCGCCATGCGGGCTTTCGTTTGCAAGCAACCCGGCTTCGGCCGGGTTTTTTTATTTCGCGCGGCGTGCGCGACGCTCCTTAGAGGTCGAGAACGCCAGTGTCGATCCGGTGGTTCTGCCCCCCCCTGGAGGCGATCTTCAGCGCACCGATGCGGTTGCCGAGGTCGACGCATCGAAGCAAGGACCAACCGCGCTCCAGGCCATACAGCAAGGCCCCGCGGAAGGCGTCTCCACATCCGGTTGGATCGACTACTTCGGTTGGACGTGTTCCCGGTACGTGGGTGCAGGTTCCCTGTTCCCAGACGTCGCAACCTTCGGCACCCAATGTGACGATGACGCCCGCGAGATGCGACGTTGACAGGGATTCAAGCGTCTCCCCTGTGCGGTCGCACAGCATGCGTGCTTCGTAGTCGTTGACGGCAACCCAGCGGGCCTGCGCCACGAAGCGTCGCAGTTCGGCGCCGTCGAACATCGGCAGACCCTGACCCGGATCGAAGACGAACGGGACACCCGCATCGGAAAGTTGCGCGGCGTGCTCGATCATGGCGTCGCGACCATCCGGCGCGATGATGGCAATGCGGATGTCGGTTCCAGTCGGCACCGGTGTGCGCTGCGCTGACTGCATCGCGCCGGGGTGAAACGCGGTGATCTGGTTGTTGCTGCTGTCGGTGATGATGATTGCCTGCGCGGTGAAGCTGTCGGCGATCGTGGCGACGTATTCGGTGCTGACTTTCCAGGATGCAAGGCGTTGCAGATAGTCGGCCCCGTCGCTGCCAAGTGCGGCCAGAACGACCGGCTCGCCCCCGAGTTGGCTCAGCGTGTAGGCGATGTTGCCTGCGCAGCCACCGAACTCACGCCGCAGGGTCGGCACCAGAAAGGACACATTGAGGATGTGCACCTGCTCGGGAAGGATCTGCTCGGCGAAGCGACCAGGAAATGTGGTGATGGTGTCGAACGCAAGGGATCCGCAAATCAACGCAGGCATGGGTGCTCCGGTGGGTGGGCAGGTGTCGTCAACGATTGCCCGACAGGTTTCGGGATCGATCGCGACCGTTGCGGGTCTTGGATCGATCGGCGGCGATGGAAATCAGGGGTAGAAGACCTCGACGGTGTAGCCGCTGACACGACGGCCGGTGACCGAGAAACTGACCGACAGCGGCGAGTCGACTCCTGGTACCAATCGGGGATCGTTGACCTGGAAATCGGCAGGTGCCAGCGAGCGACGGGATAACAGTTCGCCGTCCGCACCGGTCAGGCTCAGGTCGACCGATGGCATCGCGATTGGCAACTCACCACGGTTGCGCAGGGTCACGGCCAACCGGAGGGCGTTCGGAATACCTTCGCCCTGCAGGCCGGCATCGGCCTGGGTCAGTGCCGTGCTTTCGATGCTCACGTCGTCGATGCGCCGCAAGGGGTCAAGGCGGCAGTCGAACGCGGCGCAGTAACGTTGCAGCCAGGGTGCCGACTCCGGCCACTGCGCCGCGATGCGCTGACGGTAATGACCGATGATCTGCAGCGCCAGTCCCAGCGCCGCCATCAAGGCCAGCACCGCCAGGGCTGCACGGACCGGCCGTTGCTCCCACCGCTGTTCTCGCTCGGCCTGCAGAACGAAGTCGGGCATGGAAGTCGAGGACTCGGCCGAGGCTTCGGCTGGCGCTGCTTCAGTCGCCACTTCGCCATCTGAGGCTGTGCCGGGCACTCCCTCTGCCGATTCGACTGCCGCCGATTCGGCCTCGGCAGTCGTCACCGGCACGTTGTCGGCCTCGTCAGGCGACAGCGATGCGTCGGCATCCTCGAGTCGCTTGAACTCGAGCATCGACTCGGCCGGGGTTTCCAGGGCGGTCTTGATGTGATCGAGATCGGGCGACGGGGACGGCTCAGGAACCTCACCCGGATCGGGGAGTGCATCGAGGTCGTCGGGCTCCGAATCCGCTGTCGCTGCAGCCAGGTCGTTTTCGATGACAGCGGTTGCATCAGCCGGCGCTGTGTCCGACCCAGACGCGTCAGTCGCGTCCATCGCTCTGGCCGCTGCAGGTGATTGCGCGTCAGACTGCCAGGGCGGAGGCGCCTCGCGCTCGAGATCGAACAGGTTCTGCTGCGCATCGAACACCGCCTGGCAGCGCCCGCAACGCACCCAGCCTTCGGATACCTTGAGCTGGTCCTGAACCACTCGGAAGATGGTTCCGCAAGCGGTGCAACGGGTGGCCAGATTCATCATGGAATGATGCCACGCAGACCGTCGGCGCTACCTCAGGCTGACCTGCGGGCGGTCATCAATATCCAGCCGTCCTCGCTGTCGTCGACCGACAGCTGGAGCCACGGCGCGTACGCGTCGATCAGCTCGGTGGCCTGCCGCTCCAGGATGCCGGCCAGCACCAGCTCACCATCGGCCAGGACATGGCCGCAAAGCAGAGGCGCGAGCAGCTTGAGCGGTGTGGCCAGGATGTTCGCGAACACCAACGGGTACCCGCCGCTCGCGAGGTCGGGAAGACCGGCGCGCACGCTGACCTGATTGGCGTTGGCGTTGTCCTGTGTTGCCTGCACCGCAGCCGGGTCGATGTCAACCGCCTCGACACCCTGCGCGCCGTGCAGCGCCGCACCGATCGCGAGGATGCCTGACCCGCAGCCGTAGTCGAGCACGCGCGACCATGTCGCTGCACGTTCGGGGGCCCGTCGCGCGATCCAGCGCAGACACATCCGCGTCGTCGGGTGCGTGCCTGTGCCGAAGGCCATCCCGGGGTCGAGACTGATCACCTTCAGCGCTTCGGATGGTGCCTGGTGCCAGCTCGGCACCACCCAGAAGCTCGGGGTCACCGGCACCGGTGCAAACTGGGATTGCGTCAGTCGCACCCAGTCCTGATCGACCAAGGGCGTGATCGACTGCAGTTGCACGGCGCTCGCCCAGTCCTGTGCCAGCAGCGTGTCGGCCGCATCCCGGGCCGCGTCGTTGTCATCGAACAGCGCCTTCACGATCGAGCGATCCCAACCGCCGCGGGGCGCCGGCATGCCTGGTTCACCGAACAGGGCACGTTCGGCGTCGGTATCGGCATCGGCATCCTCGACCGACACCGACAGCGCGCCGAGTTCGTCCATCAGCGCATCCGAAACCGTCTCGGCCTCGTCCTGCGGGCAAAGCAGCAGCAGTTCGACCATGTCAACCCCCAAGGCCGGCAGGCCTCACCGCTTGTGCTCGCTCATCCAGCCTTCCAGGTAGTGGATGCTGGTGCCGCCTTCGACGAACTTCGCGTCGACCATCAATTCGCGGTGCAGCGGGATGTTGGTCGAGATGCCCTCGATCACCGTTTCCGACAGCGCGATGCGCATGCGCGCGAGAGCCTGCTCGCGGGTGTCGCCGTGCACGATGATTTTCCCGATCATCGAGTCGTAGTTCGGTGGGACGAAGTAGTTCGTGTAGACGTGCGAGTCGACCCGCACGCCCGGTCCACCGGGCGGGTGCCAGGTGGTGATGCGACCTGGTGACGGCGTGAACTTGTAAGGATCTTCCGCGTTGATGCGGCATTCGATCGAATGGCCGCGACATTCGATCTGTCGCTGTGTGAACGGCAGCTTCTCCATCGCCGCCACCCGGATCTGCATCTGCACGATGTCGATTCCGGTGACGAGTTCGGTGACCGGGTGTTCGACCTGAATGCGGGTGTTCATCTCGATGAAGAAGAACTCGCCGTTCTCGTACAGGAACTCGAAGGTGCCCGCGCCGCGATAGCCGATCTTCTTGCACGCGGCGGCGCAGCGTTCACCGATGCGCTCGATCACGCGACGAGGGATGCCCGGTGCGGGTGCTTCCTCGATGATCTTCTGGTGGCGGCGCTGCATCGAACAGTCGCGGTCGCCCAGCCAGACCGCATTGCGGTGCTGGTCGGCCAGCACCTGGATCTCGATATGCCGGGGGTTCTCCAGGAATTTTTCCATGTAGACCGACGGGTTTCCGAAGGCCGCTCCCGCCTCGGAGCGCGTCATCTGCACCGCGTTCAGCAGGGCTGCCTCGGTGTGTACGACCCGCATGCCGCGCCCGCCGCCGCCGCCGGCCGCCTTGATGATCACCGGGTACCCGATGGCGCGAGCGCAACGGACGATTTCTCGCGGGTCCTCGCCCAGCGCTCCCTCACCGCCTGGAACGCATGGCACCCCCGACTTGATCATCGCCTGCTTGGCAGACACCTTGTCTCCCATCAGGCGGATGCATTCGGGCGTCGGCCCGATGAAGGTGAACCCGCTGCGCTCGACGCGTTCGGCGAAGTCGGCATTCTCGGAAAGGAAGCCGTAGCCTGGGTGAATGGCTTCGGCGTCGGTGACCTCGGCGGTCGAGATGATCGCCGGCATGTTCAGGTAGCTCAGCGACGAGGCTGCCGGGCCGATGCACACGGCCTCGTCGGCCAGTTTCACGTACTTGGCGTCGCGGTCGGCTTCGGAATAAACGACCACCGACTTGATGCCGAGCTCGCGGCACGCGCGCTGAATTCGCAGTGCGATTTCGCCTCGATTGGCGATCAGGATCTTCTTGAACATCAATGCGCCCGGATCATTCGACGATGAACAGAGGCTGTCCGAATTCCACCGCCTGGCCGTTCTCGCAGAGGATGCGCGTGACCTTTCCGGACTTGTCAGCCTCGATCTCGTTCATGATCTTCATGGCTTCGATGATGCAGATCGGTTCGCCTTCTTTCACCTCGGAGCCAATGTCGGCCAGAGGTTTGCCGCCGGGGCTGGAGGCCCGGTAGAAGGTGCCGACCATCGGAGACTTCACGGTGTGACCGACCGGGACGACCTCTTCGGCCACTGCAGTGGGCTGCAGCTCTGCAGCCACTGGGCGCGGCATCGGCGGTGCAGCGAAGTAGGTCGGTGCAGCCGCGTGCGGGTCGGCCTTCACGATACGTACTTTGCCGTCGGCCTCGGTGATTTCCAGCTCGGAGATGTTCGATTCCGACACCAGGTCGATCAGCGTCTTGAGTTTGCGTAGGTCCATGTGGGTGCTCCAACGGAGGGGGTTGGGGTGTCTCGGAGAGGTCTGCATCTTCGCCCGGGCGCTTTGACGCCTTGCGGGCTGCGCGAGGCAGGCAGCGTCAGTGGTTGGCCAGGGTGAGCGCGTGATCCAGCGCCAGGCGGTAGCCGTCGGCACCGAGACCGCAGATCACGCCAACGGCCAGGTCGGAAAAATACGAGTGGTGGCGAAACGGTTCGCGCCGGTGGACATTCGACAGATGCACTTCGATGAACGGCAGAGCCACTGCCGCCAGCGCATCGCGAAGCCCGACACTGGTGTGGGTCAACGCGGCCGGATTGATGATGATGAACTGTGTGCCATCGCCGCGTGCCGCTTGCACCCGATCGATCAGGGCGCCTTCATGGTTGCTTTGGAAGGTTTGCAGCTTCGCTCCGGCATCTGTAGCCCTCTGCCCCAGATCGGCATCGATCTGGTTCAAGGTGCGGTTGCCGTAGACGCCAGGTTCACGGGTGCCCAACAAGTTCAGGTTGGGTCCGTGGAGCACGAGGATTTGCATGAGGAGAGATGGGCGGACTTCGGGTCAGTCCGGTCACTGTGATGCAGCGGGCGGACTTTACGCTGTTTGAAGGCTGTAGTCGTGTGTTTGAACAAAATTGACGTATCTATCGAATATCCGATGGAGTTGCGATCTGAAGGCTCAGGCTGAGGCTTCTTTCGCCCAGCGCGTCAGGTCTTCGGGGTGGATGGCCCCGAGTTTCCGGTCCATCACCCGTCCGCCACGACCCACGATCACGGTAAATGGCAGCGAGCCGTTCGGGTTGCCCAGCGTCCGGCTGAGTTCGGTTCCGCCGAGGCCGGCCAGTCCGATGGGGAAACCGACCGGGCGTTTCCCGAGGAACTCGCGCACCGGCGTCGGGCTGTCGACTGCGAGGCCGAGCACGCGCCATCCGGTCGACTGTTGGGCCTGGTGGAACCCGTCGATCAGCGGCATCTCCTTGATGCAGGGTGGGCACCAGGTCGCCCAGAAATTGAGTAGCAGCGGACCGCCGCGCAGACTGTCCAGGGCGAGTTCGCCACCGCCCGGTTGCTCGAACCGCAGGGACCAGAATTCGGGCCCCAGGGCCGCGCCATCGCTGCCCGCAGGCTGCGTCTTTTGCCAGGACAACCCTGCGCCTGCCGCGCCTGCGGCGATCGCAGCCGTACCCAACACCCAGCCCCGTCGGTTCATGTCTTCGTCTCCATCAGGTGCCGCAGCGCGGCCAGATCGCCGCGCTGGGGTTGTCCGTTGGCGGCGGGCTTCAGGCCGCCACGCAAGTCGTCGTGGTCCAGCACCGTCAGGAACAGTGTCACTTCCTCGCCCAGTGCGCGGCTGGGGCTGCTGACGCGCAGCACATCGACCGGCAGATTGCGCGGACCCGTGATGCTGCCGATCTCGAAGTCGATGCCCTGGTTGAGCATGGATATCTCGGCCGACTTGGAATCGTCGCAGAACAACTGCAGGTGGACGCCGCTGAGTCGGGTTGCGGTGCCGCGCCAGACCGCTCCGGTCAGGTGCGGGCGGAATTCGGCCAGCCGCTCCATCCAGTGCACCGCCGCTTCGCGCAGCGCCGCCAGTTCGGCCGGCTGTGTGTCAGCGCAGAACAGCGCCAGGTAGGCCCGCACTTCATGCTCGATGACGGTGTTGTCCGGCATCTCGGCCGACCGGGTGCTGTTCTTGCCAAGGGAGCGAGCGGCCCGACGCTTCGCCGGTCCGTACTCCATTCCTTCCTCGACCACCAGCCGGGCGGCGGCAGCAGCGATCTCGGCAGTCAGCGAAGATGACATCTTCAATGCTCCTTCAAGGCAATTCAACCGCGCCCATGCGAGCCATGACGACGGCCGCCCGCGACACGATATAGGGCGAATCGGGTCGCTTCTCGAACCGTTTCGGAGCCGGCAGCATCACTGCCAGCCGCGCTGCGGAGGTTGCAGGCAACTGAGCCGCCGAAGTGTGAAAGTAGTGCCGCGCTGCCGCCTCGGCTCCGAAAACTCCTTCGCCCCATTCGACGTTGTTCAGATAGATCTCGAGGATGCGCTGTTTGTTCAGAATCGCTTCGAGCATGAAGGTGACGATGAACTCCTGCGCCTTGCGTGGCAGGTTGCGTTCACCGGCCAGGAACAGGTTCTTGGCCAATTGCTGCGTGATCGTCGAGCCGCCGATCACTTTCGGCTCACGCAGCGGTTTCCTGGAGTCGGAGGCGGCCGTCGGAGCCTGTTTTTCCAGCCGCTCGTTGATTTTGGCGACGCGCGCTTCGGCTTGCTGGTTGCGCCCCCAGGCTTTTTCCAGAGCGTCCCACTCGACGCCGCTGTGCTCGGCGAAGCCGGCATCCTCGGATGCGATGACGGCCCGCTTCAGGCTCGACGAGATCTGCGTGCCGTCGACCCAGCGCTGGCTCCACCGGACCTGATGCTGCTCGATCAGCAGACGCCAGATCTCCGAGCGCTGGAAGCTCGTCGATTGTGGATCGACGACGGCCATCAGCGCGATGCGCAGTGCAAAAACCACCTGCAGGGCCAGCGCGCACAGCGCCAGCATCGCAATGAACCGCAGCTCAGGCGAGCGGGTGCGATTCATCGCGCGGAGCCGGCCGAAGCGTCCCGGGCCGCACCAGCCAGACGTTGCTGCAATGCGCGCATCACCAGCGCAGTGTCGGGCCGCACGCCGCGCCAGACGAAAAAGGCTTCGGCCGCCTGTTCGACCAGCATGCCCAGGCCATCGCGTCCGCGAGCGCCATGCGCTTCGGCCCAGGCGAGGAACGGACGGGCAGCGGCGCCGTACATCATGTCCAGGGCCAGCGTACCTTCGCGCAGCACGGTCGCGGGTACGGGTGGTGCGCTGCCCTGCAGGCTGCTTGCACTGGCATTGACGACGACATCGAAGCCGGTTCCCGGCCGCTGCAGTGACTCGACGCTCAGTGCTACTCCGCCAGCCCGGGCCCAGTCGGCATGTCGCTCGGCCAGCGCTTGCGCCTTGTCCGGCGTGCGGTTGCACAGCACCACGGCGGCCGGCCGTGCGGCGATCAGCGGCCCGAGGGCTCCGGCGGCCGCGCCGCCAGCGCCGATCAGCAGAACGCGTCGATTCGCCAGGGGCAGGCCCGCGTTGTGTTCGATGTCGCAGACGAGGCCCGCACCGTCCGTGTTGTCGGCGAGCCAGCCGCCGTCGCCGGGTGCGTCGAAGCGCAGCACATTCGCGGCTTGCGCCAGCAGGGCCCGCTCGGTACGCTGTGTGCCGAGCTGGTAGGCCTCGAACTTAAAGGGCACGGTCACATTGCATCCCCTGGCCGGCCCGCTGACCTGCGCTTCCGAGGTGGCGTCGAAGTTGCCGGCCCCGCCGCCACTTGACATGGCGAAGGCGCGGATGTCACGTGCGAAACCGCCCTCGGCATCGATCGGGCAAAGCAGGCGGCCGTAACGCATGACCTGACCAGTGGCCTGCGCGAACATCGCGTGTATGAATGGCGATTGACTGTGCGCAACCGGGTTGCCTGCGACGACATAGTGGTCAACCTCCATCACCGCGTCGACTCCTGCAGCGTGGCCTCCAGGCCATCCTCGCGCGTGAACCGGAACCTCGAGGTCACCACCAGCTGGTCGGCCTTGGCCCGCATCTTTGCCGTGAAGCGTCCGAACGGCGCCGCAGCCTGCACGATCGCGACCGCCTGCCGATCGAGCACTGGCGACTGGGACGAGCGCACGATCTCCGTCTCCACGACCCGGCCGACCGCGTCGACCGTCACGTTCATCGTCAGCTCGCCGTACAGCTTGCGCCCGCCCTGCTCGGGGAAATTGCGAGTGCCACGGTCCTCGATCTTGCGTCGCAGCTGGTCGTAGTACTGCGCATACACCGCCTCTTTCGTTGCGGGGCTGATGTAGCGCTTCTTCGGACGCGCGTTTTCCTCGTTGACTCGCTTCTCGATCTCGGCCAGAAGCTGCACCAGCCGGCGGCGATGTTCTTCCTGGGCGCGCTCGTCCGACGAACTCTCGTCGGTGCGCGCCTCGCGTGCAGGCATGGCCGCCAGTTCGCGGCGGACCTGGGTCAGCAACTGCTGCTGGGTCTGCTGCAACTGCTCGATCTGCTTGCGCGACTCGTTTTCTGCATCGCCGACTTCGGCGCGTGGGGACGGCAGCAAAGGCGAGGTGGCTCGGCCCCGATCGGCTTCGCCGCCACCGGCCAGCGTGGCTTGTGCGATGGCCTGCGCCCGGTCCGGCGCCAGGTCGGAGCGCGAATTGACCAGGATCACCTCCAGCGGCGTGTCCTCGAAGATCCGGTTGAAGCGTTCAGGATCGACGAAACGCACCGACAGCAACACGCCGTGCGCCGCAACCGACACGAGCAGCGCAATCTGAAGGGCCGACAGCTTGCCGAGCATCGTTTCAGTTCACCATTCGGGGATCAGAGCACTGGCGCTTCCGCCGGCGCCGAATCCTCGGCTCCGGCGTCCTGCAGGTCGATGGCCAGTGTCAGCGGGCCGGCGCTTTCGCCGGTTTCGTCGGCCGGGTCTTCGATCTCCGTCGCTTCGTCGGCCTCGGTGGCCGGGTCGTCGATGCGCGCCATCACGTTCGCATGCAGGTCCAGCGTCAGCAGGTCGGTGCCGGTGACGCGAACGCGCACCCTCGCATTGCGCGGCATCGCTTCCGCGCCGAGCGCGCGGAACACCAGCGGCAGCGTCTCGGCGCGCACCAGGCCGTCCTTCATCACCGCGGCATCGAGTTCGGCGATACCTTCCTGCTCGAGGTGCCTCAGGGTCCAGTAGCGCTCGATGGCCGACTGGAAGCCGTTGTAGGCGCTGTACGCTGCGTCGAAGCCCGAGATGATCGCGAACAGCGCGGTGTCCTTGGGCTTGAACGGCGCCGCCAGCGCGGCGGTTCGTCCGTGGCGGGCACAGGCGATGATCTGCCACTGATTGACCAGGTCGACATAGCGGCGCAGTGGCGAGGTGGCCCAGGTGTACTGCGCGACGCCCATGCCGGCGTGCGGTGCCGGCTTGGTGCCCATCCGCACCTTGACGCCAGGTGCCATGCTGGCCTGGCTCCGGTAGATGCCTGGCACGCCGTGCTCGGCGATCCAGCCGCCCCAGGTGCTGTTGGCGAGGATCATCGCCTCGGCGACGATCAGGTCGAGCGCCGAGCCGCGAGCGCGGGTGGTGATGGTCACCTGTTCGTCGCCGCGCGGCTCGGCCCCGCTGATGCCGTCCAGCCGGAAGTTGTAGTCCGGCCGGTTGAAGTTTTCCGGCTTGCCGCGCACGATCTCGCGGCCCGTCTTCAGGTGGCGCGCCAGCCGGTGCGCAAACGCCAGCTCGGCGGCGAATTCGTAATCAGCCGGTGCTGCGCCAGTCAGCGTCGCTTCGGTGATCACGCCGTCGAGCTGGTCGTGGCGCAGGTTGGCAGCGATCGGCACGCGGTCGATGCGCGTTTCGCTGCCAGTGATCTGGAGCGTGTCCTCGTTCATCGTCACATAGAGAGACACCGCCGGGCAGTCGCGGCCGGCCGTCAGCGTGTAGACCTGCACCACCTCGTCGGGCAGCATCGTCAGCTTGTGGCCCGGCATGTAGACGGTCGAGAGCCGATCCCGTGCCACCTTGTCGACCGGACTGTCGGGCGCGATCGCGAGTCCCGGTGCCGCGATGTGCACGCCGAAAATCACGGTGCCGGTGCCCAGGCCTTGCACCGACAGTGCGTCGTCGATTTCGGTGGTCTGCGAATCGTCGATCGAGAACGCCCGAACCTGCGCCAGCGGCAGCGCCTCCTTGATCGCGGGCGCGTCGAGTGCCGGGAATCCGGTGCCTTTCGGGAAATGCTCGAACAGGAAGCGCTTCCAGTGGAACTGGTACGGCGAATCGATGGCGCCGGCTGCAGTCAGCAGATCCAGCGGGGGCTTCTGAGAGCGCTTCGCCGCCTCGACCACCGCCTTGTATTCGGGCCCGTTCTTGTCGGGCTTGAACAGGATCTTGTAGAGCTGTTCGCGCACCGGCACCGGGCAGTTGCCTGCGGCGAGTTCGCCGGCCCAGGTCTCGATCTGTGCGAGCAACTGCTTCTTGCGCTCGATGCCGAGCAGCGCTGCCTTGACGGTTTCCTCGGGGGCTTTCTTGAAGTTGCCCTTTCCGAGTCGGCGAAAGTAGTGTGGCGCCTCGAACAGCTTGAACAGCGCGGCTGCCTGCTGGGCCAGTCCGGCTTGGGCGTCGAAGTAGTCGCGTGCGAGGTCGGCGAAGCCGAACTCCTGGTCGGAGGCAAATTCCCAGGCCAGGTCGAGATCGATCTCGCGGGCCAGTGTCTGGGCTTGGTGGATGAATTCGGCCGGTTGCGGCTTGTCGAATTTCAGCAGCACGTTGGCCGCTTTCACCTTCACGCGCTTGCCTGAATCCAGCTCGATCTGCATCGAGCTGTCTGCTTCGGACATCACGCGTCCGGCGTGGAATTTTCCAGCTTCTTCATAGAGGGCGTACATAGGCGGCGGATTGTCACCGATGCGCCCGGACCGACAGGGGCCTACAGTCTTGAGCGAGGCGCCCATCGTCGCGCCCACAACAGGAGCCTCTCATGGTCAAGAAAGTCACGTCCCGAGCCGCCTCGCCGCTGGAGGCGGCTGCCGGTCTGTTCGACAACCCGCTGGCCGGCACGATCAAGGATTCGGCGCAGCAGATCTGGTTGGCCGGGCTGGGTGCATTCTCGAAAGCCCAGGAAGAGGGCGGCCGGGTCTTCGACGCGCTGGTCCAGGAGGGCGTGTCGCTGCAGCGCAAGACGCAATCGGCGGCCGGGGAGAAGCTGGGCGCAGTGTCTGCCCAGGTCAGCGCCCGCATGGCCGAAGTTGGCCAGAAGGTCGAGGAGGCCTCCGCCAAGGCCACGGGCCAGTGGGATCGGCTGGAAACCATCTTCGAGGAGCGCGTGGCGAAAGCGCTGGCCCAGCTCGGCATGCCGCATGCCAGCGAGGTTCGGGAACTGTCCGCCAAGGTCGATCAGCTCAGCGCGCAGGTGGCGAAGCTGACCGCAGCGTCGAGCCGGCCGGCGCGCAAGGCGACCGTTACGCGCCCGGTCGTCAAGCCGGTGAAGTCCACGCTCAAGCCCCGTGTAACCAAGACCTGATGTGCCGGTTCAAAGCTGGCCGGGGAAGAACCACAGCAGTGCCGCCGTCATCGTCAGGTACCGTGCGAACTTGCCGATCGCCATGTACAGCACGCAGGGCCAGAACGGCAGCCTGAGCCAGCCGGCCACGGCGCAAAGCGGGTCGCCTACCACCGGCAGCCACGAGAGCAGGCATGCTTTTGCGCCGTAGCGTTGCAGCCAGCGTGTGGCTCGCCGATGTGTGGGCGTCTGTTCAGGGTCCGCAGCGGATTCGCCGATCGGGACAGCGACTGCAGTCGCCTCTCGTCGTGCGGCGACGGCGTGATAGGCGCGCCCCGCTCCGAGTCCCATCCACCAGGTGAGCATGCCGCCGAGCGTGTTGCCAATGGTCGCCACCCCCACCGCAGGCCAGAACAGTTGCGGGTTCAGCTTGACCAGCCCGAACACCGCTGGTTCGGAGCCCAGCGGAAGCAGCGTGGCCGAGATGAACGAAACGATGAACAGCGTGCTCAGGCCAAATTTCGGCAAGGCCAGGGCGGTCGCGAGCGACTCGATCAACGACTGCAGCCAAGCTTCCATCCTGACGATTATCGAGACGCAAAAACCCGTGTTTGCGGACCAGGTGGCGGAGATATACTCTGCCTCCTTTTTGAGCAGATCGGCCTCGTCCCCACGCATGAACATCGGCCACATCGAGTTGACAAACCGCCTGTTTGTCGCGCCGATGGCGGGGGTCACCGACCGACCCTTTCGCCAGTTGTGCAAGCGCCTGGGTGCGGGTTATGCGGTCAGCGAGATGGTTACCTCGCGAAAGGATCTGTGGCACAGCCTGAAGACCAGCCGCCGCGCCAATCACGACGGTGAGGTCGCGCCTATCTCGGTCCAGATTGCCGGCACCGATCCGCAGATGATGGCCGAGGCCGCTGAATACAACATTGACCGCGGCGCGCAGATCATCGACATCAACATGGGCTGCCCCGCCAAGAAGGTGTGCAATACCTGGGCGGGTTCTGCGCTGATGCAGGACGAACCGCTTGCGTTGAAGATCATCGCGGCCGTGGTCGCCGCCTGCGAGCCGCACCGCGTGCCGGTGACGCTGAAGATGCGCACCGGCTGGTGCCAGACCGAACGCAACGCGCTGGTGATCGCGCGCGCCGCCGAGGCCGCCGGCATCGCGATGGTGACGGTGCATGGACGCACTCGCGAGCAGGGTTACACCGGCCATGCCGAGTACGAGACCATCGCCGCCGTGAAGGCTGCCCTGCGCATCCCCGTGGTCGCCAACGGCGACATCGACAGCCCCGAGAAGGCCCGCGACGTGCTGCGCAGCACCGGTGCGGATGCGCTGATGATCGGACGCGCGGCGCAGGGCCGCCCCTGGATCTTTCGCGAGATCGGGCACTTCCTTGCCACCGGGGAGCACCTGCCCGCCCCAGCCGTGAAGCAGGCCAAGCGCTGGATGGTCGAGCACCTGCATGACCACTACAGCCTGTATGGAGAGTTCGCCGGCGTGCGCACTGCGCGCAAGCACATCGGCTGGGCGGTGCGTTCGCTGCCGGGCGGCGAAGCCTTCCGTGCCGAGATGAACCAGTTCGAGACCTGCGACGCCCAGATGCGCGCGGTAAGCAACTGGTTCGATGAACTCGCAGACCTTCACGACCTGTGGCCAGCCGCAGGGGTAGCGGCCAACCAGTCCTTCATCCGTCTGAGCGCATGAGCAACAAGAAGCACATCGAGGACTGCATCCGCGAAGGGCTGGAGGACTACTTCTCCGACCTCGACGGTGTTGAGCCGGCGGCGATGTACGACATGATCCTGAGGGTGGTCGAGCGACCGCTGCTCGACGTCGTGATGATTCATGCCGACCACAACCAGAGCCGTGCGGCCGAGTGGTTGGGCATCAACCGCAACACGCTGCGCCGCAAGCTGGTCGAGCACAAGCTGATCAAGTGACCCCAGACGATTCCCAGAGACTTTCCATGCACGCACTGATTTCCGTTTCCGACAAGACCGGCGTCCTCGAACTTGCACGCGGCCTGCACGCGCTGGGCATCCAGTTGCTGTCCACTGGTGGCACCGCAAGGCTGCTCGCCGACGGCGGCCTGCCGGTGACCGAGGTGGCCGATCACACCGGCTTCCCCGAGATGCTCGACGGCCGCGTGAAGACGCTGCACCCGAAGATCCACGGTGGACTGCTTGCGCGGCGCGACCTGGCTGAGCACCGTGCCGCGCTGACGGCGCACGGCATCGACACCATCGACGTGCTGGTGGTCAACCTGTACCCGTTCGAGGCGACCGTGGCGAAGGCCGGCTGCACGCTGGAGGACGCGATCGAGAACATCGATATTGGCGGCCCCGCGATGGTGCGCAGCGCTGCCAAGAACTGGGAACATGTCGCGGTGCTGACCGATGCTTCGCAATACGCTGGCGTGCTGTCGGAGCTGAAGGCGCACGGTGCGGTGCAGCGCGCGACGCGGTTCGCGCTGGCCGTGGCGGCGTTCAACCGCATCTCGAACTACGACGCGGCGATCAGCGATCACCTGTCGTCGCTGACGCTGGTCGACGGCGGCGAGCCGACACGCAGCGAATACCCGGCGCAGAGCAACGGCCGCTTCGTCAAGCTGCAGGACCTGCGCTACGGCGAGAACCCGCACCAGAGCGCGGCGTTCTATCGCGACCTGCATCCGGCGCCCGGCTCGCTGGTCACCGCGGTGCAACTGCAGGGCAAGGAACTTTCGTACAACAACATCGCCGATGCCGATGCGGCATGGGAATGCGTCAAGTCGTTCGGCGCGGACGATGCGCCGGCGGCCTGCGTGATCGTCAAGCACGCCAACCCGTGTGGCGTCGCGGTCGGCGCCGGCGCCGGCGAGGCCTACGCGCAGGCCTTCAAGACCGATCCGACCTCGGCCTTCGGCGGCATCATTGCTTTCAACGTCGAGCTCGATGCCGGTGCAGCCAGGCAGGTGATCACGCAGTTCGTCGAGGTGCTGATCGCACCGTCGTACACCGCCGAGGCGTTGGCGGTCCTGGCCGGCAAGAGCAACATGCGCGTGCTGCAGATTCCCCTCGGCGGTGTCGATCGACTCGGTGCGACGTCCTGGTCGCGCGGCCGCAACCTGCAGGACGTGAAGCGCGTCGGCTCGGGACTGCTGATCCAGGGTGCCGACAACCTCGAGATCGCGCGCAGCGAACTGAAGGTCGTCACCCGACTGCAGCCGACCGAGGCGCAGTGGCGCGATCTGCTGTTCGCGTGGAAGGTCGCGAAATACGTCAAGAGCAATGCGATCGTCTTCTGCGGACGTGGCATGACGCTGGGCGTCGGCGCAGGACAGATGAGCCGGATCGATTCGGCGCGGATCGCGTCGATCAAGGCGGCCAACGCCGGGTTGTCGCTGGCGGGCTCGGCGGTGGCGAGTGATGCGTTCTTTCCGTTTCGCGACGGGCTCGATGTCGTGTGCGAACAGGGGGCTTCGTCGGTCATTCAGCCCGGCGGGTCGGTGCGGGATGATGAGGTCATCGCAGCGGCGGATGAGCGCGGGATCGCGATGGTTCTCACTGGGGTCAGGCACTTCCGGCACTGATTCCCTTGCGAAGCAGCGCGCCGGGTTTTCGCCCCTGCCGGGGCGGAACCCGGCGCGGTACAACTCAGTAAATCCGCCTTACGCAGTGGAAGACAAACAGCGGCCGATCGCCAAGCCGATCAAATGCGAATCCTAGGAATCGACCCCGGCCTGAGGGTGACCGGCTTCGGCGTCATCGAGTCCGAAGGCTCGAAGCTGCACTACATCGCCAGCGGCACCATCAAGACCGATTCGGTCGCCATCGGCGAGTTGCCAGCCAGACTGAAGATCATCTTCGACGGCGTGCGCGAGGTCACGACACGCTACGAGCCGACATGCGCGGCGGTCGAGATCGTCTTCGTGAACGTCAACCCCCAATCGACACTGTTGCTGGGCCAGGCCCGCGGTGCAGCGATCACTGGCCTTGTGACCGGCGGGCTGGACGTTTCGGAATACACCGCTCTGCAGATGAAGAAGGCCATCGTCGGCCACGGTCATGCACGCAAGGAACAGGTGCAGGAGATGGTGATGCGCCTGCTCCAGCTGCCCGGCTTGCCCGGCAAGGACGCTGCGGACGCCCTGGGCCTGGCCATCTGCCATGCCCATGCGGGCGCATCGTTTGCCGCGATGGCCAAGGGGGCCACTCTGGTCAGGCGTTCGCACGCCCAGTTCAAGGGGGGGCGAACCTACTGAAGCTGAGGGCGCCTGCCTGGCGGAGGCTCACGCGCCGTGGGTCTCAGCCACGGCGAAGGCCTCCCCAGGCTCGCGCATGGCTGGGGCGCATGCGGGGCCGTGACCGATGAACCAGTCGACGTCGAGCCACTGAACCAGCACGGATGTGGGGCCGTCGGGCGTCGAGACTTCTCGCGGCAGCAAACCGGCCACCCACGGTGCGAATGACTTCAGGCCGAGAGGTGTTTCCTGCAGATCGTCACGATTGAATTCGACGACCTCGAGGACGTCGTCGACGCGGAGTCCGAGAGCCGGCATGTCGGGCCGGTGCGGCGAGCGCAATATCAGGACGATGCCATCGGTCGATCGAGCCGGGTAGGGAACATTGAACTGACGCCTCGCGCACACGACGCGCACCAGTTGCGGGCCCAGGGGCGAGTTGGCCTCCAGCAATCCCAGCGTCACACCATCTGCGCTGGGTGTGCGCACCAGGCCTTTCTGTGAAATGGATTCCATCAACGCGTGCACCGGCATCGCACAGCGCATCGAGCCAACCTGGAAAACGGCGGCTTCGACCGTCTGATCGCGGTCACTGCGCGGTCCCGAGATGATCTGCCGATCGGACAGGCTGGTCTGACGTCGTTCGGTCGAGCCGAGACGCAGGGCGACAACCGCGTGCACGCCGTTGTCGTAGCCATCGCTTTTCTTGAACTCGCGATAGCCGCTTGCCCTCACTCGGGCGCAGGCATAGTGCGCGCCTTCGTGCTCTATCAACTCGAGGCCCACCTTGGGCGCGATGGCTGCAGATCCGATGTCGGCGCCTTCAGTGGCCGCCAGCACCGTGCCTGACATGTCGACGAACGCCGCGAAACCGGACCGCTCGCCCATGATGTCGTCGAGCATGGTGCGAAATTCCCGCGCTGCATGAAAGACGATCGCGAGTCCGCCCAATGAACGGTTGTTGTCCGATCCGTCCTTGACGGCTGAAAGGTAGACGTAGGTGGGGCCGTGTTCATGCGCTGCCGTCGCTTCAAACGGCGACACGGCGTAGTTCTGCGAGCCGCGAAGCGCGCGCACCGATCCCAGCCAGCGTTCATCGACAGTGCTTCCCACGAGATCGTTCGATCCGTCCGCACGCGAAACGCCGCGAACGATGCCTTGCATGTCGAACGCGATCAGCCGGCTGTAGACGGTGTACAGGTCGTTGACCCGGTCGAGCAGGCTGTTCAGCGCGGCGGACGTCGAAGGATCTTCGGGAGCAGCCAGCAGTCGCTGCAGCGCAGGCGACAACGCCCACCACCGGCAATCGTTGGCACGTTCGTACAGGTTGCGGTCCATCAGGTCCGTGGCGAAGTGTGCCAGTTGCGCCGCCTGAATCCGCATGCGGCTGATGGCGCTGCTGTACAGATCCTTGATGGCCGTCTCGACGCGGCTGCGAGTGCGCGTCCCTGCGGTGTTCACCTGCGTCAGCACGGCCTTCAGGCGCGCCTGGTCTGCGTTCTGGGTGCTGGTCATCAGGCGGCCATTCCAGACCGCCTGGCGCAGCTCTCGGTTGATGAACTGCGCCTCCGCGTCGATCGCGATCAGCTCGGGGCTGTCGAGCGGAATGTTGTCTGCCGGCGGCACTCCGTCGTCACGGCTGCGGAACGCCGTGAGCAGGGACACCATGGCCTGGGCGCGCCACGCAGGGCCCTGATAACCCTGGTAGCCGTGGCTGGCACAACCCACCGCCAGGTATTCGCGCCCCGCGAAGAAGGTCCGGGTCACGTTCCCCTTGGCAATCAAAGGCAGGACAACATCGGTCGGTACATGTCCTTGGTCGTTGGTTGCGATCACGCGTCCGGCCGTGTCCAGCAGCACCAGGGCGATTTCCTGCGGAACCAGGCCATCTCCTCCGTTGAATATCCGACGCATCTCGTCCTCGAAGCGGAATCGCAGCACGAGGACGCCTGTAAATCGGCCGTCCGCGCTGCCGACGCGATGTGCGTAGAGGAGTGTGGGCGAGCCGCTTGCGCCCAGATCGCTCGGCCCGAAACGCTCTACGAATGAACTCGCTGCGATGGCATCCTTCACCAGCGCGTCTTTGCTGACCTCCAGCGTGGCCTGTTCGTCGAGGCGGGCCAGCACGGCTCCGGTCGGAGACAGCAGGATCACGTCGTCGTAGACGGTGTACTTCGCCTGGTACTCGCGCAGCCGTTGCAGCATCGATGGGCGGTTGGCGAGCCGCGCGTCTGCGGCGCTCTGACAGAACTCGCGCACCACGTCGTCGGTCGCGAGGAATCCGACGTCGGCGGTTCGCTCGTAGAGATTGCGTACCAGGGTGTCGACTGCGCACTGTGCCGCAGCCGCCAGTTCTTCACCCAGCGAGGCCCTCTGCTCGGTCACCATGCGTCCGATCAGTCGCTGCTGGAGGTCACTGAAACGCTCGCGCGTGCTGGTCAAGGTGGGCAGGACGGAGCCTGCATCATCCGGACAGCTGATCGCCGCGCTGGATTCGATCATCTGCCACAGCATGCCGAGATCGCGCAGGTCCCGCTCGGCGGTCTGCACGCGGTGCATGTGGAAAACCAGATCGTCGGTTGCAGTCATCGCGCAGGGTCCTCAATGCATTTTTGCGAATCAGTATGGATTACCCTCATCCCGCCGCTCCTGTGAATTGGCGCGGTATCGCTGCTCACTTCAGCGCCTTGAGTTCCGTCGCTGATCGGGGCAGGGCAAGTGCTCGACCTACAATTTTTGCCTTCAGTGCCCAACGAAAGCCGTCACGATGAATGTCCCCACGTCTGCTCCACCTTCGGACCTCTCGACACCGACGACTGGCCTGGCCCACATCGCCCCGCGCGACAAGGCCGAAATACTGGCCCAGGCGCTTCCCTACATCCGCAAGTTCCACGGCAAGACCATCGTCATCAAGTACGGCGGCAATGCGATGACCGATCCGGCGCTGCAGCAGGACTTCGCCGAAGACGTGGTCCTGCTGAAGCTCGTCGGCATGAACCCGGTGGTGGTGCATGGCGGCGGGCCGCAGATCGAGGAGGCGCTGGCCAAGATTGGCAAGAAGGGCACCTTCATCCAGGGTATGCGGGTCACCGACGACGAGACGATGGAGGTCGTCGAATGGGTGCTCGCCGGTCAGGTTCAGCAGGACATCGTCGGCCTGATCAACGTGGCCGGCGGCAAGGCGGTGGGTCTGACTGGACGCGACGGGGGGTTGATCCGTGCGCGCAAGCTGCGCATGCAGGATCTGAAGGACCCGACCGTCGAGCATGACGTCGGCTCGGTCGGCGAGATCGAGTCGATCGACCCGAGCGTGGTGAAGGCGCTGCAGGACGACCAGTTCATCCCGGTGATCTCGCCGCTCGGCTTCGGCGCCAACAACGAGAACTACAACATCAATGCCGACGTGGTGGCCGGCAAGCTGGCCGAGGTGTTGAAGGCCGAGAAGCTGATGATGCTGACCAACATCCCCGGCGTCCTCGACAAGAACGGAAAACTGCTGACCAATCTGACGGCGCGCGAGATCGACGACCTGTTCGCCGACGGCACGATCAGCGGAGGCATGCTGCCGAAGATCGCCAGTGCGCTCGACGCTGCCAAGAACGGTGTCAACACGGTGCACATCATCGACGGCCGCGTTCCGCACGCGATGTTGCTCGAGGTACTGACCGAACAGGCTTACGGCACGATGATCCGTTCACATTGAGGTCCGCTGCCAGTCGAGTCTGGTTGTTCGACCTCGACAACACGCTTCACGATGCGTCGCATGCGTCGTTCGGCCCGACGAACGAGGCGATGACCCAGTACATCGCCTCGCACCTGAACCTGCCGCACGCCGAGGCTTGGTCGCTTCGTCAGCACTACTGGCTGCACTACGGCGCGACGATGCTGGGCCTGGTGCGGCACCACGGCGTGAAGGCGTCGCACTTCCTTGAAACCACGCACCGCCTGCCGGGCCTCGAATCGCGCTTGAGGACCTCAGCGCACGATCGCGCTGCGCTGCGCCGCCTGCGCGGGCGCAAGTTCATCCTGACCAACGCGCCGCGCTCGTATGCGCTGCGGGTGCTCAACAGGTTGCGCCTGGCAAGCTGCTTCGATGGCGTCATCAGCATCGAGGACATGACGATGTTCGGTCAGCACCGACCCAAACCCGACGCGCGCATGTTCCGCTGCGTGGCGGCCCGGTTGAAGGTGCAGCCGCAGCGCTGCACGCTGGTCGAAGACACGCTGGCCCACCAGCGCTCGGCGCGCCGGGTCGGCATGCGCACCGTCTGGATGCAGCGCTACCTGCCGCCGGTCACGGCACCGTCCACCCCCCCTGAATCGGCGTCGAAAGTCAGTGTTCACCCTTCCTGCAAGCCCCTGTACGTGTGTGCCAGAATCAAATCGATCCAGGGTTTGCTTTCGATGTGGCCTGACTCCAGTGGTGCCTGATCAATGACCATTCCCCGTGACGACGACACCCTGGACAGCGACGGCAAGGACAATGCGCCTCCGCTCGCAGAGGGCTCCGAGGTTTCTGCTTCGGGCACCTCACGCAGGCGACCGAAGCCCGGCGAGCGGCGGGTCCAGATCCTTCAGGCCCTCGCCGGCATGCTTGAGCAACCCGGCGCCGAGCGTGTCACCACCGCTGCGCTGGCGGCGCGTCTGGGGGTCAGCGAAGCCGCCCTCTACCGGCATTTCGCGAGCAAGGCCCAGATGTTCGAAGGACTGATCGATTTCATCGAGTCCGGCGTGTTCACACTGGTCAACCAGATCACCGATCGCGAACCCTCGGGCACCCAACAGGCGCGCAAGGTCGTTACCGTGCTGCTGCAGTTCGGCGAGCGCAATCCCGGCATGACCCGCGTGATGGTGGGCGACGCGCTGGTGTTCGAGCACGATCGGCTGGTCGCGCGGATGAGTCAGTTCTTCGATCGCATCGAATCGCAGTTGAAGCAGAGTCTGCGCAGCGCGGGTGATGCGGCCGGATCGGTGACGGCAACGATCGACGCGAACGCGGTGGCTTCGGTGCTGGCATCGTTCGCCATCGGCCGCCTGCAGCGCTACGCCCGATCGGGCTTCAAGCGGACCCCGACCGAGCACCTGGACGCAGCGCTGAACCTGATCGTCGTTTGACCTGGCCCCTGTTGTGCCCTGGGCTCGGGGGCGCCGCGGCTGCTGCCGGCATCGTTACCGGGCTGCTTTCGAACACCGCCCAGCCGCATGCTCGCAAGCACTCGCGGATGGTTGGCAGTCTGACAGAACTCCCGATCCGAGCCGGAAGGTCGCAGGCGGCACCCCTCGCTACACTGCCTGCTTTTCGCATCACGCGCGCCCCGCACCACCCCGCATGTCGATCCCGTCTGACCTCCTGCTGCATCTGATCCAGCGCGCTGAAACGGTGCTGTCCCGGCTCGAAGCGGTGTTGCCGCACCCGTTGACAGCGCCCGACTGGACCGCGTCTATTGCCTTTCGGTACCGTCGGCGCAGCGCCGGGGGCAGCGCGCTGGAGCCGGTGCGCCACGTCGCGGCGATCCGTCTCGTCGACCTGGTCGAAGTCGAGCCGCAAAAGGAGCGCCTGCTGCGCAACACCGAGCAGTTCGTCGACGGGCGCACCGCCAACAACGTGCTGCTGACCGGCGCGCGCGGCACCGGCAAGAGCTCGCTGATCAAGGCTTGCCTGAACGAATTCGCGCCGCGCGGCCTGCGCCTGATCGAGGTCGACAAGGCCGACCTGGTCGATCTGACCGACATCGTCGATTTGGTCGCCGAACGGCCCGAGCGCTTCATCGTCTACTGCGACGACCTCAGCTTCGACGAGGGAGAGCCCGGCTACAAGGCGCTGAAGTCGATCCTCGACGGCACGGTGTCGCAGGCGTCGGACAACGTGGTGATCTATGCCACCAGCAACCGCCGCCACCTGCTGCCCGAGTACATGGCCGAGAACCTGACCTACCAGCACCTGGAGAACGGCGAGGTCCATCCCGGCGAGGTGGTCGAAGAGAAGATCTCGCTGAGCGAGCGCTTCGGCCTCTGGGTGAGCTTCTATCCGTTCACGCAGGACGAGTACCTCGCCATCGTCGCGCAGTGGCTGCGTGGGTTCGGTGTCAGCGAAGCCGCGATCGAAGCCGCCCGGCCGGAAAGCCTGGTCTGGGCGCTCGAACGCGGATCGCGGTCGGGCCGGGTCGCCTACCAGTTCGCCAAGGACTACAGCGGGCGGATGCCGGGGTGAGTGCTTCCGAGAGAACGCCGGTCGACGTGGCGGGCGTGGAACCGCGCCACCCGGTGGATGTCGCGGTGGGCGTCCTGATCAACTCTGAAGGCCATTTCCTGATGACCTCGCGCCCGGTGGGAAAGGTCTATGCCGGCTACTGGGAATTCCCTGGTGGCAAGCTGGAAGCCGGCGAAAGCGTTGAGGCGGCGCTGCGACGCGAACTGCACGAAGAGATCGGCATCGTCATCGGCGAGGTGCACCCGTGGCAGGTCGAGATGGTCGATTACCCCCATGCGCTGGTGCGACTGCATTTCTGCAAGGTTTACGCGTGGAGCGGTGCCTTCGAGATGCGTGAGGCGCAGGCGATGTCGTGGCAGACGCTGCCGGTCGAAGTGCAACCGGTGCTTCCAGGAACGATCCCGGTGCTCCGCTGGTTCGCCGAGGAGCGGCGCCACCCCGGAGCGACCCATCGTGGATGAGCCCGTTTCGGTCAGGGTGAACCCGGTTGCTACACTGACTCGATGAGCTGGATCGACGATGTGAAATGGGACGAGTACGGCTTGGTCCCGGTGATCGCGCAGGAGGTCGGAAGCAACGATGTCCTGATGTTCGCTTTCATGAACCGTGAGGCTTTGCAGCGCACCGCCGAGCTCGGTGAAGCGGTCTACTGGAGCCGCTCCCGCAGCCGCCTGTGGCACAAGGGCGAGGAATCCGGTCACATCCAGAAAGTGCATGAATTGCGCCTGGACTGCGATAACGACGTGGTGTTGATGAAGGTGGAGCAGATCGGCCACAACCCAGGAATTGCCTGTCACACGGGTCGACATTCCTGCTTCTATCAGCGCTACCGTGACGGCGCCTGGCACACCGTCGAGCCTGTGCTGAAAGACCCGGAGCACATCTACAAATGACCCCTCCTGCGGTAACCACCCCTTTGTCGCAGGACGTGCTGGCGCGCCTGGCCGAGGTCATCGAGGCTCGCAAGACCGGCGACCCGGACAAGAGCTACGTCGCGCGCCTCTTCCACAAGGGCACCGACGCCATTCTGAAGAAGATCGGCGAGGAAGCCACAGAGGTCGTGATGGCTGCCAAGGACGGCGATCCGGAGAAGGTGATCTACGAAGTGGCCGACCTCTGGTTCCATTCGATGCTGGCGCTCAGCGCCTTCGGGTTGACGCCCGCCGACGTGCTGACGGAACTGCAACGACGCGAGGGACTCTCAGGGCTGGAGGAGTTTGCGGCCCGCAAGCTTCGCGACCGGGAGTCCAGCGGCACATGAACGACACGATCGACCTGCGTGAACCCGACGACTCGCTGAAGACCGTCGGACACATCAGCTACCTGCTGCACACCATCGTGGCAGTCGGTGCGGTGCTGCCGGGCGTGCAGGCCAGCGTCGTGTTGCTGATCGTCGCGTTCCTGATCGACTTGGTGAAGAAGGACGACGCTGCCGGGACCTGGCAGGAATCCCACTTCAGCTGGCGCATCCGCAGCGTGCTCTGGGCGGGCGGTTTGTACCTGGTGACGGCGCCGCTGTGGCTGCTGTTTCTTGTTCCTGGCTGGATCGCTTGGGGGCTGGTTTCCATCTGGTTCCTTTACCGCATCGTTCGCGGATGGATCAGGCTGAATCGCAACCAGCCGATGCCGCTGGGCTGAACGACGAACCGACCGATGGGCAACGACATGACACACGATCCGAACTGCCTTTTCTGCAAGATCATTGAAGGGCAGATCCCGAGCCGCAAGGCCTACGAAGACGACGACGTGCTGGTCTTCCACGACATCCATCCGTGGGCGCCGGTGCACCTGCTGATCATTCCCAAGCAGCACATCGCGACGCATGCCGATGTGACTCCCGAGCACGAACGGCTGCTTGGCAAGATGCTGCTGCTGGCGCCGGGGATGGCAAAGGTGCACGGTGCCGACAACGGGTTTCGCACCATCATCAACACCGGACGCGACGGAGGGCAGGAGGTTTATCACCTGCACATGCACGTGATCGGCGGCCCGAGGCCCTGGAAACAGGGCTGACCTAGAATCCGCGGTCCTTTCAAGGAGAGATAAACATGGGCTCATTCAGCATCTGGCATTGGCTGATCGTTTTGGTGATCGTGGTGCTGGTGTTCGGCACCAAGAAATTGAAGAACGTCGGATCCGATCTCGGCGGTGCCGTCAAGGGGTTCAAGGATGGCATGAAGGACGGCGGCGCGGCCCCTGACGCGGCCAACCCTGCACAGCAGGTGACCTCGCAAAAGGCGGCTGATGCGAACACGGTCGACGTGGAAGCCAAAACCAAGTCGTGATTGATTTCGGCTTCGACAAGCTGGCGCTCATCGGCGCGGTGGCCTTGATGGTCATCGGCCCCGAGCGGCTGCCGAAGGTGGCGCGCACGGTCGGTCACCTGATCGGCAAGATGCAGCGTTATGTCGCGGACGTCAAGTCCGAGGTCAATCGCTCGATCGAACTCGAAGAACTCAAGAAGATGAAGGGGCAGTTCGAGGACGCTGCCCGCAGCGTCGAGCAGACCGTGTCCAACGAGATCCATCAGACGAGTTCCGATTTGCGCAACACCGTCGAAGGCTCGGATGGGTCTGCAGTTGACACCTATTCGCCCGACCACAACCGATACGACACCTTGCTGACGCCGCTGCCCGACTATCGCAATCCGAAGAAGCATTGGCGTCTCAAGCGCAGCGCGATGCCGCAGTGGTACAAGCAGCGACACGGAATTCGCGGCAAGGCGCTGTCCGGGGCGGCCCGGGTGGCGCGCTTTCGCCCTCCTCGCTCGTCGGCCTGATCGATGGCCACCAACTCTTCCGGCCCCGATGGACTCGGCGGCGAGCAGCCTTTTGTCACCCATCTGATCGAGTTGCGGGACCGTCTGGTCCGCGCCTCGATCGCGATCGGCATCGCATTCGGCGTGTTGTGCCTCTGGCCTGGCCCCGGAGGGCTCTACGACCTGCTGGCGGCGCCGCTGGTGGCCAGCTTGCCGAAGGGTGCAACCCTGATCGCCACCAACGTGATCTCGCCGTTCGTCGTGCCACTCAAGATCACACTGATGGCCGCATTCATGCTGGCGCTGCCTGTGGTGCTGTACCAGGTCTGGGCGTTCGTTGCCCCGGGCCTCTACACACACGAGAAAAAGCTGGTGCTGCCCCTGGTGGTTTCGAGCACCGTGCTGTTCCTGATCGGAGTGGCGTTCTGCTACTACTTCGTGTTCGGCCAGGTGTTCAAGTTCATCCAGAGCTTCGCGCCGAAAAGCATCACCGCTGCGCCTGACATCGAGGCTTATCTGAGCTTCGTGCTCACGATGTTCATTGCCTTCGGCGCGGCCTTCGAGGTGCCGGTCGTGGTCGTCGTGCTGGCACGCATGGGACTCGTCAGCATCCAGAAGCTGAAGGAGTTCCGCAGCTATTTCGTCGTGCTGGCGTTCATCATCGCCGCGGTGATCACGCCGCCGGACATCGTGTCCCAACTGGCGCTGGCGATACCGATGTGCCTGCTCTACGAACTGGGCATATGGGCCGCACGCATCTTCATCAAGCACACCCAGGCGCCTGCCGAGGAAACCACGCCGACGACTTGAGGCTTACCGCGCGCGTGCGGCGCTCGCCAGGTTCTTTGGCCGCTGCGCGACGGTGACGTTGAGGCTCATCGGCTTTTCACCGCGTTGCACGCTGATTGAAACCGTCGTCTGCGGCTTCAGAGCCGCCACAGCATTCAGCAACTGCGCGGTGTTGTTCACGCGGTTGTCGGCGACCTGCACCACCACGTCGCCAGGAAGCATCCCCCCGTCGCCGGCGGGTCCGTTTTGAAGAACGCCGGTGATGAGCACGCCCTGCTTGACCGACATATTGAGCGTTTCGGCAATCTCCGGGGTCAGGTCGCGCGGCTCGACGCCGATCCAGCCGCGGGTGACCTGGCCGTCCTGGATCAGTCCCTCCATCACCTGACGGGCGATATTGGCCGGGATGGCGAACCCGATGCCCATGTTGCCGCCGGATCGTGAGTAGATGGCGGTGTTGATGCCCAGCAGATTGCCGTTCGCGTCGACCAGCGCACCGCCCGAATTGCCAGGGTTGATCGCCGCATCGGTCTGGATGAAGTTTTCGAAGGTGTTGATGCCGAGGTGATCGCGCCCCAGTGCGCTCACGATGCCTGAGGTCACCGTCTGCCCGACGCCGAACGGGTTGCCGATGGCCAGCACCGCATCGCCGACCTGTACCCCGTCGGTGTTGCCAAAGGTCATCACCGGCAAGCGGTCCAGTGCGATCTTGAGCACCGCCACGTCGCTGTCCGGGTCGGTACCAACGATCGTGGCAGGCGCGCTGCGGCCGTCGGGCAGTTGCACGTCGATGTCGCTCGCACCCTCGATGACGTGGTTGTTCGTCAGCAGAAAGCCTTCCGGCGACACGATGACGCCGGACCCGAGACCCACCTGTGTTTCCGGTTGGTTATCCCGATCGCCGAAGAAGAACTGGAACCAAGGATCACCGGAGTGAGGGTTTCGGGTGGAAGTCTTGCTGGCCGTGATGCTCACCACCGCCGGCGAGGCACGCTTGGCTGCCGCGGCGTAGCTGCTGGCTCGACCGGTGACGAGAGGCGCTTCGCTGATCGAGACCAGATCCGGCAGGCCCGAGATCGTGTGACGCCGAAGCCACTCCGGCTTCAACGTGGCGACCACGAACAACACCGCAACGGCAACCGTGACCGCCTGGGAGAAAATGAGCCAGGTTTTTTTTTGCATGAGGGTGAATCAGTGGCCCGTCGTTCCGAAATAGATTCGTATCTGTCCGCGTTGCTGCAGACGTCGAGCTTCAAGGATTATGGGCCGAACGGTTTGCAGGTTGAGGGTCGCGATGAGGTGCTGCGCCTCGTCTCGGGCGTCACCGCCAGCCGCGCATTGATCGACGCGGCCATCGGAGCCAAAGCCGATGCGTTACTCGTGCACCACGGCCTTTTCTGGCGAGGTCACGATGGGCGCGTCACCGGATGGCTGAAGCAGCGGTTGCAGCGACTTCTCGCCCACGACATCAGCCTTTACGCGTACCACCTGCCGCTCGACGCGCATGCCGAATTCGGCAACAACGCGCAGTTGGGGGTCCGACTGGGCGTGGCGGCCGATGCGCGCTTCGGCGAACAGTCTCTCGGCTTCATCGGCACGCCGGCCAAACCAACCCGCATGGCCGAGCTGACCGATCGGGTGCGGCGCCTGTCGGGCCGCACGCCGACCTGCATCGAGGGCGATGGCCGTCCGCTGACGCGCCTGGCCTGGTGCAGTGGGGGCGCACAGTCGTATTTCGAGGCGGCCATCGAAGCCGGTGCCGATGTTTTCGTCACCGGCGAGATATCCGAACCGCAGGCGCACCTCGCGCGCGAAACCGGCGTCGCGTTCATCGCCTTTGGACACCATGCCAGTGAGCGCTATGGCGCACCTGCGCTTGGGGAACATCTGGCGACGCAGTTCGGCATCGACCACCGTTACATCGAGATCGACAATCCGGCCTGAGCCGACGCGCGCAGCCCCGATCTCAGGTCGACATTTCGCTCGTCTTCAGCAACCGCATGAAGGCGCTGATCGCGTCCGCCGGGTCGATCAGGCCCGCGGTCTCGACGACATCGAACGAGCCGTGTTCGCAGTAGCCGCACTGCCAGAGCTTCATCAGGCGCGGCTGGTCTGCTACGGCGTGGAAGATCACATTCATCCGACAGTGTCGAGGATCGCGCTCGATGTTCGACATGAGCGCCAGCGTGGCCGCTGACTCGCCTTCCAGCAGCTGACAGAATCGCTCGCCATCGAACAGCAGTGCGCCGGTGAATTGCCGCTGATGGTTGTGTTCCCGCGACTGGCGCAGAATTTGGCCCACGACGTTGGATGGCATCGCGGGCGCGAGTTCGCTGACGTACAGAAAACGATACAACGATGGGGTGCTGGGCGACATGGTCAAACGCGGGGCGAGCGGGCAGTGCATGCAATGTATCGGCGAGGTGGCGGGCGCGTTGTGTCCAAAGACATACCCGGGTCGCTGGTCGTCTTCGGAGCGCCGCTGGTGAACGACATCCCCTGCGACCAGTGCCCGTTGCGCGCGCTGCCGCTGTTCGTGCCGCATCAGCCCGGCGATCTTGATCTCATCCAGTCGCTGAAGAAGCGTCGAATCGACGTGCCGGCGGGTGCCTCCATCATCCAGGAAGGGCAGACCGACGCTCCATTGTTCACGCTGTTCTCGGGCTGGGCATTCCGCTTCAAGACGCTTTCCGACGGACGGCGACAGATTCTCAACTTCCTGTTGCCTGGCGACTTCATCGGCGTGCAGCAGAAGATGACCGAGGCGTCTGCGCACGGCGTCGAAGCACTCAGCGACGCAAGCCTGTGCACCTTCCAGCGCGACGCCCTGTGGGCACTGCACCGTGCGGCGCCGAGCATCGGCTTCGACATCACCTGGCTTGCCGCGCACGAGGAATCGCTGGTCGACGACAACCTGCTTTCGGTGGGTCGGCGCAGCGCCGAGGAGCGCATTGCGACGTTGCTGATCCTGCTCTTCAAGCGCGCTGCGGCGGTGATGCCGTCGGGCAGCGCCGATGGCGTTCCGTTTCCGCTGACTCAGCAGCACATCGCCGATGGTCTGGGCCTGTCCCTGGTGCACACCAACAAGACGCTGCGCAAGCTCGAGCGGCGCGGGCTGCACCACATAGAAGGTGGCCGACTGCGCCTGCGTGACGTGCGCGCTCTGGCGAGGTTGGCCGATCTCTACGGCGACGGCAAGCCGAGTCCGCGGCCGCTGATCTGATGTCTGCATCCTTGTTGTACCCGCGGCCGATCGCGATCACGATGGGCGATGCCTGTGGCATCGGCCCGGAGATCATTGCCAAGCTGTTTCGTGGGCCGTTGGCGCAGGGCTGCTTCGTTGTGGGGGACATCGAAGTGATACGGCGGGCGGCGCGTCTGACTGGCGGAATGCTGCCACTGGCACCGATCGAAGCGCCAGAGGCGCTCGGGGATGTCCCTCCGAACTGCCTGCCGGTGCTGCAGGCAGATGCGCTGCCGGCCGATCTGATCGATGCGCAGATAGGTGGCATCGACGCGCGCGCCGGCGCGGCTGCCGCGCGCTGCATTGAACAGGCGGTGGGGCTGGCGCTGCGTGGCTCCGTATCGGCGATCGTCACTGCACCGATTCACAAGGAGGCGCTGGCGGCAGCTGGTGTCGGCTTTCCCGGACACACCGAAATGCTGCAGTCGCTGTCCGCGTTGCCTGGTGCTGTGCCACCACCGGTGCGCATGATGCTGGCCAACGACGAGTTGCGCACGGTGCTGGTGACGATCCACCAGTCCTTGCGTCGCGCCATCGACGAGGTCACGTTTGACGCCGTTCTCGATACCGTGCGCATTGCGCACGTCGCCTTGGTGCGATGGGGCTTGCCAGCACCGCGCATTGCGGTGGCCGGGCTCAACCCTCATGCCGGAGAAGGTGGCCTATTTGGTGACGAGGAAATCAAGATCATTGCGCCTGCCGTGGCCGCCGCTCGGGCCGAGGGCATCGATGCCCTCGGCCCCTATGCGCCCGACACCGTCTTCATGCGGGCGCGCAATGTGCGCGGGCACCCGGGCGAGTTCGACATCGTGGTGGCGATGACGCACGACCACGGACTGATTCCCGTGAAGTACCTGGGTGTCGAGCAGGGCGTCAATGTGACGCTGGGTCTGCCGTTCGTTCGCACCAGCCCCGATCACGGCACTGCGTTCGACATTGCGGGCAGTGGTACCGCGGCCCCGGCCTCGCTGGCAGCCGCCATCGCGATGGCGCGGCGACTGGCCGCGGTGTGACGCGCGAGGCACTGCGCGCGTCGCCGCTCTTTCCGAGCAGTGGCGCGGGCGGTTCACTGACGCGAATGGGTGGTCAGTTCGGCGAGCTGCTTTCGAGCCCTCGACGTGGCTCGTTCCATCAGATAGTTGTTTTCCACGGCGCGCAGGCGCTCGGCCTCGCACATGCGAGCCAGCATGCGTGCCGTCAGCGAAATGGTCTCCTGCAGATTTCGGCCATGCGTGAAGACAAAGAAGCTGCGGCCCGGGCTCATGTAGGTCAGTCGCACCTTCTGCCACTGGTCCTTCAGCAGCATCTGGTATGCAAAGCCGATGCGCAGATGATCGATCAGACGCGCACCGTGCGACGCTTCCGCCGGATCTGCGGTGACCAGATCCAGGTTGATGTCGACGCCCAGGTTGAGCGGCTGGCTGTCGGTCAACTGTGCCGGCTCGTTGCTCAGATCGATGTCGACCTGCTCGGCCCAATCGACGGTTTTCTCGTCGATCAGGCCCACCTGCCTGGCTTCCTCGGGGGTGAATCGCTGTTCTATCTCGGCCGACGTCAGCGGCACGGCCAGGCCCGGATCCGTGCGCACGGAATCGCTCTGTCCCGGAACGCCGCTGTTGAAGATCGCCTCGAGCTGCTTGGACAGCATGTTGTAGTCGAGCTCGGTCATCGCCGGTACCTTCAGCGATTCCGCGTGCGCCGGCAGCAACTGGGCAAAGAATTCCTTCTGCGCCGCCTCCGGCCAGCCAATCAGTTTCAGGCCTTCATTGAGGTCGCGCATCAGCGTCGGCAGTTGCATCAGGAAGCGCTTGCGCATTCCGGGTGATCCCTTGGGCTGCACGCTCATCACCAGATCGCGTCCGACGTTGCGGTAACGCTTGGTCGGTTCGCCATCCGCTCCCTGCTTGCGGGCCGCCTGCACGAGCGCCTGGCTCCAGACCTGGCACAGAAAGGTCCGAAGGAAATCGGGCATCGACACCGAAGACAGCGCACCCTGCAACTGGATCAGGTAGCGCTGTTGCGTGCGCAGATCGGTTTCCTTGGTTTCCAGCACTGCGATCGCCCCGCGACCCTTCACCTCGGCGGTGGCCTGCTGCGTGATGAACGATTCCAGCTCTGCCAGTTTCGCGGCGTACAGATCGACCTGGTCGAAATCGCCGTCGACGATCTCCTGCACGAGATCGCGCACGCGTTCGACGAACTCCTTGCCCGGGCCGTCGTCGAAATCGTCGAACGCGCAGGCGAGCGAGGCAATCCGGTTGACGAAGCGGCGCACCGGGTGGCGACGCGACGAGAAGAAGGTGGCGTCGACCAACGCCACGCGAAGCACGGGCAACTGCAGGCGCGCGATTTCGCGAGCCATCTGCGGTGGCACCCGGGTGTCCGACAGGATCTGGTCGAAGAGGCTGCCGACGACGTCGATCACCATGTGATCGAGCTTGCCGGTCGAGGCCTGGATCAGTTCTTCGCGGTGCGCCCGGATCAGATTCACTGCCATGAGGCCGGCTGACGCATCGTCGGCATAGGCGCTCGCCGGGCCCAGGTCGGCGTACGGAAGATTGGGGATGCCGCGCAGGCCTGGCTCGGCCGCAAAGCGGCTGGCTATCGTGTTTGATGTCGTTGCGCCTGGCAATCCGCCCGGCGCGCCGGGTATGTCCGCGGCGTTGCCCAATTGCGTCAATCGACGCAACAGCGTCATCAGCTGAGCGTCCTGCGCCGCAGAGCCTGAGCCTCGGGAGGCCTGTGCTGAACCGCCGTATCCCGAGGCCGGTCCTCGCGAACTGGTGCCGTGGCCAGAGGGCGAGGCGTCGACCCGTCCGCTGCGGGTGCCTTGCCAACCGGTCGACCCGTACCCGGAACTTCCGCTGCGTGAGCCCGACGTCGACGGGCCGGATGTCGACCGCTGCGAACCCAGTCCCGAGTGCGAGGAGGTGTGGAATTCAGAGCCGTGCCCACGGGTCGACGCCAGGTCTTCCAGGCTCGCGTAGCCGGAGTTGAGCCCGGGCAATGCGTTGCCGGGTCCGTCCACCGTCCGCACCTGCAGGCTGACCGGGCTTACGCCGCGCGATTGCAGCTCGACAACGATTGCGGCATAGCAAGCAGGCATCGCCTGAGCCATGACGACGCCGAATTCCCGCGCAAGCAGGCTGCGTTCGGTCGGGTCGTTGGTCACGGCCTCGATGGCGAAAAACAGGGATTGACCAACGATGGAAGGTCGCAGCGGGTTCTGCTCCTCGTCGGCCGTGCCGAAACCGGTGATCCGGCCCATGTAGCCGGATAGTTCGCGTAATTCCACTTCGCACGCATGCGCAATCTGCTGTGCCAGTCGATCGGAGTGCATGCGCTCCTCGACTTCCTTGTCGTCGACCAGCGTGAGCGTTTGCCAGTCGGCCGTGTGTGCCGCACGCTTGGAGTCGGCGCGGGGCGCCAGCGTTTCCAACATGCGGGCGTCGAGTCGGGTGCGAAAGTTCAGTCGAAACGGGCCCAGCTGTCGATGCAACGCCAGCTGCGCCGCAAACATCGTGTTGCGGTCGACGGCCTTGGAGGCCGACTGGGATTGCGCCGCCATGGTTTGACAGACGCGCTCTGCGACCGTCAGGGCGGTTGCCTTGACAAGGTCTGCCGCTGCTTCCAGCTCGGCAGGCAGTCGCTGATCTGTGGGGTTCATCTCGGGGAAACGCTACATCCGCCGGAGGTTGGAGCCGGGTCGCGATGGAGAGTATGGGACCAAACCAGCACCGAAGCCCCGCCACGAGCCCCGGTCCGCGTCTGCGGTCGCTTACTTCCTCAATGCGTCACGAATTTCCCGCAACAGCACGACATCTTCAGGTGGAGCCGGCGGAGCAGCGGGGGCCGCCTCCTGCTCCTTCTGCTTCATGCTGTTTACGGCCTTGACCATCATGAAGATGATGAACGCCAGGATCACGAAATTGATCGCGACTGTGAAGAAGCTGCCGTAGGCCAGGACGGCGCCTTCCTTCTTGGCTTCTGCCAGCGTGGTTGCGGCTTGCCCTGACAAGGGGATGAAATAGTTCGCGAAGTCCAGCCCGCCGAAAATCTTGCTGACCACCGGCATGATCACATCCGACACGAGCGAATCGACGATCTTTCCGAATGCTCCGCCGATGATCACGCCCACGGCGAGGTCGACGACGCTGCCCTTCATGGCAAACTCTTTGAACTCTGCAGCAAAACCCATGTTGCTCACTCCTGTTTGGTGTTGTTTTGAAGATCCGGGCTCGAACGGAATGGGGCCGTTCGCAGCGTCGGAATCCGAGTATTGCCCATAGACGAGGCAGGTCAATCCCGAAGACAACCGCAGAGCGGCTTCTGCGTCGATCGCTTCCGGACCGAGAGCGCTTCAAGGGGCGGCACCTTCCGCCCGCATCGCTCCGCTAGAATCTCGGGTTGTCTGGAAGTCGTCGTCAAACGCGAGGTTTTATGAGTGAGCAGCAAGTGGACAGTGGTAAGCGCACCTGGTTGATCGCATCGGGTTGCGCGGGCGCTGTGGGTGGCGTGGCCGTGGCCGTGCCCTTCGTCAGCACGTTTCAGCCTTCGGAACGTGCCCGTGCCGCGGGTGCTGCGGTAGAGGTCGACATCAGCGCGCTGAAGCCGGGAGAAAAACTCACCGTCGAATGGCGCGGCAAGCCCGTCTGGATCATCAAGCGCACGCCGGAGCAACTGGCCGCGCTCCCCAAGGTCGATGCGCAACTCGCCGACCCGCAATCCCTTCGAAAGCCCGGCGAGTTGACTCCCGAGTACGCGCGCAACGAGCACCGGTCCATCAAGCCGGAGATCATGGTCGCCGTGGGTATTTGCACCCACCTCGGGTGTTCGCCGTCGGACAAGTTCACGCCAGGTGCGCAGCCTTCGTTGCCCGACGACTGGGCGGGCGGCTTCCTCTGCCCGTGTCACGGCTCCACTTTCGATCTGGCCGGCCGTGTCTACAAGAACAAGCCGGCACCGGACAACCTCGAGGTGCCGCCCTACATGTACCTCTCCGATACCCGGTTGCTGATCGGCGAAGACAAGAAAGCCTGATGGCTCTGCAGTAACGGCACAACAGGAGAACACACGATGGCCACCTTCAAGGAAGCACCCGCCAACGCCAACGCAGCTGAAAAGCTGTTGACGTGGGTCGACAACCGGTTCCCGGCAACCAAGCTCTACAACGAGCACCTAGCCGACTATTACGCGCCGAAAAACTTCAACTTCTGGTACTTCTTCGGCTCGTTGGCCTTGTTGGTGCTTGTGATCCAGATCGTCACCGGCATTTTCCTGGTGATGCACTACAAGCCCGATGCGACGCTCGCCTTCGCATCGGTCGAGTACATCATGCGGGACGTGCCTTGGGGTTGGCTGGTGCGATACATGCACTCGACCGGCGCGAGCGCGTTCTTCGTGGTTGTCTATATGCACATGTTCCGCGGCATGATCTACGGCAGCTATCGCAAGCCTCGCGAGCTGGTCTGGATCTTCGGTTGCGCCATCTTCCTGTGCTTGATGGCGGAAGCCTTCATGGGCTACCTGCTTCCCTGGGGCCAGATGAGCTACTGGGGAGCACAGGTGATCGTGAACCTGTTCTCTGCGATCCCGTTCGTCGGCCCGGACCTGTCGTTGCTGATTCGCGGTGACTACGTCGTGAGCGATGCGACGCTGAACCGGTTCTTCAGCTTCCACGTCATTGCCGTTCCGCTTGTTCTGCTCGGCTTGGTCGTGGCGCACGTGATCGCGCTGCACGAAGTGGGCTCGAACAATCCTGACGGCGTGGAAATCAAGGCCAAGATGAACGCTGCCGGCAAGCCGCTGGATGGCATACCTTTCCATCCGTACTACACGGTCCACGATGTTCTGGGCGTCAGTGTGTTCCTGCTGATCTTCTCGGCGATCATCTTCTTCGCGCCCGAGCTGGGCGGGTACTTCCTCGAGTACAACAATTTCATACCGGCCGACTCGCTGAAGACGCCTTTGCACATCGCTCCGGTCTGGTACTTCACGCCCTACTATTCCATTCTGCGTGCAATCACCGCCGAGATGATGTACGTGCTGATCGCCTTCGTCGTGCTCGGTGGTGCTCTGGCCATCGTCAAGGTCAAGATGGGCGGTTTCCTGAAGCTGGTGGTTCTGGCGGCTGCTGCGGCCGTCGTGGCCATGATGCTGTCGATTGACGCCAAGTTCTGGGGCGTCGTCGGGATGGGCGGCGCTGTCGTGATCCTGTTCTTCCTCCCTTGGCTCGACAACAGCCTGGCCAAGTCGATTCGGTACCGGCCGGATTGGCACAAGTACGTCTACGGCCTCTTCGTCATCAATTTCCTGTTGCTCGGCTATCTCGGCACCCAGCCGGTTTCTCATGTCGGCGAACGTCTCTCGCAAATCGGCACGGTGATCTATTTCGGCTTCTTCCTGCTGATGCCATGGTGGAGTCGCCTTGGCGAGTTCAAACCCGTCCCTGATCGCGTGACATTCGCAGCCCACTGATGGTCGACGCAGGCTTCAAAAAATGAAAAAATTCATCATCACTCTGCTGATCTCCGTGGCGGGCCTGTCTGTTGCGCACGCCAACAGCGGCGGTATTGCCTGGGACAAGTTCCCGGTCGAGAAGTCGACGGATGTCGTTGCGCTCCAAAGCGGTGCGCGCACCTTCGCCAACTACTGCCTCAACTGTCACAACGCGGCGTACATGCGCTACAACCGCTTGCGCGACATCGGGCTCACCGACGACCAGATCAAGAAGAACCTGATGTTCGCGACCGAGAAGGTCGGTGATGTCATGAAAGTGTCGCTGGAACCCAAGAATGCCAAAGAGTGGTTGGGTGCGGTCCCGCCTGATCTGACCCTGATCACTCGCTCGCGGTCGGCAGCCGGGCAGGGCACTGGCGCCGATTACGTCTACACCTTCCTGCGCACCTTCTACCGCGACGAGACGAAGGCCACTGGCTGGAACAATCTTGCATTTCCCAACATCGGGATGCCGCACATCCTGTGGGAGTGGCAGGGCCAGCGCAGCGCCAAGTTCGTCGAGGAAACCGATCCGCACGACGAAACCAAGAAGACCCATCGTTTTGCTGGTTTCGAACAGATCACGCCGGGAACGAAGACGCCGCACGAGTTTGATCAGGCGGTTGGTGATCTGGTGGCTTACCTGAACTGGATGGCCGAGCCGGCACAGAGCACACGCACCAGACTCGGCGTCTGGGTGCTGCTTTTCCTGGCCGTGTTCACGCTGATTGCCTGGCGACTCAACGCAGCATTCTGGAAAGATATCAAGTGATGCTTCGCCTGCCCGGCGTCCCTGGTGGATGTCGGGCAACTGCGCAGTGGGTCAGCCCGAAACGGCGCCCCCTGCGTTTTTCTTTTCTGATCCCTTGAGGAGCTCGCCCACATGATGGTGCTTTACTCCGGCACGACCTGCCCCTACTCACACCGTTGCCGATTTGTGCTGTTCGAGAAGGGCATGGACTTCGAGATTCGCGACGTCGATCTGTTCGCCAAGCCCGAAGACATCGCGTTGATGAACCCGTATAACGAGGTCCCCATCCTCGTCGAACGTGATCTCATCCTGTACGAATCGCACATCATCAACGAGTACATCGACGAGCGTTTCCCGCACCCGCAGTTGATGCCGGGGGATCCGGTTGCTCGTGCCCGCGTGCGTTTGTTCCTGCTCAACTTCGAGAAGGAACTGTTTGTACATGTCAACCTGCTGGAGTCGCGCGGGGTCAAGGCGACTGACAAGCAACTGGAGAAGGCCCGTGCACAGATTCGCGACCGACTGACCCAGCTCGCACCGATCTTCCTGAAGAACAAGTTCATGCTCGGTGATGACTTCTCGATGCTCGACGTGGCCATTGCGCCGCTGCTTTGGCGCCTCGACTACTACGGCATCGACATGTCCAAGAATGCGGTCCCGCTTCTGAAGTACGCGGAGCGCATCTTTTCGCGTCCGGCTTACATCGAGGCGCTGACTCCGTCCGAGAAGGTCATGCGCAAGTGATCTTGCGCGGCCGCCCTTCGTTCGATCGCCGTCGATGACGCTGCCACCTGCCCCGCCCGTGCTCGGCAACAGCGGGACTTCGACGCGCCCGTACCTGATCCGCGCGCTGCATGAGTGGTGCACCGACAACGGGTTCACGCCCTACATCGCGGTCTTCGTCGGGCCGAACGTCAGGGTGCCGATGGAGTACGTGAAGAACGGCGAGATCGTCCTGAATGTCGGTTTCGAGGCCACGACGGCGCTCGAACTGAGCAATGAGCGCATCGAATTCAAGGCGCGATTCGGCGGCAGCTCGCGCGACATTTCGGTGCCTGTCGATCATGTGATCGCGATCTATGCGCGGGAGAACGGGCAGGGCATGGCTTTCCCGGTGCCGCCTGATGCAGCGGCGCCCGCCGGACCGGGTTCAGGGCCTCGGGTACTGCCTCCTGAACCAGTCGAGCGCGCCGGCATGGTCTTGCGTCTGGCTGCTGAAGGGGACGAGCCTGCTGCCGCCCCCGCTGCACCGGTGTCGCCTGATGGCGATCCGCCGCCCGATCATCCACCAGCAGGTGGGCGACCGTCGCTGAAACGGGTCAAGTGAGAGTGGCGCGCGTGCCGGAAGTGCAAAGCTAAAATTCCTCAAATGCCCTTGTAGCTCAGTTGGTAGAGCAGCGGTTTTGTAAACCGAAGGTCGCGGGTTCGATTCCTGCCGGGGGCACCATTTCTAGCACCTCAATATCTCTCTAAGTCGTTGATTAAATTGACGAATTAGACAGAATCAGTCCGAGGAGAGACGTCGAAAGTGTGGTAATTACTGTGGTAATTGCCCATGAAAACGTCCTTTGGCCTACTCCTCGTGACCATCAAGTACTCGTTCGCACGAGGCAAGACAACGTACTACCAACGGGGTGTCCCTCAAGACCTCCGGGCGCATTACGGGTCGAAGACCATCAAGATCAAGGTCGAAGACAGTGACAGTAAGGCCAACCTCCGACTGATCGCCCGCCGCATAGAAGCGATTAACCGTGAGGTTGCCCTGCCTGCTCTCGATCACTGTCGGGTGACAAGCATCACTGACCGAGGAATCTTGATCGTTGGAACCGAGGAGGTGGCCTTATCGGGTCGCTGAACCGCCCCGGATTTTGAGGAGGCTCCAATCTTTGAGAGGATGGAGCCATGAAGAAGTCGAACAAGTTCTCACCCGAGGTCCGCGAGCGAGCGGTGCGCCTGGTTCACGAGCATCGAGGGGAGTACCCCTCACTGTGGGCAGCTGTCGAATCGATCGCCCCGAAGATCGGCTGCGTGCCGCAGACGCTGCTCGAATGGGTCAAGCGCGTTGAGGTCG